>NZ_JAQCZB010000002.1:0-331730 GCF_027682785.1 Coprococcus sp. AF51-11b1 | reverse complement strand
ATTGAGGAGGAAGACATCCCAAAGCTGATTGGTTTTCTGAAAAAGCAGGAAGCCAATGGAAAATTTTTCTCAAAGGCAATGCAGAAAGAAACAAATACCGATATGGAGGAAGTGTAATGACGGAGGGGATGAGTTTTTCATTCCCTTCATTGCTTTTTCATGAAGGGCGCACTTATGGACAACCAGAGGTCGTCCCAATAAGTTTGCCACAAGTGGCAACCGGTCTGCGCTCACGCTTGCCGGGCTCGTTCCGTCGGCGGGGCTTTCAGCCAGACCTGCTCATGCCGCAGGAGGCACTCTTCGCCAGAGGGGCGCATTCCATGCAGACTGCTATGCGCAGGGCACTCTTACGCAGAGGGCGTTCCGGCAATGCTGCTTTTTCTAAAATTGAAAGCAATGTTGCCGGAAATCTATGCCGGATGTGCAGAAAGGAGGAATCCAGACATGGCGATTTTTCATTACACAATCAAAATAGTCGGACGAAGTAAAGGAAAATCTGTTATCTCCGCTTCTGCATATCTCAATGGGGATGTGATGAAAAACGAAGAAACCGGGAGTATCAGTTATTACACTTCTAAAAAAGAAGTGGTCTACACCAGTCTGATGATGTGCGAAAACGCACCTTCTGAATGGCAGATAGTACCAGAGGAAAATATAAAACGCTTTCAAAAGTCTGTCCGATACAAAAGGTCAGAAGATAAAGAAGCTGCTATAAAAAAATTTAAAATCACATTTCAAAAACAGAGGTTATGGAATGAGGTATTGAAGATTGAAAAAAATGCAGATGCCCAACTTGGCAGGTCATTTGAATTTGCCCTCCCCAAAGAATGGAGCAGACAGGAACAAATTCAATATACAACCGACTATATCCAAAAAACTTTTGTAGATAGAGGAATGTGCGCTGATTGGAGTATCCACGACAAAGGGGATGGCAACCCCCATGTCCATCTGCTTCTAACTATGCGTCCTTTTAACCCGGATCATTCTTGGGGAAAGAAAGAAGTCAAGGATTGGGATTTTGTCAGAGATAAAAACGGAAATATCGTGATTGATGAATCCCATCCGAACTGGTGGCAGGATAAGAAAAACCCTGACCGTCATGGAATCCGTATCCCTGTATTAGACGAAAACGGAATTCAGAAGATTGGAGCAAGAAACCGCCTGCAATGGAAACGGGTGCTGACCGATGCTACTGGATGGAACAATCCAAAAAATTGTGAACTGTGGCGGAGTGAATGGGCAAAGGTATGTAATGAACATCTGCCTTTGCATAATCAAGTTGATCATCGTTCTTATGAAAAGCAGGGAAAACTCCAGATTCCTACCATCCATGAAGGAGCTGACGCAAGAAAGATTGAACAAAAGTTTTTTGCCGGGCAGGAAATAAAAGGCTCGTGGAAAGTAGCGGAAAATCAAATCATAAAACAACAAAACACGTTATTGCAAAAGATACTAAACACCTTTGGGAAAGTATCGGGTGCATTATCATTATGGAAGGAGCGATTAAATGACATTAGAAGAAAGCCGGGAAATTATACCCTTAATGGAATCCATGATTGGTCAAATCGAAGAACAGCAGAACCTAATGGCAGAAATGATTCTGGAAATGCAGAACCGGGACACTCAACTCTCTCTTATGCAAAAACAGAATCAGAAATTACAAAAATTAAACAACGAGTTAACCGAGCTGCTCAACATTTTGCCAAATACCGAGGAACTGCTTTCCAAGATGGAAGAACAGAAAACGAAGATAGAGCTTTTGGAAAACGAAAATCAGCAATGGCAGAAATTGGCACAGAAGCTGAACAGCGAAAACAGTTTATTACTGAAACAGAACACCGAATTGCTGAACTGGAACAGCAGATAGAGAAAGGACGTGATATAGATGAACGAATCCAGAGAATCAAAGAACGCCGAACAGTTGGAAGAACTTCTGCTCTTGACCGAGGAGATACAAGAAGAACTAGAACAGAAAGAACAGCTTATCGTGGAACTGAAGACGCAGCTCAGCGAATCTCTGACCTTGAACGAGAAATTAAACAAAGAGAACAGAGCCGGGAATATTCAAGCATTAAAGAACGACTTGAAGCTGGCAGACAGAGCATTGCGGATCGAGAAAGAGAAGTTGCGAAGCGCAAACGTCATGATAGAGGAATGTCAAGATAAAATATGCTATTTAACACAGGAACGGGATTATGCCCGGACACATCAGAAAATCGTAGAAATACCGGTAGAAAAGCCGGTACTCTATGAAAAATGTGAAGCCTGTAACCGGACAGCCTATCAGAATGCAAAAGCAAAATACGAAACACAAAAAGAGCGACTTGCAGGACAGTATAAAGCAAAAACGGTAATGTTCCAAACAACCTTGTTCCTTCTTGCATGGTATTCGTTGACAACCACTCTTTTTCAGGCAGTACAGTCAGATATGTTCCTTGTCGATTGTAAATCATTCTTCAATGATTTAGCATCATTCATACAAACCTTTGTCGGATGGACGATTGATGCCGGGCATTCTGCGGCACAGATTAGTACAAAAATTCCAAATGCTTTTATAGCCGGAATGGTATATTGGTTATTGCTAATATTGATTGTAGGAATATGTATGGCAGGAACAGGGATGCTGGCGATACTGATAGAAATAAAGGTTATAGAATTATATAAGAAAAACTGTTGGGATGTTATTACTCTACTAATGATACTGACAAGTGTTGCTATTGTCATTTATTTTGGAGAATCAATCAAAAAAGTACTGTCAGTAAATCTTCTATTGCTTTTCGTACTTTCGCAGGGCGCATATGTTGGAATTAGATGTTATCTTAAAGTTTGGTTAGAAAAAAGACCATATTAGTATTTTCAACTTACTGTATAGACAGTAAAATTACTCCATACCAGCCTAGTGAAAATTTACTGTATGAAAAGAAGTATTACAGAGAAAAAAGGCTGTAAAAACAGGAACAGCCAGCCCGAAAGAATTTACGGACTGGCTGTATCAGCAGAGTAATGTAATTGTGGAGCTGACCGAGATATGAAAAGCTTTCTATCATCAATTTCGCATTATTGCAATAACAGATTGCTTCTTCCATGAATGAATAAGCAATATTGTCATCAAACTTTCAAGCATAAACATAGCAACAGCAAAAAGAGTAAAAGCAACAACCGGAAATACAAATCCCGTAGACATGCCTGCATTTTTCAAAAATATACCGATTGCATATCCGCCGGGGATTCCAACAACAGCAGTTATAAGCAATGCAATCAAAGTAGTAAAAAGACCTTCCATCATAAATGCTTGCTTCAACTGCTTATTTGTCATACCAATAGATTTTAGTGTGCCCATTTCCTGTTTCTGTGATAAAAGATTTGTCACAGTAAGATTGATTTGATTGATGACCGCAAATATCCACAAGATGGCTGCAATCGCATAAGCTAATGTAAAACCTGCACGATTGTCTGATTGGTGTTCTACAATAAAATCTTGAAGGGTTTGTAAGCGAACATCCCTATTGTCAGAAACGAGTAATTTGAGTTCTTGCTCGATTATCTCCTGATATTCAGTTTCTGCTTGTATTTCGATTGCGTATGTACAGTCATAACCTGCAAGTTCTTTGAGCATATTTTCCGGCATTCTGAAAATATAGCCACCCATTCCATCATTGCTGGAAGTGATTGCACCAATTTTGAATGCTTTTGTTATTGTTTTACCACTATGATTTTTGAAATTAAAGGTCACAGTATCCCCAATTTGAGGTTTCCAATGGTAAACATCATAAATACGTTCGGGATCACTTACAACTAATTCTGTATCATCAGTAATATTTCCAGACAAAACCGCTGCATTTAGCGACGCCAAATCCTTTTCATTATAGCCGAGCATCAAGGTGCTATCTGAAATATCATTGTCTGTTGAGAAATCAACTGGTACGGTAGCATAAGTAAATATATTGCTAACTCCCTCTATATCTCCAACACGCTTTACATAATCAGAAAAATATTCTTTCTGCAAGAGAGCATCCAAATTTTCACTTTCGTTTTCTAAATCAATGCTGATTTTGAAATCTCCGTACTTCATATCCCAATAACGAGCCATACTCTCGGCATTAAAAGAACTCTGATAACTTGCTGCAAGGAAAAATATAACTCCGCACAGTCCCAATGATAAAATGGTCAATAGAGATTTTTTTCTGTTTCTGGAAAAGCTGATTTTCGCTAAATATACAGGCGTAATACGATGTCTTTTGTGAGTGCGGTAATTTACAATTCCCACTGGATTTTTCAGGGCGGAAATTGGAGAAGTATTCGCTGCAATTTTTGCTGGTTTACGAACACTAATATAAACAAGCAGTATTCCAAAAAGGCATGCGCCACATAGAGAAACAATAAATGCAAATACTGACCAGCCTTTTGATTGCAGACAATAGCTGATGATCGTTCCCATGATACTACCAATTAAAATCCCCGGAACTGCAAGCATATAACCCTGTTTAAGAACTATTTTATAAATTTGCTTTTTACTTGCCCCTATTGTCCGAAGCTGTCCGAACTCAGCAACTTTTTGTCCAACCGAAATATAGAAAATGCTGTAAATTACAAGTGCGGCAGCTAAAAACAAAATGGCAGCAACTACACCATATACCGCATAATTACTGAAGGACAAAGTTGTATTTACATAATCATAGTAACTGCTGACTGTCCAATTATTCAGTCCAGTCTCCTCTGAAATTTGAGATAATATTTCTGTTGCTTCGTCTTTTGTAAGGGTATCTGCATTTTCAAGCCAAACATATCCATTAAGCAGGTTATTTCCACGTAATTCCCGGCATTTTTCAAGTGAAACAAAAACAGGATAAGCGGTAGAAGTTTTATCATGATAAATACCAACAATAGTATAATTCTTCAAAGTACCATCCAGATTCAACTGAACTATGGCGTTGATTTCCGGAGACTTATTTTCACTGGCAAAAAAGGCATCTGTAACAGCAATTTCACTTGCTTTCTCTGGATATTTTCCGTCAAAGGCAGGAATCAAACTAAGCATGTCATCATCATAATAAATCAGAGACAGTTCTTTAGAATTTTCTTTCACTGTTTTGATATTACAGGAAAGTCCTACACTTTTTACTTCTTCGTTTGCTAACAACTTTTCTTTACTGTCCTGCGTAATGTCAAAGAAAATCCCTTGATGTAATCCTTCGATTTCTTTCTGATTTTGATAAATGATATTTTGCACTGTGAGCAACGACATCATTATCATAGCAACGGCTACAATAATTGCCGAAAGGCAAAATAAGTTTTTCTTCTTATCAAAACGCACACTTTTTCGTGCTAATTTTTTAATTACTGCACTGGTATCATTTTCAAAAGGATAATTCATAATTCCCACCTCCTTTAGCCAACAATTTTACCATCTTCAATCCGTACAATGCGGTCTGCGAGTTGAGCGATCTCGTTGTTGTGAGTAATCATTACAATGGTCTGATTAAATTCTCCGCTGGTATGCTTCAAAAGCCCTAACACATCTGCACTGGTCTTGCTATCAAGATTTCCGGTCGGTTCATCAGCAAGGATAATCGCAGGCTTCGTAATTAAAGCTCGTGCAATCGCTACACGTTGCTGTTGACCGCCTGAAAGATTGTTCGGCATATTTTCCAGTTTATCTTCTAAAGCCAACATATACACAACTTCGTCCATAAATTTCTGGTCTACTGTATCGCCATCCAGTTCCACAGGCAGGACGATATTTTCATATACATTCAAAATCGGAACCAGATTATAATTTTGGAAGATAAATCCGATGTTACGACGGCGGAAAATTGTCAATTCATCATCATTCTTTTTTGCGAGTTCTTCTCCCCGTACAATCACGCTGCCGGAAGTGGGGGTATCAAGTCCTCCCATCATGTGAAGCAATGTAGACTTACCGCTGCCGGAAGTTCCAACTACGGCAACAAATTCTCCCTGTTCCACAGTAAAATTTACACCATTAAGGGCACGAGTAATATTTGGTTCTGTGCCGTAATACTTCTTTAAGTCGATTGTTTGTAAAATGCTCATATTCAAATGCTCCTTTCAAGGCTTTCTATCTGTTGATAAAGCCATTGTAAACCACAAATGTTACACAAATGTCCGAGATAGAAAAAATTTTTATCGAAAATCAGAGTGAAATGTTACAACGCTCGGACATTTCAAAAAAAGTGGTTATATCTTACCTTACAGGAAGCATAATAGAAAATTCTGAGCCTTGCCTCAGCTCTGAAACAACCTTGATATAGCCCCCTTGCCTTGTTACAATCTCACGAGCCAAATACAAACCTATTCCCACACCCTGTTGATCGTGTACTTCTTCCTCACGATAGAAGCGCCGGAAGATGGCAGCCTGATTGCTTTCTGAAATGCCCTTGCCGGTGTCGGTCACTTTGACCTCTACGTACATTTCCCACTGAACCACTGATACAGAAATCTTTCCACCTGACGGAGTGTATTTTACTGCATTGTCCAGCAGATTGAAAAGGGCTTCGCTTGTCCACTTGCTGTCATGGGAGATTATCAAATTTTCCGGGCAATCCACGGATACAGCAATTTCTTTTTTCTCTGCGGCATATACAATACTGCTCATGGCTTGTGCAAGCGTATGGAATAAGCTGCTGTCTTTCTTTTCTAATCGTATTGCTCCGGTTTCCAACCGGGACGTTTTAACCAGTGCTTGGAACAGAAAATCCAGTTTATCAGTCTGACTACGTATGCCTTGTAAAAAGTCCATCCGTTCTTCTTCTGAAACAGGCTTTGTTAAAAGTGTGTCCGTTACCATTTGCAAATTGCTGACAGGCGTTTTAACTTGATGTGAAATATCAGAAATCAGCATTTGAAGCTCCTGTCGTTCCATGTCTACCTTGTGCCGGTTTTTCTGCATAATCTCATACAACCGAATTAAGCGGTGGTTGATACGGGCAAAAAGAGTTTCACTATCATTTGACTTTTGTAATTCCTCGTTTCCATCAATCATGTTGTCCAGCGTCCGGCACAAATTAGAAGTAAAATGAGAAAGGCGTTTTCCAAAAATCAGCACCAATAGCCAAATCCAGAAAAACGCACAGAGTGTCAATGTTCCACCCACTATAAAAATTCGTATATCCTGCATTATACCGCCGAAAATACCGGTAATTACCAGCATAGAGAAAACCATGCCAGCACTAACCAGTCTACAAATTTTCTTAGCAGAAAGGTTATTCAGATTCATTTCTTTTCGCCTCCTGTCCATTGATACCCCATACCATAAACCGTTTTGATATATGTGTCGCCATCCGCTTCAATCTTACTGCGAATACGGCTGATAGAAGTAGTAAGGGTATGTTCATCTACATATTTTTCATCAACATCCCACAGTTTTTCTAAAAATTGTTGGCGAGTAAGTACCTGCTTCGGATTTTTAAGAAATAGGTTCAACATTTTATATTCCATCGCAGAAAGTGCTAATGGTTTCCCGTTCAAACTTGCAAATTGTTCCGAAAAATCCAGAAACAAGCTACCATCCTCGTAAATATCCTTAGCTGGTTTGTGATGCTCCAACATAGCGAACATGGCTTTGATTTTTCGCTGCAAAGCACTAATCGAAAAAGGTTTCGTGATATAATCCACTGCACCAGCTTCATATCCCCGTATCTGATTGCTTTCCTGATCGTTGGCAGTTAGAAATATAACTACTGTATCAGGATGCTCTGGCTTGATAAGACGGCATAGGTCATAACCATTTCCGTCTGGTAAATTTATATCCAGCAATACCAAATCAAAAATGTTTGTTTTTAATGATTCAGCGGCTGTCCTTGCATTCAGAACAGAAGTTATTGTGTAACCGTCCAATTCCAAATTATAAGTAAGCGTTTTATTCAAAAGATTATCATCTTCGACAATTAAAATATGCTTCATATTATCACTTCCTTTTCTTTTTGCAGATAGTATAACAGGCAAATGTCCGAGAATTGTTACAAGGACAAATATATTTTTCATTTTACAGCTTTTTTCTGTGTACTGCAATTTTATAAAAGAAAGGACAGCAGTGTCAAATTGCTGTCCTTTCTTTTATCATAGCTGGTAGTGTATAAGCGTGGGTTCATCATATCGGGTGTGGTATCTTTAACTACAGGAAACTCCCTACAACACTATCTCACTTCTTGCTTAATAAAGTTCTAATGAATCTTCTGTATCCACCCACATCTGTAAATTGCCATCAAGATATAATCTTGCATATTCCAAAGGCTCATCCACAGCCAATGAAGTAAGCGCACATTCTGATCCATATGTGGTTTTTAAATTTTTTTCAGCTTCCCAGCAATCAATGCGAAGCATATATCCAGCACTTGTGTAAACATCAATACTATCGTGGTTTATATTATATTCTGCATAAATTGTTCTCATCGTATCTTATCTCCATTTTCTTTTGATAATCAGTTACAGAGTTAAATATCGAAAACATTTCAATCAGTTCACCATGTCGTTATTGTTATATGTTATATTGTGTTATGAAATTTTCTTTCCCTTAATTTTTCCCATATTAAGGTTCATGAAAAGCAATGGGAAAATGTAACACAAGGGAAAGAGTAAGGGAAAGTTCACTTGCTACAAACTTAGTATTTTCAAGGGTTTGCGAAGAATTTGATAATCAAATATAACAGTTATTAAATTTCCTAAAATATGTGAAATATCAACTGAAATTTATCTCTTACATTTTATCATATTCTATCCCAAAACTCTATTCTTAGATTGCCAAAGAGCAGCCTTCCGACTGCCCTTTCTGCTCACATATACACGCTCTCTTTCAACACAATTTTCTCCGCACATACCTTTATATTATTTATCAATCCAACCCATTTCATCAGATCCTGCATTTTCAGTTGTTCCTTCACACCTTGTTTTTCCTCAATCTGCTTTACCAAGGTTTCCACCTGCTCTCTGGTCTCCTGATCGACTCGGTTCAGATGTGCCGTCAGCTCCCCAGTCATCAATAAATACTGGTATCGTGCCGGTCTATGCTCTTTCAGGAACTGTTTCCGCAACATTCCGTATTTACCATATGTCGGTTCTCCCTCATTCACTGCCAGATCTGGCAGGTAATAGTCTCCATGCAGTGTGTAACTTAATCCATTGCTTTCATCATAAATGTGCTTTTTCATCATCTTATCTCTCCATTCCTCTGTTTTTTATTTCATTTTTCTTACGCTGCTGATTCTCCATCTCGCTCTTTCTGGCTCCCCAGGCAAGTCTTTCGTGAATACTTCCTGTTGGCATTTGCTCCATTTGTCGCTTTTCTTCTAATGCCTTCTGCTCCTGTATATCCTGTTGTACCGCATCATCTACAGCATTTTCTCCAAGAACACTCACTACCCGGTCATATCTATCAGAAACATCCTGCAATTGTTGTTTTTCATCAAATAACTGCTCTTCTTCACGCACTGTATCTAGCTCTCTTTGTATTTGGTTATATGCTTGCTTTGTTTTCTGATATTTGTGTTTCCATTTTTCTACTTCTTCGGCAAGTTTTTTAACCTGTGCAGCCATCGCTGCAATTTTATTTTTCACCTGAGTAAACAATGGTTTTATTTTCTTATCCCGGTAAGTTGTTGCACGTTCCAATGCACCAGCTTCTGGAAGTAGAGTTTTCACTGTTCCATATTCCTTTATTTCTTTGCTGACATTATCCATTACCGGCTGTAACCGTTCTCTGCGTTCTTCCAGGCTATGCAGATCTTTCTCGGCTTTTTCCGCACGCTTCTCAGCTTCCTCTTTATCTTTAACTGCCTGCTCCTTGTCATCTTTTAAAAGCTGGATATCAGCTCTTGCTTCCGCAATCTGTGCAGTCAGTCCTTCTTTCTCAGCAGTAAGATATTCTTTCTCCTGTTCCAGTGCCTGCACTTCCTTTTTACGCTCTTTTTTCTTAAAATTATAAACGTCCGGATGTTCCTCATGAGTACCTTTCTGTTCCCATTCAATTCCATATTGCTTTGCAATCTCTGCCAGAACTTCTTTTTCATGATTTATCCACTGATTCAGTTCTGTATCATGCTTATTTCCACCTTGAAATCCAAGACAGGACTTTTTCAGGAAATGGTGTCAATTTAAAAATGTCTATGAAAAGGAAAAAGCTGAAATATTAGCTATCGAAAATCAAGATAAAAGACAGGAAGAACTAGATAAGCTGAACGCTACTCAGGACGAATGGAAACTGCGTGCTATGTGAACTACGATAGGTTGTCATACTATTGTTAAAAAGGGCACTGAGGGGAATGACATCAAGACTTATGATCTGACTTAATCCACAATCACATCTCTAATTTGTAGATAGATTCACTTTATCTGTTATCAGATTTGCGAAAATTATATATTTTGTTATCATTCTGTTATCACAAACGGTTGTCAGGACACTCTCCCGGCAACCGTTTTTCTATACTGTTCGTTATTCTTTTCCACTCTTTTTTATATTTCCAGGCAACAGAAAAACCTGTAGAACCGAAGTTCTACGGGTATCTTACGTTTGGACACAACGTTATCTTACGATAACAAATCTATTGTATATGCGCCAATCTCACGACTTCGTCGTTCGTTCGTGGGCATTCGTAAAATGCCCACTTCCAAAGCGATAAAAAAAGAGACTTGCAAGCAAGCTTGCAGTCTCTTTTTTTATCGCCTTGATTGGCGCTTTATTCATTGCTTTCGCGTATATTACTCGATGATTGTAGCAACACGTCCTGATCCTACAGTACGTCCACCTTCACGGATAGCGAAACGAAGTCCCTGTTCCATAGCTACTGGATGGATCAGTTCGATTGTCATTTCTACGTTATCACCAGGCATGCACATTTCTGTTCCTTCTGGAAGTTCGCAAACACCTGTTACGTCTGTTGTACGGAAGTAGAACTGTGGTCTGTAGTTGTTGAAGAATGGAGTATGACGTCCACCTTCATCTTTTGTAAGAACGTATACCTGTGCAGTAAACTTGTGGTGGCAAGTTACTGAACCTGGTTTACAAAGAACCTGTCCTCTTTCGATTTCGTCTCTCTGAACACCACGAAGAAGAGCACCGATGTTGTCACCAGCCTGAGCTTCATCAAGAAGTTTACGGAACATTTCAACACCTGTTACAACTACTTTACGTGTTTCTTCTTTAATACCAACGATTTCTACTTCATCAGATACGTGAAGTACACCACGTTCTACTCTACCAGTAGCAACTGTACCACGTCCTGTGATAGAGAATACGTCTTCTACAGGCATAAGGAATGGTTTGTCTGTATCACGTTCTGGATCCGGAATGTATGAATCAACTGCATCCATAAGTTCCATGATCTTGTCTCCCCATGGTCCGTTCGGATCTTCAAGAGCTTTAAGAGCTGATCCCTGGATGATCGGAGTGTCATCTCCTGGGAATTCATATTCATCAAGAAGTTCACGGATTTCCATTTCAACAAGTTCAAGAAGTTCGTCGTCGTCTACCATATCACATTTGTTCATGAATACAACGATGTACGGTACACCTACCTGACGAGAAAGCAGGATATGCTCTCTTGTCTGAGCCATAACACCATCAGTAGCAGCTACAACAAGGATAGCTCCATCCATCTGAGCAGCTCCTGTAATCATGTTCTTTACGTAGTCAGCATGTCCTGGGCAGTCAACGTGTGCATAGTGACGTTTCTCTGTCTGGTACTCAACGTGAGCTGTAGAAATTGTGATACCACGTTCTCTCTCTTCTGGAGCTTTATCGATATCTTCAAAGTTCTCTGCTGTGTTTCCTGGTACTCTTGCTGCAAGTGTCTTTGTGATAGCAGCTGTAAGAGTTGTTTTACCATGGTCAACGTGTCCGATGGTACCGATATTACAATGCGGTTTTGTTCTTTCAAATTTAGCCTTTGCCATTTTGAATATCCTCCTTAAATATACCACCCAATAGGGCATTTTAGTTTACGATGTTTTAACTCGGCTAATACTGATTATATTTCATAAAGTACAGTTTTTCAAGCCTTTTTCGTATTTTTTATGCGTTTTTGTTAGATAAAATCTTTTCCTGAACAGACTTCGGAACTGGCTCATATTTTTCGAAGAACATTGAGTAGTTTCCACGTCCCTGAGTTCTGGAACGAAGGTCTGTAGAGTATCCGAACATTTCTGAAAGCGGAACATATCCTCTAACGATCTTTCCACCGCCGAGGTCATCCATACCTTCGATACGTCCACGACGAGAGTTGATATCACCGATAACATCTCCCATGTACTCTTCCGGCATAGTAACTTCAACTTTCATGATAGGCTCAAGGAGTACCGGGTCAGATTTCTTCATAGCATCTTTGAATGCAAGAGAACCTGCAATGTGGAATGCCATTTCTGAAGAATCGACTTCATGGTAAGAACCATCATATACGGTTGCATGAATACCTACTACAGGGAATCCACCAAGAATACCAGCTTTCATGGCTTCTTCAATACCTTCGCCTACAGCCGGAATGTATTCCTTCGGAATTGCGCCACCGACAACAGTAGAATCGAATTTGTATGTTTCTTCACCATTGACATCCATTGGTTCAAATTTAACTTTACAGTGTCCGTACTGTCCACGTCCACCTGACTGTTTAGCATACTTGCTGTCAACATCAACTGCTTTTGTGAAGGACTCTTTGTATGCAACCTGCGGAGCACCTACGTTAGCTTCTACCTTGAATTCACGAAGAAGTCTGTCTACGATGATTTCAAGATGAAGTTCTCCCATTCCGGCGATGATTGTCTGACCTGTTTCCTGATCAGTATGAGCACGGAATGTTGGGTCTTCTTCTGCAAGTTTTGCAAGAGATTCACCAAGTTTACCCTGAGAAGCTTTTGTCTTAGGCTCGATAGCGAGCTCGATAACTGGTTCTGGGAATTCCATAGATTCAAGGATTACCGGATGCTGTTCATCACAGATTGTATCACCTGTAGTTGTGAACTTGAATCCGATCGCTGCTGCGATGTCTCCTGAATATACTTTATCCAATTCCATTCTCTTGTTAGCATGCATCTGAAGGATACGTCCAACACGTTCTTTTTTATTCTTTGTAGCGTTCAATACATAAGAACCTGAATTCATAGTTCCTGAATATACACGGAAGTATGCAAGCTTACCTACGAACGGGTCTGTCATGATCTTGAATGCAAGTGCAGAGAAAGGTTCTTCATCTGAAGAATGTCTTACTACTTCATTACCATCTTCGTCAACACCCTGGATTGGCGGGATGTCTGTCGGAGCCGGCATATATTCAACGATTGCATCCAGAAGTTTCTGAACACCCTTGTTTCTGTAAGCAGATCCACAGCAAACCGGTACTGCTGTACATTCACAAGTAGCTTTTCTAAGAACTGCTTTGAGCTGATCTACTGTCGGGATTTCGTCCTCAAGATACATCATCATAAGTTCGTCATCCAATTCGCAGATCTTTTCAACCAGTTCTGTATGGTAAAGCTCAGCATCTTCTTTCATGTCATCCGGGATTTCACATACTGTGATGTCATCACCCTTGTCATCATTGTAGATGTAAGCTTCCATTTCCATAAGGTCGATGATTCCCTTGAAATCATCTTCTTTACCGATTGGTAACTGAAGAACGATAGCGTTCTTACCCAATCTTGTCTTAATCTGTTCTACAGCGTTGTAGAAGTTTGCACCTAAGATGTCCATCTTGTTGATGAAGGCCATTCTTGGTACGTTGTATGTGTCTGCCTGACGCCATACGTTTTCTGACTGAGGCTCAACACCACCCTTAGCACAGAATACACCTACAGCACCATCCAGTACACGAAGTGAACGTTCAACCTCTACAGTGAAGTCAACGTGTCCCGGAGTATCAATGATATTGATACGATGCTCAAGAGCACCTTTTTTCGGTTTTGTATGATCTTCAAGTGTCCAATGACATGTTGTAGCTGCTGAAGTGATCGTGATACCTCTTTCCTGCTCCTGTTCCATCCAGTCCATGGTAGCAGTTCCTTCATGAGTATCACCAATCTTATAGTTAACACCGGTATAGTATAAGATACGCTCTGTAAGAGTGGTCTTACCAGCATCAATATGCGCCATAATACCGATATTTCTGGTTCTCTCTAATGGATATTCTCTTCCAGCCAAGATTTTTTCCTCCTATAATTAGAAACGATAGTGAGCAAATGCTTTGTTTGCTTCTGCCATCTTGTGCATGTCTTCTTTCTTCTTTACAGATGCGCCAGTGTTGTTAGCCGCATCAAGAATTTCATTTGCAAGTCTTTCTTCCATTGTCTTCTCGCCTCTGTTACGAGAGTACAGTGTAAGCCAGCGAAGTGCAAGAGCCTGTCTTCTGTCTGCTCTTACCTCGATCGGTACCTGATAAGTAGCTCCACCGATACGTCTTGCCTTTACTTCAAGTACAGGCATGATGTTGTTCATTGCTTCTTCAAATACTTCGATAGCTGGTTTTTCAGCTTTCTCTGCGACTTTGTCAAATGCTCCGTATACAATTTTCTGAGCTACACCTTTCTTACCGTCAAGCATGATGTTGTTGATAAGCTTTGTAACTACCTTGTTGTTGTATAACGGATCCGCTAATACGTCTCTTTTCTGAGTATGTCCTTTACGTGCCACGGTTCTTCCCTCCTTATACATATTGGCAAAGCTTTGCTTTGCGTGAATAATTCATCGGTACTCACATGTGTCTTTCTATGTGTATCGTTGGCGGGACAATCTCCGATGCCTGCCACGTGGCAGGCAATATCTGAATTAAACCCGCAACCAACTATTCTCATAGTTCTGTTTGTGATACGATTTAGTTTCGTTTTACACTAAAATCAAGTGCTTATTTCTTTGCGTCTTTTGGTCTCTTTGCTCCGTATTTAGAACGAGCCTGACGTCTCTTTGCAACACCTGCTGTATCAAGTGTTCCACGAACGATATGGTATCTTGTACCCGGAAGGTCCTTTACTCTTCCTCCACGGATAAGAACAACGCTATGTTCCTGAAGGTTGTGACCTTCTCCTGGGATGTAGCTTGTTACTTCGATTCCGTTTGAAAGACGTACTCTGGCGATCTTTCTAAGAGCTGAGTTCGGTTTCTTCGGTGTAGCTGTCTTAACTGCTGTACACACACCTCTCTTCTGTGGTGCAGATGTGTCTGTAGCTCTTTTCTTCAAAGAATTGTATCCTTTCTGGAGAGCCGGTGCAGTAGATTTCTTTACAGCTGTCTGACGACCTTTTCTTACTAACTGGTTAAATGTTGGCATCTCTTTCACCTCCTATGAAGTAATAATTGGTTACGATTTTAAACAAGTTCTGTTTAAAATGCGCAGAAAAACAGTGCATCGTTTTTCGCACGCTTGTTTATTGTAGTATATTGCAAAAAAAAAGTCAAGGTATTCTGAAAAATATTTTCCAAATCATACCTTGACTTTTTCTTCATTTTTATTCTGTACTTACGGATCCTTCGATTATTTCTCCGTCTTTTACTTTTTTGATCAATCCAATGATCTCAGCCACTGAATTTTCATCCGGATACGTTACATAAAGCTCTTCATCTCCTGAAGAATAGCAGATATCTGTTCCCCCGGTTCCATCCGCTGCCACGGAATAAATATTCCATTTTGCATTGGTTCTGAGCTGAGTCTTGATCAGCGACTGGATCTGGCTGGAAGTAAAGTTCGTATCCACACCATCGCTGACGCTTTCAATAATATCGCTTGCCCCACGGAGCATTGCCGGTGACATCATCTTTTTAATGATTGCAGTGATAACTGCCTGCTGATGGACTCCTCTTCCGTTGTCCCCGTCTGGCAGTGCCTGACGTTCACGGCAAAAAGCAAGTGCACTAATACCATCAAAATGATTCATTCCTTCATTTACATGAATCTCTGCACCCGACTCCCATCCTGTATCAAATTCGAGATCTGATTCAACATCCAGTCCGCCAAGTGCATCAACCACACTGGTCATAGATGTAAAATTAACTCTTCCGAAAAATTCGATATCTGTATCATAAAGTTCTTCCAGCGTCTGCATAGACACATCCACACCATAGATTCCTGCATGTGTCAGTTTGTCGTCCTGTCCTCCGGATACTCCCGGGATTGGTACATAATAATCTCTAGGGGTCGTAATCAGTAATACCTGATGGCTCGTCGGATTGACAACCGCTACGATATTGACATCGCTTCGTCCCTGTTCTGTGATATCACCATTTGTATCAATACCACTCAAATAAACCGCAAATGGCTTTGTAACGCTTTCATCAGATGTATCGCTTTCAATTTCAACAACAATATTGTGCTTATAAATAACCTTTGTATCCTTTGTAAAGGTTGAATACTGTTCCTTGATAATATTACTGTAAGCTGAGTTGTAGATAATCGCATCTACTTCTCCGTCATATAATGCCTGTGCTTCTTCTCCCAGATTACTGTATTCCTGAAGAGTAATGTTCTGTCCCAGTTCCTTTTCAATCTGTTTGACTGCCGACTTCGTCTGGTCTCCACCAGTCGCATACTGAACACCAAATGTATATCCGGCTGCTGCTGATAAAGTATCTGCATTATCATCCGCCTTTACCGCAACTACCATGGAACTTGTTTTCTTATTGCTTCCGGTAATCTTCTGGAATGCATTATTTACTTTTCCTATATAGAAAGAACCCACTCCCAGAATGATGCAGATCAGTATACAGAATATCTTTCCGCCAATTCCTTTTCCTTTTGCCGCTATCTGTGTCAGCAAGGTAATTCCAAGCAGGATCAGCAGTACTCCGATCAGTACCAGGAAATAAGTAGAAGTAAGTACATTGAACAGCATCACATTCACTGCAAGTACTACAGACAGAATAAACTGGATAATTACAAGTATAATTCCAATCGTTCTGCTTACCCGATTTTTCTTTCTTCCTCTACGCCGTTTATTTTTACGATTCTTATTATTCTCCGGGTCAGACATCTTTCTTATATTCTGATAGTCTTCTTCCGGTCTTCTTTTCTTCTTATCATTCAAAGATGATTTCTTTTTCGGTCGTTCTCTGTAGTAATCTTCCTCATCATCATAATATCGGGCAGATCTTCGGTCTTCTTCATAAGCATACCGGTTCTTCCCCTTAGCCCGTCTGCTTACTTCTCTGCTGTTATTGATACTTCGCATATTTCTATTAGAAGTTCCATCAGACGATCTTCTCCTTGCTGATTTTCTCTGTTCCATATACACTCACTTTCATTTGTTACATAACTATTACACGATATGACACTTTAATTACAATTACATCTCTATATAATATCGTTTTTACCTTATATTGTCAATATTTTCGTGTCAATCCACATTTTGTGATTCTGCACAATTCTTCTGGAAATTTTTTAATCTGCCAAGGCATATAGTGTTTTTTCACAGAAAGTTCCATCGGAATTTCTCATAAAACAAAAAGAAAACGAAGAACTCTTCTTAAGTCCTTCGCCTTCTTTATTATATTACTACTTTTTATTTATCTTCTACAAGATGGCATGCCACCTTATGTCCAGGAGCAATCTCTTTCATCTGCGGCATTTCCTTAAAGCAACGTTCTGTCGCATGCTGACATCTCTCAGCGAAACGACAGCAGTTCTTCGGATTGATCGGGCTTGGGATCTCACCCTTGATCGGAATACGCTGGTTCGCTTTTGCTTTATTCGGATCTGCTTCCGGGATTGCAGAAAGCAGTGCCTGTGTATATGGATGCATCGGATGAGCATAAAGTTCATCTGTCTCAGCAGTCTCGACCATTGTTCCGAGGTACATAACAACTACACGGTCAGAAATATATTTTACGACACTAAGGTCATGCGCGATAAACAGGTAAGTCAGTCCTCTTTCTTCCTGCAGTTCTTTCAGCATATTGATAACCTGTGCCTGGATAGACACATCAAGAGCTGAAATCGGCTCATCACAGATGATGAATTCCGGATCAACAGAAAGAGCACGTGCGATACCGATACGCTGTCTCTGTCCACCTGAGAATTCGTGTGGGAAACGTGACATATGATCTTTATTAAGACCAACTGTAGCAAGCAGCTGCTCTACTTTTGCATCTGCATCCTTTGTTGACATTCCATGCTGTTTCAGACCTTCTCCAACGATATCCTTAACAGTCATACGTGGGTTCAGTGATGAATACGGGTTCTGGAAAATCATCTGTACCTTCTTACAGAATTCTTTCTGCTCTGCATGATTGTATTTGAAAATATCTTTTCCATCATAATATACATTTCCCGAAGTCGGATTGTATAACTTGATCATGGTACGTCCTGTTGTAGATTTACCACAGCCGGACTCACCTACCAGGCTGACTGTCTCACCTTTATAAATATCAAATGTAAGATCATCAACCGCTTTTAAGGTTTCTTTACGGCTGATTTCAAAATATTTACATAAGTTTTTCACCTGTACGAGAGGCTGTTTTTTTTCTGTATTTTCCATTTTACACCTCTCCTTTCTCAGTTACTTTTCTTCTCATGTCTGTATCCGGTGCATATTCATGCTGCAGCCAGCAACAGGTTTCATGTTCTTTTGAAAGCTCATAAGTCTGTGGCGGCATATCTTTACAGATTTCCATGCAGTATTCACATCTTGCTGCGAACGGACATCCTTTCGGAGGTGCAAACAGATCCGGAGGTGTTCCTTCGATTGGCTGCAATTTGTGGCCTTTTGCTGTATCCAGTTTGGCAATTGAATGCATAAGTCCTTTTGTGTAAGGATGTGCTGTATCATAGAAAATCTCATCTACAGATCCACGTTCTACGATCTTTCCTCCATACATAACCAGTACACGGTCGCAAAGCTTTGCGATAACACCAAGATCATGTGTGATCAGGATAATAGATGTCCCAAGTGTTTTCTGAAGATTTTTCAGTACATCAAGAATCTGTGCTTCAATTGTAACATCCAAAGAAGTAGTCGGCTCATCGGCAATAACGATGCTCGGGCTTCCTACCAGAGCGATCGCGATCATAACACGCTGTTTCATACCACCTGAAAGTTCATGTGGATACTGTTTGTAACGGCGTTCTCCATCAGAGATACCTACCATTTTAAGGATTTCAAGTGCTTTTGCTTTTTTCTCAGCTGCACTCATACCTTTTCTTCCGACGAATACTTCTTCAATCTGTTTTCCGATACGCATTGTCGGGTTCAATGAGGTCATAGGATCCTGAAAAATATAACTGATCTCTTTTCCACGAAACTGACGAAGTTCTTTTTTGTTCATTTTCAGAACATCTTTTCCTTTATAAAGAATCTCTCCGCCTTCAAAGAATCCAGGCGGTTCTGGATTCAGTCTCATCAGGCACTGAGAGGTAACACTCTTTCCACATCCAGATTCTCCAACTATACCAAGAATTTCTCCCGGACGGACTTCAAAGCTGACATCACGAACAGCTTTTACAACTCCACCGTATGTACGGAAAGAGAATTGCAGATTTTTTACTTCCAATAAATTTTCCATCTTCTATACTCCTTCCTACTCGGTTCCTCTAAGTTTCGGGTCAAATGCATCACGAAGCCCATCACCAAGAAGGTTCAGTGCAAGCATTGTTGTACAAATCAGGAATGCCGGTACAAATACCTGGTACGGATGAATTCTCAGCTGTGCGATTCCGTCTTTTGCAAGTACACCCCAGCTGCAGTTCGGTGGTTTAATACCCAGACCGATATAGCTCAGGAATGCCTCCTGGAAAATAGCTCCCGGAATAGCCATTGTCAGGTTTGTAATGATAAGTCCCATGATATTCGGTAAAATATGTTTTACAATGATTACGATATCCGGCACACCAAGGATCTTGGCTGCAGATACGAAATCAGATTCTCTCAGTTTTAATACTTCACCACGAACGAAACGACATCCACCGATCCATCCGACGCAACACATAGCAAGAATCAAACAGTGTACACCGTTACCAACAACTACCATAAGAAGAATGGTAACGATCAGACTTGGGATTCCGTATAATACGTCAACGACACGCTGGATAACCATATCGATCTTGCCACCGTAGAATCCTGAGATACCACCCATGATAGATCCAACGATTGCATTGATGATGCTGGCTGCAAAACCAATTGTCAGAGATACTCTCGCACCAGACCATGCACGAACCCAGAGATCACGTCCAAGAGAGTCTGTTCCAAACCAATGTGCTTTTGAAAAACTCTGGTTCATCTCTGCCACACTCTGTGTTGCAATGTCATATTTGCTGAACATTGGAACAAAGATCGCCATAAGTACATAAAGTCCAATCAGGCACAATGAGAAGAATGCAATCTTATTCTTGCGGATTCGTCTCCATGCATCCTGCCAGTAACCAATATTCGGACGGGAAATAGACTCCATTGTCTTTGTATTTTTTCCTACAACTTTAAACTGTTCTTTTGTAATTTCTGCCATTTCTCGTCACCTACCTTTTTTTACCACTCAGACGGATTCTCGGATCTACAATACCGTATAAGATATCTACAATCAGGATTGACACGATCAGGAATGCTCCGTAGAAGATCGTCATACCAAGAACCAGTGTATAATCTGCCATGTTAATACTGTCTACATAATGTTTTCCCATTCCAGGGATTGCGAAAAGGGCTTCGATTACGAATGTTCCTGTTAATACAGATGCAACTGTCGGTCCCATAATGGTAATGATCGGTGTGATCGCATTACGGATCTGATGTTTAACTGTAATTCGGAAATCCGATAAACCTTTCGCACGTGCTGTCTTTGTATAATCTGAAGATACAACTTCCAGCATACTGGAACGCATCAGACGGGAAATGGATGCCAGTGTATAGAATCCAACCGCGATTGACGGTAAAATTGTGTGCTTAAAGCTTGTGTACTGCGCAACCGGAAGAATCTGCCATTTGATTCCGAAGAAATACTGAAGTACAGATCCCATGATGAAGTCAGGAATCGATGTACCAATGATCGCAATCAAAATACAGACGAAGTCCAGTTTCTTTCCTCGATTCAGTGCTGCTACAATTCCAAGGATCAGTCCGAAGAACAGTGCAAAGCACAGTGAACGGATTCCCAGGTCTGCTGAGTATGGGAATGAGTCAGCAATAATACGGTTAACTGTCTGACTTTCATACTTCATAGAATACCCCAGATCACCATGAAGCACATTCTTCATATAAGTTATATACTGCTCTGCAAGCGGTTTATCCAAACCATAGTAAGCTTCCAGATTCGCTTTGATCTCCGGTGTCATCTTGTCACTTGAGAACGGATCTCCCGGCATCAGACGAACCAGGACGAATACAACACTTGTAAGTACCAAAAGTGTTACGATGGCTAATGCAACTCGTTTAGCTATATATTTTGCCATTCTTTTGTCTCCCTTCATTTTTCTTTATTTGATAGCTTTGATTATTTCACATACTTCCTATTGGCTGATACATACCAAATCTACCCCTCAAAATAATCAAAACCCTCAAATAAGCAGCCGGTGCGGACCAGTAAGTCCGCGCCGACCGCAAGGTATGTTACCATCCAACTGTATTATTCGCTGATGTCTGCATATACCAGATCGAAGTCATATCCGACAAAGTATACATTGAAGTTAGAAATCTTCGGATTGATCAGATACTGGTCTCTACGTAACTGAAGCGGTACAAGAGCGGAATCTTCTTCAAGGAAGATCTTTTCTGCCTGGAACAGCATATCCTGTCTTGTCTTAGCATCTGTCTCTGTCTGAGAATCTTTAAGAAGCTTATCGTATTCAGCGTTCGCATATCCAGAGTGGTTATACTGACTATCGCTGATCCACAGTTCCAGATAAGAGTATGCGTCAGAGTAGTCCGGAACCCATCCTGTTACTACCATATCGTAATCTTTTTCAGTTTCCATCTGAAGTCTCTGTTTGTAAGTTACCTGGTTGATTTCTACTTTAATACCAAGGTTCTTCTGATACTGTTCCTGAAGAACTTCAGCCTGCTTCTTAGCACCATCTGTATCAGTTGTAAGAAGAGTAATCTTGATGTCTGCCGGATTAGAAACGCCCATTTCTTTCATTGCTGCATCCAGATATTCTTTTGCTTTATCATTATCATTTTCTGCCGGGAATGGTGTATATGGATAAGCTTCGCCGTATGTCTGGTCATCTGCCGCCTGCACGTTTGGAAGTACAAGTCTCTGTGCAACGTCATATACGTCATTGTTAACCAGCTTGTTGTATTCTGTTCTGTTGATTGCATAGTTCAAAGCAAATCTCAAGTTCTTGTTAGCAAGCGGTCTGTCTTCTGACATGTTGAGCATGATGTAATCATCTGCACCTGTATAGTAGAATTCAGTATTTTCTGTATACTGATCTGTCATTTCAGTAGGTACAATTGTGATATCAACTTCGCCCTGTTCCCACATAGCAACCGCTGTCTTAGCATCTGCAACTGTCTTTACGCAGATTTCATCAAGCTTGATGCTGTCTGCATCCCAGTAATTTTCATTCTTAGAAAGGATCATTTCATCGCCGTGTTTCCACTCTGTCATCTTGAACGGTCCGTTATAAACAGATTTTTCCGGATCAGCTGCATATTCTTTTCCGTATTTTTCTACATAATCTTTTCTTGTAGGACCGAATGTTGCCATAGCAGCCATACTAAGGAAGTATGTAGCCGGATGTGCAAGTTCGATAACAACTGTCTTGTCATCTGGTGCAGATACGCCAAGTTCATCGACAGGTACAGAACCTTTATTTACTTCTGCACCGTTTTTGAGGATATATCCGATGAATGCGTAATCGCTTGCCATTTCTGGATCCATAAGTCTCTGGATACCATAAACATAATCGCCTGCTTTTACATCTTCTCCGTCAGACCATTTCAGTCCATCACGAAGGTGGAATGTATAAGTAAGTCCATCATCTGAAATATCCCAGCTTTCAGCTGCATCTGGTTTGACTTCGCCTTCCACGTTACGTGTCAGCATCGCATAGGTGCAGATTTCTGCTGTTGCACATGAGATAGAGTTACTGTTCTGTGGATCCATAGAAGGAAGGTCTTCACGAAGTGTGTAAGTAATTCTCTTCTTTCCTGATGAAGCACTGCTGTCATCTTTCTTGGAATCTTTGGATCCCGGTGTACCACAGCCAGCAAACATTGTTACTGTCATTGCTGTAGCAAGTAAAGCTGCTAATAATTTCTTTTTCATAAATGTTGTCCTCCTTTTTCATTTATAATTCTATTAGCTCATGTGTAGCACTGATCAGGTTTTCATATCCGTCTTTTGTGATGATGCCCTGATCCTCAAGTCTGACACCACCCCAACCCGGAATATAAAGTCCTGGTTCTACTGTCATTATGCTGTTCTCCTGTAAGATATTCTCACAGTTCAGTCCGATATTCGGAAGTTCATGGACGAACAGCCCAACTCCATGACCGATTCCTGTATAATTATACGGAAGGTATTCTGTATCTTTGATTGCTTCAAGCGAAGCTTCATAGCAGGAAGTTCCTGTCACACCGGCTCTTACAGATGCTTCTGTATCTTCTGTCATACGACGGCAGAGATCATAAACTTCTCTCTGTTTGGCGTCTGCCTTGCCGACAACT
Organism: Coprococcus sp. AF51-11b1; assembly: GCF_027682785.1. Classification (NCBI taxonomy): domain Bacteria; kingdom Bacillati; phylum Bacillota; class Clostridia; order Lachnospirales; family Lachnospiraceae; genus Coprococcus; species Coprococcus sp. AF51-11b1. The sequence continues at coordinate 308,144 of NZ_JAQCZB010000002.1, read as the reverse complement.
ACTGTTCTTGTCATATCTGAAAGATAACCTTTGTACTGGCATCCATAATCCATCAATACGAAATCACCGTATTCGATTGGCTTACTGTCCGGAATCCCGTGAAGCAGAGAGCTCTTTGCTCCTGAAATAACGATTCCACCGTACGGTTTGGTATCTGCACCTTCCATTACCATGTAATGTGCAAGTCTGGATGCGATTTCTTTTTCTGTCACACCCGGACGGATGTCTTTTATAATTTTTTCAAATGCTCTGGATGCGATATCGCAGGCAACGGTAAGGTTCTTGATCTCTTCCGGCGTCTTGATCGCGCGGAAGCCTTCGATTACGTTCAGCGTCGGAACCATCTCAGCACTGAGTTCAGCCTGCATAGAGTTCCATTTTTCAAATGTCAGATGATCCTGTTCAAATCCAATTGTTTTAACTCCATCTTTGTCTGCGCAATATGCAACAGCTTTCCCCATGCTGTAGCCAAAATTGATTCGCCAGTTTACAAGTTCGTAATCCGGACATTCATAAGATGCCTGCTCTGTGTATCTTGCATCAGTGATAAAATACTGATTCGCCTTTGTGATAAAAAGGAATGAGTCTTCCCCCGTAAATCCGCTGATACAACGTACATTCGCCGGCTTTGCAATATAAAACGCATCCAGTCTTTCTTTTTCCATGTACTCTCGCAATTGAGTTAATCTGTCCATTTTTGTTCTCCTCTCATGTACTTTTGTTCTTCTGAGACGGTATATTTACCAGATATGTCCGCCCCTCTGCGACAATGTAATACTTTACTAAACCGCAGTCTAGTAGTGTAAACAAAAGAACGCCATGATTTGCATCATGACGTCCTTGTCTTCTTTCAAAGGTCATAGTTTCACGCTATGACGTCTATGTTTAATTATTAGATTGTCCGTATTGTATGTATAAAATCAGTCTTTATACACTTTCGTAAATAACACTGTCTTCAGAGTTGCGTGAATTTCGAAGAAACCCCGTTTTAACAGTTCAATTTTGTAAATTCACTTAGATGAATATTTATTCATATGTGTAATTTTCCTTATTATAGAACCATACTCTAAGATTGTCAAGAGGAATGCTATTTATTTCACAATTTTATTTTCATTCCTTTCAAACCGTCTTGGTACATCCCGGTGATATACCCATATACTGACACAAGGTTCTTTTCCGGGATTGGAAATACTATGACGCTCTCTGCTCTTTATATATACACTGTCTCCCGGATGTAAACTGCAAATTTTTCCTTCCACCTCTACATTCAGAGTTCCTTTTATCACCATACACATTTCCGAAAAGACATGACGATATTCTTCTTTTTTCGCAGATTCTCCCGGTTCAATCGTAATATATTCAAAAATCGATTCTCCCTGACCAAAGTCTGCAACCTCAACCGTCATATTTTCTTCCGGATAAAGATGCTTACTCATTTCTTCTCTGTGTATAACCGTCTTTCCCGGCATTTCCCCTTCCAGTGCATACTGTATATCAATATCCAGTGCTTCACAAATTCGCGCAAGACTGTCCACATTCGGAGATGTCTTATTCTGTTCCAGCATACTCAGATAGCCCGCTGAAAGTCCTGTATATTCTCCCAAAACCCGGATTGTCATCATTTTCTTTTTTCTGCATTCTCTGATCCGTTCACCAATATGAGCTAAATCCAGCATATCACACCCCCTGATTTTCGATTGATTATTTATATGCTACTGTATTTTTTCATATTTTGCAACCCTTTATTTTTGTAAAGTGTTAAAGAATCGGAATTATTTTTCAAATATTTTTGTTTTTCATGTCTTTAAAGCAAGAAAAGCAGACACGCCATTCAACGTATCTGCCTCTCTTAGCATATAAAGCCTATTCTTCAACTGTAACTGTTTCGTCAGCATTTTCTTCGGTTTCAACAGTTTCTGCTGTCTCTGCCGATACTTCAGACTCAGTATCATCATCCATATCAAAATCATCAAAACTGATTTCGTCGTCCATATCCATACCAAGACCTGTATCAAGTTTAACGTCACGGTATTTTCTCATACCTGTTCCTGCCGGAATCAGTTTACCGATAATGACGTTCTCTTTCAGACCGATCAGGTGGTCAACCTTACCTTTGATAGCAGCCTCAGTCAGAACCTTGGTTGTCTCCTGGAAAGATGCAGCTGACAGGAAGGAATCTGTTGCCAGGGATGCCTTTGTAATACCAAGCATGATCTGTTCTCCTGTTGCAGGTTCTTTACCTTCTGTTACCATCTGTTCATTTACATCGTTGAACTCAAGGACATCTACCATTGTTCCCGGAAGGAATTCAGTATCCCCTCTTTCTTCGATGCGGATCTTCTTCAGCATCTGACGAACGATAACTTCGATATGCTTATCATTGATTTCTACACCCTGCAGACGGTATACTCTCTGTACTTCCTGAAGCATGTAGTCCTGTGCAGCACGAAGACCTTTGATCTTAAGAAGGTCATGTGGGTTCACGCTACCTTCTGTAAGCTCGTCACCGGCTTCCAGAACAGCTCCATCCTGTACTTTAATACGTGATCCATAAGGAATCAGATAAGTCTTTGTCTCACCTGTCTGCTGATTGGTAACGATGATTTCACGCTTCTTCTTTGTATCGTTCAGGTTTGCAACACCTGCGATTTCTGTGATGATAGCAAGACCTTTCGGCTTTCTTGCTTCAAAAAGTTCTTCGACACGAGGAAGACCCTGTGTGATATCTCCACCGGCTACACCACCACTATGGAAAGTACGCATGGTCAGCTGTGTACCAGGTTCACCGATTGACTGAGCTGCGATAATACCGACAGCTTCACCAACCTGTACCGGTTCACCTGTTGCCATATTGGCACCATAACATTTCGCACAGATACCAATGTGTGATTTACAGGTCAGGATTGTACGGACTTTCACTTTCTTAAGCGGTGAATTTCCATTTTCATCCACACCATATTTCATAATCTTTTCTGCACGTTTTGGTGTGATCATGTGGTTTGCCTTTACAAGAACATTGCCATCTTTGTCACAGATTGTATAGCATGAATATCTTCCTGTAATACGTTCCTGAAGACTTTCGATTTCTTCATTTCCATCCATAAATGCATGCAGATACATTCCCGGAATTTCGGCATCTTTGCTTACACAGTCAACCTCACGGATGATCAGATCCTGTGATACGTCAACAAGACGTCTTGTCAGGTATCCTGAATCGGCTGTACGAAGGGCAGTATCTGACATACCTTTTCGAGCTCCATGCGCAGACATGAAGTATTCCAGTACGTCCAGACCTTCACGGAAGTTTGACTTGATTGGCAGTTCGATCGTATGACCGGTTGTATCCGCCATAAGTCCACGCATACCTGCAAGCTGTTTGATCTGTTTGTCAGATCCACGGGCTCCGGAATCTGCCATCATGAAGATATTGTTGTATTTATCAAGTCCTGTAAGAAGGGCTTCTGTAAGCTCATCATCTGTTTCTTTCCAGGTTTCTACAACCTCTTTGTAACGCTCTTCTTCTGTAATAAGACCACGTTTGAAGTTACGTGTGATCTTATCAACCGTTGACTGTGCTCTTGCGATCAGTTCCGGTTTCTGTGGCGGTACAGTCATATCTGAAATAGATACAGTCATAGCTGCTCTTGTAGAGAGCTTGTATCCCATTGATTTTACATGGTCAAGTACTTCAGCTGTAGCTGACGCACCATGTGTGTTAATAACTTTTTCAAGAATCTGTTTCAGCTGTTTCTTTCCTACATGGAAATCCACTTCAAGAACCAGTTCATTTCCTTCTTTTTCACGATCAACAAAACCAAGATCCTGCGGAATGATTTCGTTGAAAATGAAACGTCCAAGTGTAGACTCTACTGTACCGGTCTTCTTTGTTCCATCCGGCATCGTCTTTGTCACACGTACTTTGATTCTTGAGTGAAGAGTTACAACTCCGTTTTCATAAGCAAGGATTGCTTCATTCACACTCTTGAATACTTTTCCTTCTCCCTTGGCTCCCGGTCTTTCCTGCGTCAGATAGTAGATACCAAGAACCATATCCTGTGAAGGAACAGCTACCGGACCACCATCAGACGGTTTCAGAAGGTTGTTTGGTGAAAGCAGAAGGAAACGGCACTCAGCCTGAGCTTCTACAGAAAGCGGAAGATGAACCGCCATCTGGTCACCATCGAAATCGGCATTGAATGCGGTACATACCAGTGGATGAAGCTTAATTGCTTTACCTTCTACCAGAATCGGTTCAAATGCCTGGATACCAAGACGGTGAAGTGTAGGAGCACGGTTCAGCATAACCGGATGCTCTTTGATTACATCTTCAAGCACATCCCATACTTCCGGCTGAAGACGCTCTACCATTTTCTTAGCATTCTTAATATTGTGAGCAGCTCCGCTCTCAACAAGTTCTTTCATAACAAACGGCTTGAACAGCTCGATTGCCATTTCTTTCGGAAGACCGCACTGATAGATCTTCAATTCCGGTCCTACAACGATAACGGAACGTCCTGAGTAGTCAACACGTTTTCCGAGCAGGTTCTGACGGAAACGTCCTGATTTACCTTTCAGCATATCAGAAAGGGATTTCAGTGCTCTGTTTCCAGGACCTGTTACCGGACGTCCACGACGTCCATTGTCGATCAGAGCATCTACAGCTTCCTGCAGCATTCTCTTTTCGTTTCTAACGATAATGTCCGGAGCTCCCAGTTCAAGGAGTCTTCTCAGACGGTTATTTCTGTTGATAATTCTTCTGTACAGATCATTCAGGTCAGATGTTGCAAAACGTCCACCATCCAACTGTACCATCGGACGCAGATCCGGCGGAATTACCGGGATTGCAGTCATGATCATCCATTCCGGTTTGTTTCCTGATTCGCGGAAAGCTTCTACTACTTCAAGTCTCTTAACGATTCTTGCTCTCTTCTGTCCGGTAGCACCCTCAAGTCCTGCCTGCAGTTCAGCATAATCTTTTTCAAGATCGATCGCTTCAAGAAGTTCTTTGATCGCTTCTGCTCCCATTCCTACGCGGAAGCCATTGCCCCAGTTTTCTCTTGCTTCCTGGTATTCAGCTTCTGAAAGAACCTGCTTGTAAGAGAGATCTGTCTCTCCCTTATCAAGTACGATATAAGAAGCGAAATACAGTACTTTTTCCAGAGTTCTCGGTGAAAGATCCAGGATCAGTCCCATACGGCTCGGAATACCTTTGAAATACCAGATATGAGAAACCGGTGCTGCAAGTGCGATGTGACCCATACGTTCACGTCGCACAGTTGCTTTTGTTACTTCTACACCACAGCGGTCGCATACAACACCTTTATAACGGATCTTTTTGTATTTACCACAGTGGCATTCCCAGTCTTTGCTAGGTCCGAAGATTTTCTCACAGAACAGACCGTCTCTTTCCGGCTTCAGTGTTCTGTAGTTGATTGTCTCCGGCTTTGTAACTTCACCTCTTGACCATTCCAGAATCTTTTCCGGAGATGCCAGACCTATTTTAATCGCATCAAATGAAATCGGTTGATACGTTGGTTCTTTTTTTGTTTCTGTCATTCTCGGCATCCTCCTATTCTAAATCCATGTCGTCATCAAAATCATCGTTCATATCGCCATCAAAATCGTCGAAGCTGTCATCTTCCTCCGGCTCATCTTCTACATCAACCAGTTCTCCTTCTGAGAATTCCTGCTTGCTGTATCCGTGTTTGCCGTAATCTTCGTCGTTATTGTAGCGTCTGTCTCCTTCAATAATGTGATTCAGGTTTGTATCACCGTAATCTACACTTTCCATGATCTGAACTTCTTCATTGTTCTCATCCAGGACACGTACATCCAGACCGAGTGACTGAAGTTCTTTAAGAAGTACCTTGAAGGATTCCGGAATTCCCGGTTCAGGAATATTTTCACCTTTGATGATTGCTTCGTATGTCTTCACACGACCAACCACATCATCGGATTTAACTGTCAGGATTTCCTGCAGAGTATAAGATGCACCATAAGCTTCCAGTGCCCAAACCTCCATCTCTCCGAAACGCTGTCCACCGAACTGTGCTTTACCACCAAGTGGCTGCTGTGTTACCAGTGAGTAAGGACCGGTTGAACGTGCATGGATCTTATCATCAACGAGGTGATGCAGTTTCAGATAATGCATGTGTCCGATTGTTACCGGGCTGTCGAAATATTCTCCGGTACGACCGTCTCTCAGTCTTACTTTACCGTCTCTTGAAAGCGGAACGCCTTTCCACAGTGCTCTGTGGTCTCTGTTCTCATACAGATAATCCATAACTTCCGGAAGAAGTTCTTCTTTATGTCTTGCTTCAAATTCTTCCCAGGACAGGTTAACATAATCGTTCGCCAGATCCAGGGTATCCATAATATCAACCTCGTTTGCACCATCAAATACTGGTGTTGCGATGTTGAATCCAAGTGCTTTAGCAGCCAGAGAAAGGTGGATCTCCAGTACCTGTCCGATGTTCATACGTGATGGTACACCCAGTGGGTTCAGCACGATGTCAAGCGGACGTCCGTTCGGAAGGAACGGCATATCTTCTACAGGAAGTACACGGGAAACAACACCCTTGTTACCATGACGTCCGGCCATCTTATCACCTACAGAGATCTTTCTCTTCTGTGCGATGTAGATACGGACTGCCTGGTTAACTCCCGGTGAAAGTTCATCTCCATTTTCTCTTGTAAATACTTTTGCATCTACAACGATACCGTATTCACCATGAGGTACTTTCAGAGAAGTATCTCTTACTTCACGAGCTTTTTCTCCAAAGATTGCACGAAGAAGTCTTTCCTCTGCTGTCAGTTCTGTCTCTCCCTTCGGAGTAACTTTGCCGACAAGAATATCTCCTGCACGAACCTCAGCACCGATACGGATAATACCTCTCTCATCCAGATCTTTCAGTGCATCATCACCTACGCCTGGAATATCGCGTGTAATTTCTTCTGGTCCGAGCTTTGTATCACGGGCTTCTGCTTCATATTCTTCGATATGAACAGATGTGTAAACATCATTCTGTACAAGACGTTCACTAAGAAGTACAGCATCCTCGTAGTTGTAACCTTCCCAGGTCATGAATCCGATCAACGGGTTCTTACCAAGAGCCATCTCACCATTGGATGTAGAAGGTCCGTCTGCAATCACCTGTCCCTTTTCCACTCTTTCACCTTTGACAACGATCGGTCTCTGGTTGTAGCAGTTGCTCTGGTTGCTTCGCAGGAATTTGGTCAGCTTATAAGTCTTTTTTGTCTTGTCATCCTGTTTAATTGTGATTTCGGTAGATGTTGATCTCTCAACAATACCACCTTCTTCTGCAACGACACATACACCTGAGTCGACAGCAGATTTTACTTCCATACCTGTTCCGACTACCGGAGCTTCTGTAGTAAGAAGCGGTACTGCCTGACGCTGCATGTTGGATCCCATCAGCGCACGGTTCGCATCATCGTTCTGCAGGAACGGAATCAGTGCTGTAGCAACAGAGAATACCATCTTCGGAGATACGTCCATATAATCAAACATTCTCTTCTCGTATTCCTGAGTCTCATCACGGTAACGACCAGATACATTCTTATGAATGAAATGTCCTTCCTCATCCAGAGGCTCATTCGCCTGTGCTACATGATAATTATCTTCTTCATCCGCAGTCATATATACTACCTCTTCGGTTACAACCGGATTCTGCGGATCTGTTTTGTCAATCTTACGGTACGGTGCTTCTATAAATCCGTACTCATTGATTCTTGCATAACATGCAAGAGAGTTGATCAGACCGATGTTCGGTCCTTCAGGTGTCTCGATTGGACACATTCTTCCGTAATGTGAGTAATGAACGTCACGAACCTCGAATCCGGCACGGTCACGGGAAAGTCCACCAGGACCAAGTGCGGAAAGACGTCTCTTGTGAGTCAGTTCACCAAGCGGGTTATTCTGATCCATGAACTGTGACAGCTGTGATGATCCGAAGAACTCTTTAACAGCAGCAGTTACAGGCTTGATATTGATCAGTGACTGCGGAGAAATGCCCTCCAGATCCTGTGTTGTCATTCTTTCACGAACAACTCTTTCCAGTCTTGAAAGACCGATTCTGTACTGATTCTGGAGAAGTTCTCCAACCGCACGGATACGTCTGTTACCCAAGTGGTCAATATCATCATCTTTACCGATTCCATATTCAAGATGCATATTGTAATTGATAGACGCCATAATGTCTTCTTTTGTAATATGCTTCGGAATCAGTTCATGAATATTCTTATGAATTGCTTCTTTCAGCTCATCGATATCTCCGGCTGTCTCTTCCAGGAGTTCAGCAAGTACCGGATAGTATACCAGTTCAGTTACGCCAACTTCTTCCGGATCGATTCCACATACAGCTTTGAGATCTACCATCATATTAGAAAGTACTTTGATATTACGGTCACTTTCTTCTCTTGCGATCCACACATACGGAACAGCTGCATTCTGGATGGCATCTGCAAGTTCTCTGTCAACGACAGCTCCTGCTTCTGCAATTACTTCACCTGTCATCGGGCTTACTACGTCTTCAGCCAGCGTATGTCCTGTGATACGGTTCTTGAGCATAAGCTTCTTATTAAATTTATAACGTCCAACCTTTGCAAGGTCATAACGTCTCGGGTCAAAGAACATGCTGGTGATCAGACTTTCTGCACTGTCTACAGCAAGCGGTTCACCCGGACGGATCTTCTTATATAATTCGAGAAGACCTTCCTGATAGTTCTCTGAAGTATCCTTTGTGAAACTTGCGAGAATCTTTGGCTCTTCACCAAAAAGATCGATAATCTCAGCATTCGTTCCAATACCAAGTGCACGGATCAGGACTGTGATCGGCACCTTACGGGTTCTGTCCACACGGACATAGAAAACGTCATTGGAGTCCGTCTCATATTCAAGCCATGCACCCCTGTTCGGGATAACGGTGCAAGAGTATAATTCTTTACCAAGTTTATCATGCGCAATTCCATAATAAATACCAGGTGAACGCACCAGCTGGCTGACAATAACACGTTCCGCACCATTGATTACAAAGGTACCGGTTCTTGTCATAATCGGTAAATCACCCATAAAGATCTCATGTTCATTGATCTCATCTGTCTCTTTGTTGTGAAGTCTTACCTTCACTTTAAGCGGTGCAGCATAAGTAGCATCGCGTTCTTTACATTCCTCGATTGTGTACTTGGTTTCATCTGTGCACAATGTAAAGTCGACAAATTCCAGGCTCAGATGTCCGCTGTAATCGGTAATCGGAGAAATATCATCAAATACTTCTTTTAATCCTTCATCCAGGAACCATTTGTAAGAGTCGGTCTGAACTTCGATCAAATTAGGCATTTGGAGTACTTCTTTTTGCCGGGAATAGCTCATGCGCATACTTTTTCCGTTTGTGATGGGACGAATTCTGTTTTTCTCCATTTGACGTTTCACTCCTTATATGATAAATTTTCGGGTTATTTCCGCCTTATTCAGGGCGCACTTATGGCATACGTTTCCACAATAGCGCATTTTTTACTTTACCACAGGTTTTTCCCGATTGTCAAGTCTAACTTTTTAAAGAATTGTATTTTTATTGTATTTTATAATGTAAGTGGCAAAATTTATTTTCGGTCCCTTTGATACCAGATTGCTCCGTGCTTTGCACTCTCGCAATCCTCGTCATCATTGTATGCATACCGCAGAAAAGTACAAAAAATCAAAAGAGCGTATCACTGCAGGAAATCCTGCGCGATACGCTCTTGTCATTCACAGTGTGATAACCAAAATTACTTAAGGTTAACTTCTGCTCCTTCAGCTTCAAGTTTTGTTTTGATTTCTTCAGCTTCAGCTTTAGAAACGCCTTCTTTAACTACCTTCGGTGCTCCGTCAACTAATTCTTTAGCTTCTTTAAGTCCAAGTCCTGTGATTTCACGAACAACTTTGATAACTTTAACTTTAGATGCTCCAGCAGAAACAAGTTCTACGTCGAACTCATCTTTTTCTTCTGCTGCTGCTCCACCTTCTGCAGCTGCTGCTACTACAACACCTGCTGCTGCGGATACACCAAATTCTTCTTCACATGCTTTAACTAAGTCATTTAATTCAAGTACAGATAATTCTTTGATAGCTTCAATAAATTCTGCTGTTGTTAATTTTGCCATTTTATTTTCCTCCATTTGATTTTAATGATTGGCTCTTTCGCCTCTTACTGTTCCCACACTCGGATGGGATTCCGGTACAGCTTACTCTGCTGCCGGTGCTTCTGCTTCAGCTTCTGCCGGAGCATCACCCTGTTCTGCGATCTGATTAAGAACACGAGCAAGGTTTGTAATAGGTGACTGTAAGCTTCCAAGTAATTTGGACAGCAGTACTTCTCTTGACGGAATCTTAGAAAGTTCCTGAATACCAGCTGCATCATATACTGAGCCTTCAACTACACCTGCTTTTACTTCAAGAGCTTCTGCTTTCTTAGCGAAATCGCAGATGATTCTTGCCGGTGCTGTTGCATCTTCTTTAGAAATTGCAATAGCGTTCGGTCCTTCCAGATATTCGTCAAGCTGTGCGAAATCTGTTCCTTCAAAAGCTCTCTTCATCATTGTGTTCTTGCAAACTTTGTAGATAACACCTGCTTCTCTCAGCTGTTTACGAAGTTCAGTATCCTGAGCTACTGTAAGTCCACAGTAGTTAACGATAACTGCTGACTGAGCATCTGTGAGATCTTCAACGATTGCCTGTACGATAGGTTGTTTTAATTCAACTTTTGCCACGAATGGTGCACCTCCTTGTAGTATTTTCAACTGCCAGAAAGTCTCGGTCCCAGCGGGGACTTTCATATCACGCAATCATGCGCTAAAAAACCTCCGCGCCAAAGCACAGAGGTTTACAAATTCAAATCTAATGAATCTTGTCTTCCTCGGTAGGCGTTTTGACCCTTATGCCTTACGGCACCTACTGTCTTCGGCAGTTACTTCGTAAATATAGCATACGTTTACCAGAAAGTCAAGTGTATTTTTTCATTTTTTCAATTTCATCCAGTTTCTTCTATTATAAGTCCAAACCATCCAGAACTTCCTTCAATTCTTTTGCAGATGAAAGCAATTTTTCTTTTTCTTCATCGCTCAGTGGAATCTCAAGAACTTTTTCTGCACCTTTCTGCGAAACTATGGTCGGAACACTGATACAGAGTCCTTCCAGTCCGTATTCTCCCTCCATCAGACTCGTGACTGGAAGAACCGCATTTTCATTCATAACAATGCTTTCTGCAATTCTCGCAACCGCCATTGCCACACCATAATAGGTTGCACCCTTTTTCTGGATAATATCATAAGCACTGTCCCGCACAGTCTTATAAATTCTTTCCATAGATTCCTGATGCTGATAATGTCCACGAAGTTCACAGAAATCATTGATTGGAATTCCCGCTACATTTGCCCCGCTCCATACAGCAAGCTCACTGTCTCCATGCTCTCCGATGATATTGGCATGTACGCTCCGGCTCGCAACCTGAAGATGTTCACTTAACAGATAGCGGAATCTTGCAGTATCCAGAACGGTTCCGCTTCCGAATACTCTTTCCTTCGGATATCCGGAAATCTTAAGTGCCGCATAAGTCAGAATATCCACCGGATTTGCTACAACAAGCAGGATTCCTTCAAATCCGCGTTTTGTGATTTCCGGAATAATCGATTTGAAAATTGCTACATTTTTGTGTACCAGATCCAGTCTTGTCTCTCCCGGTTTTTGATTTGCTCCAGCTGTAATGATGATTAGTGAACAATCACTGATATCATCATAAGATCCCGCATATATTTTCATCGGGTGCGCATATGGTCTACCGTGGCTTATGTCCATTGCCTCCCCTTCTGCTTTTTCTTTATTCGCATCGATCAGTACCAGTTCGGAAAAGATCCCTTTCTGAAGTAAGCTGAACGCAGAGGACGCTCCTACAAACCCACATCCGATAATTGCTGCCTTTTGAATATTAACCATGACAAAGTGCCTCCTTTTAATTGCTTGATATTTTTTTCACAGGCATAGGTTATCATTATTTTCCCCGATTTTCAATGTTTTCATGCATTGTTCGTCAAAAAATGCACAATGTATACAGAATACTGTTTGTTAGATTTCATGTTGCACAAAAAGACACCGTAACGGATCACTCCGCATACGGTGTCTCTATTATTTACATTTATTCAATACTGATTAAGCAAGCTTCATTGGGTTGATTTTTACACCAGGTCCCATTGTAGAAGTAAGTGTCACACTCTTAAGATACTGACCCTTTACTGCTGCCGGTTTAGCTTTGTTAATCGCATCGATAAGCGTCTGGAAGTTGTCAGCAAGCTGTTCTTCAGTGAAAGAAGCTTTTCCTACCGGTACATGGATGATATTTGTCTTGTCCAATCTGTACTCAATCTTACCAGCTTTGATTTCGTTGATAGCTTTTGTAACGTCCATTGTTACTGTACCAGCCTTCGGGTTTGGCATTAAACCTTTTGGTCCAAGTACACGTCCGAGACGTCCAACAACACCCATCATATCCGGTGTAGCTACAACTACATCGAATTCGAACCAGTTTTCATTCTGGATCTTCGGAATGAGTTCATCTCCACCTACGTAATCTGCTCCGGCAGCTTTAGCTTCTTCAGCTTTAGCGTCCTTAGCAAATACAAGGATACGAACCTTTTTACCAGTTCCGTGCGGAAGAACTACAGCGCCACGGATCTGCTGATCTGCATGACGTCCGTCACATCCTGTTCTGATATGAGCTTCGATTGTTTCATCAAATTTAGCTGTCGCGCTCTTCTTAACAAGTGCGATCGCTTCATCTCTATCATAGAGAGTTGCTCTGTCGATTAACTTTGCAGCTTCTACGTATTTCTTTCCTCTTTTCATTCTAAATACCTCCTAGTGGTGATTACGGGAATTCCCTCCCACGTATTTTTTCAGTTTCCTTACATTCTGCTTATGCAGTCTGAATTAGTCCTCTACTACAGTTACACCCATGCTGCGGCATGTTCCTTCGATCATGCTCATAGCTGTTTCTACGGATGCAGCGTTCAGGTCTGGCATCTTAAGTTCTGCGATTTCCTTTACCTGAGCTTTTGTAATCTTAGCAACTTTTGTCTTGTTCGGAACACCTGAACCAGATTTAAGGTTGCAGGCTTTCTTAATAAGAACTGCTGCCGGAGGAGTCTTTGTAACGAAGCTGAAACTTCTGTCACTGTAAACTGTAATTACTACAGGAATGATCAGATCTCCCTGATCAGCTGTCTTTGCGTTGAACTGTTTTGTAAATTCAACGATATTTACACCGTGCTGTCCAAGAGCAGGACCAACCGGTGGAGCCGGAGTAGCCTTTCCAGCTGGAATCTGTAATTTGATATAACCTGAAACTTTTTTTGCCATTTTAAAGTACCTCCTTGTGGTATTTGCGGGGATTTCCCTCCCACGTGTTCATTATGCACTGCGCATAAAGTTACATTTTTTTGACTTCTGCGAAACTGATTTCTACCGGCGTTTCGCGGCCGAATAAATCAACATTGATCGTCAGGCTCTGCTTAGCCATATTGATAGTCTGAATCATGCCGACTGTTCCTTCCCAGGCTCCGCCTGTTACTGTCACAGTATCTCCTTCTTCAAAATCTACCACGATGTCTTCTTTCTGGATACCAAGTGGTGCCATCTCTTCATCTGTAAGCGGAACCGGTTTGGATCCAGGACCTACAAATCCTGTAACACCTCTTGTGTTTCGTACCACATACCAGGTATCATCGTTCATGATCATGTGGATCAGAACATATCCCGGAAACATCTTTTTCTGAGACGCTTTCTGTACGCCGTTCTTCAATTCGACAACTTCCTGCATCGGAACACGGACCTCAAGGATCTCATCTTCCAAATGACGGTTCTCGATCGTTTTGTCAATGTTGGCTTTTACCTTGTTTTCATACCCTGAATAGGTATGCACAACATACCATTTTGCTTCTGCCATAAACTCACCTTTCCTGCATTACCATTTATCAGTATCTTATCTAACTAATAAATCTACCCCGAATTTTACCAGGATATCACAGATCGTGATAATCGCTCCTAAGATAACGGAAACAACTACGACCGCAGCTGTCTGTTTGGTAAGTGTGGTTTTGTCTGGCCAGATAATCTTATTAAACTCAGCTTTCAGACCTTTGAAGAAAGGAGTTTTCTTCTCTTTTGTCTTCGCTTTGTCTTTAGATTCGCCCATAACATTCACTTCCCTTCAACGACTATTTCGTCTCTTTGTGTAATGTGTGTGATTTGCAGAATCTACAGTATTTCTTTGTTTCCATGCGTTCCGGATGAGACTTCTTATCCTTTGTCATGTTGTAGTTACGATGCTTGCATTCTGTACATTCCAGTGTAATTCTTGTACGCACAACTTCCACCTCGCTTTTTATGTTCTAATTTTTAGTTGCATGACAGCTTGCGAGGCTGTCGTGAAAGCTTCACGCCTGAAACTTTCTTTGTTAAAAATAGGCATAAAAAAAAGACCTATACTTCCATTCGCTAGGTTAGTGTACCATACCGAAAGTATAAAGTCAAGAAATTAAATAATTTTTTACGAAAGCCTTCGGACTGTCCAGGTGCATCCGGAATCTGCTCTCATCCAGGCATATTCCCGGCACACAGGCTAAAATTTCAGCCGCAGAATGAAATCCGCGGCTGAAACTTTTTATTTATCTGTCACTTTTTCCAATGTGATATTCTACCTTCATACCACGCATGATAGTTCTTGATGCAATATCTACAAAGTTAAATCCAAATGCAATTGCAACGCAGGTTGCAAAAAGTGTGATCGTCTGTTCCAGGAGCATATGCATATTCCCGCTTACGCATGCGTACATTACATAGTACAGATTCGGTCCAGGAATCAGAGGGAATACAGACGCTGTCAGGAAAATTGTTGATGGTGCTTTATTTATCCGCGACATAATAAATGCATAGAATGCAACGAATGTCGCCGCAATTGTAGTTGCAAGGAAGTTACTTGGACGCGCCTCATAAACAAGTGCATAAATCAGCCATGTAAAAAATGCTCCGATTCCACAGTAAACCACCTGCATGCCCCGGATCTTAAACCACAGTGCAAATCCCACGCAGGCTGCGGTACAGGAAATCAGCTGTACGATCAGATTCGGGGTAAGGATATATCCTTCCGCCTCTACACCGCCAAAAAGAATCATCGGTATCGCCGTACCAAATGCGATTCCGGAAGCACCAAGCATGGAATTCATGATATTGATCGATCCGGAGATAAAGTCTTTCTGAAGCAGATCACGGATTCCGTTCGTCGTACTCAGTCCACTGATCAGGAGCATGACAATTCCGATCATGATCCGCTCCTCATGATCCGCAAATCCAAATTTAACAGATAACAGAATGATCATCTCTGCAATAAACGATAAGATCAGGTTATATGCCAGCAGGTTCTTCTCACGTTCGGCCAGCCAGTTCCCTGCTGCAACGATCACAATTGATACGATCACCGCAATGATCGCATCCCTTATATCACATCCAAAGAATACCGCAAATCCGGTACCACCTAAAATACCGGCCGCATAATGGGTGTACCACTTCTGTTCCGGTCTTCCCATCACCTCTTCAAACTGTCTTCTCATTTCTTTTGCATCCGGCTTTTCTTTACAGATTTTACGGCACAGATTATTCAGATAATCCAGCTTGTCAAAGTCACATTCCCCTATTTCTACCAGTCGGATCTGTGTAATAATCTGCCCTTCCGGTGTCTCTGCCGTAATCTGGATATTGCTTGGTATAACAAAAATATCATACTTTACAAATCCATAACTTCTGCAAATACGGTACAGACTGTCCTGCAGACGGAAGTTCTCCGCTCCACATCTAATCATAGCTTCCCCAATGTCCAGGATCCCCTGCACAATTCTCTCGTAATCGTATTTCACATTCATTTTCCTTTTCCCAAAACCTCTCTCTTTTGTTCTTCTTACAAAGCCAGTTGTTCCACCCTCCCGAACACTTCAGCCATACGAAGTAATGATATCATGATGTATCAAAAAGTCAACTAAATTCGGAGAATTTCTTCTAGTATGTTATTTTTCTCCAGCCTTTTTCAGTCCTTCTTCTTCCCGGAATGCTCCTGGTGTCATCCCATACATTTTCTTAAATATTCTTACAAAATAACTTGTATTATCTATTCCCACATCTGCGGCAACCCGAATAACCGTATCATTCGTCTTACACAATAATTCTCTTGCCCTCTCCAGTCTGTAATCGATCAAATATTTCACCGGAGTCGTCCCTATTCCACGCTTAAAGCATCGAAGGGCTTCACTTTTACTAATATTCGCTTCCGCTGCCAGCCTTTCCAAAGAAATTCGTTCTTTATAATGGTTTTCTATAAACTGCATCATCTCTCTGAGCCGCGACTGTAAAAGGAGATTCTTATTCCGGGACTCTCTCTGTACAATATCCGGAACTTCTTCAAACAATTCATCCCATAATCTGCTGATCTTGTTCTGTATAATCAGTTCTTTTCTAAGCATTTCCTTTCCGGCATCTTTGTATATCTCATCCAGCAGACTTAATATACCACTATTTTTTTCTTTTTCCAAAATCACATATTCTTTACCATATGTAATTACAGGACTAACATATTTTTGATAAATTGCACTTTCCCGCGCAGCAAGCAGCTCTGGAGCGTGCAGGATATTTGGCATAAGCGCACCACCCGGTGTTTCAAATCGGTGGATCACTCTGCTGTTTATAAAAATCCCCTCCCCCGCTTCAAGGATAATCTTTTCATTTCCAATCCTGCAGATTACTTTTCCAGATTCAACCCATGCCCATTCAATCTCATTATGCCAGTGCCATTCGACATAACCCTGACCAATTTCATCGATATCATCCAGATAATATTCAAAAGGAAACTCCGGCGTTCCGTGTTCACGTATTTCCCTCAGTGTTTCATCTGTTATTATCTCTGTTATTTGCATTTTCATTATACCTTTTGTGTTTTGGAGATATTGTACTATGTTTCTGCGATATTCGTCAAGACATCCACCCCTCCAATATGATATAGTGCTATTTTGAAAGGAGCTTTTAAGAAATGAAAAAAAGCACAAATTGTATGCAGACCATCTACGCTTGTTTTATTGGTTACATCGTTCAGGCTATCGTAAATAATTTTGTTCCTCTTCTTTTTGTCACTTTCCAAAATAATTACCATATTTCACTAGAACGAATTACCTTTTTGATCACACTCAACTTTATCATTCAGCTGTTTGTCGATCTTCTATCCGCATTCTTCATCGACAGGATCGGATACCGCATTTCGATTTTAATTGCGCATATCCTTTCTGCGGCAGGACTGATATTACTCACCGTTCTTCCGGAAGTTTTTTCCTCCCCTTATACCGGACTTGTAATCGCAGTTATCATTTATGCGATCGGCGGTGGACTTCTCGAAGTACTGGTAAGCCCGATCATTGAAGCCTGCCCTACTGATAACAAAGAAAAAGCAATGAGTCTCCTGCATTCCTTTTACTGTTGGGGGCATGTGGGCGTTGTTCTGTTATCAACCGCATTTTTCTGGTTTTTCGGAATATCGCACTGGAAAATCCTCGCACTTATGTGGGCTGTCATCCCAATATTTAACACTTTCCTCTTCAGAAATGCACCAATCTACTCCCTTCATGAAGAAGGTGAACAGGGACTTTCTCTCAGAGAATTGTGCACATCTAAAATCTTCTGGATGTTAATGCTTATGATGACCTGTGCCGGTGCCAGCGAACAGGCAGTCAGCCAATGGGCATCCACTTTTGCCGAGACAAGCCTGCACATTTCCAAAACACTCGGCGATCTTGCCGGTCCTCTTACCTTTGCAGCCTGTATGGGGGCTTCCCGGCTGCTTTACGGAAAATACGGAGACAGGATCCGGCTGGATCTGTTCATGAGAGGAAGCTGCATTCTTTGCATCCTTTCCTATTTATGTATTTCCATCCTTCCATTTCCTGCGCTGAACCTTTTGGGATGTGCGCTTTGCGGATTCTCCGTTGGAATTATGTGGCCGGGACTTTTCAGCACCGCATCCGTCTCTATTCCACGTGGCGGCACAACAATGTTTGCCCTCCTTGCACTTGCCGGAGATCTGGGATGTTCCGGTGGTCCGACGCTTGCAGGTCTGGTATCTTCCTACGCCGGCAGCAGTCTGAAAACCGGGATTTTCGCAGCCATTATTTTTCCGGCCGTCCTGCTCCTTGGTCTAATAAAATCAAAAAATCTGAATAAAAAATAACGGGTTCCTCTTTTCATTGAGTTACCCGTTATTTTTCTTTTTAATTTATCGTTTTTTCAAATCGGTCCTCTTCCGGAGCCGTATCCTGTCCAAGCCATTTCTTACTCAGTTTCGTAAGTGTTCCGTCTTCTTTCAATTCTTTTTACACATTCTTTACAGGCAGAATAAAAAGATGAGCACCTTTTACAGCACTCATCTTCCCCACTACTTCAACAATTTTTCTTCCCATTCTTTTTCTTTAAACCCGGTCAGTACAAATCCGTTCCCAACTACAAACGGTCTTTTCACCAACATACCATCTGTCGCCAGCAGCTTTATCTGCTCATCTTCCGTCATCGTCGGAAGCTTGTCTTTCAGCTGCATCTGCTTATAAAGCATCCCACTTGTATTAAAAAACTTTTTCAGCGGGAACCCACTCATCGCATGCCATTCCTTCAGCTCTTCATAGGTTGGATTTTCCTCCACGATTGCCCGTTCCTCAAATGCAATCTCATGCGCCTCCAGCCATTTCAGCGCCTTCTGACAGGTGCTGCATTTTCTGTATACCAATACTTTCATCTATCTGATCCACTCCTTTTTTATTCTCCAAAGTCCTGCTTGTACATCCCTTACAAGCTCTGTATTTCCATGTACCAATTCTTCATGATACCGTGTCAGACGTTGCCAGCTTTTCAGGATCTGCTCCTTCTGTAACGGATAAAAATTACTCAACACCGCATCCATCTCTTTGATCCCATACATCTCCAGCTGCTCCTGGAACTGCTTCTCATCTTTTTCATCTTCCCCAATATATTTGAGACAGAGAATCTTATTCCAGTCATACATATCAAAAAGCAGAACTTCATCCAATGGTACTTCCAGTGTCAGGAAGTTGCCGCCCATCGACTGATCCACATTATAGGCTTCACGGAATGCCCAGTACGGATACTCCGCACCATCCGGCTTCTTCACATATTTCTCCATCTCACGCACAAACCAGGAATAGACTGTTGTGAAAATCTTTGCACTCTCCTGATATTTTTCCCGCACATACGCCTCTTTGGAATAGCACACGCCATTCCGCTCAATTGCTTCGATTACCGGGTCTGCCTGTGATGCATATAAGGTTATTGTATTACATTTTTCACCCATTCTCTTCGCACCTCCCAGATGTTTCCATAACATCCATCACTTCCGATCTGGATGTCATCATCAAAAAGCCTCTTCCAGCTCTCCCGGATCTCCCGTTTGATCTCCGGATAGAACTGCGACATATACGCCTGCGTGTCGCTGACTCCATAGGCTTCCAGAAGCTCTTTGTGCCGCTTTTCATCCGCCTTGTCTGCCGGAATATAGGAATAGTTGAGGATCATTCCCCATTTTGTGAAATTCACTCTGGTAATCAGGGATTCTTCGATCTCCAGTTCCAGGATCACTCTTCCTTTTTCCGGAAGCATCGTTGCATCCTGCCTGAAGGATACCCATACCGGAAATTCCACATCCGCCGGTTTATTCCCGTAGTCCGGTCCGTTCTTGACCAGCCATTCATAAGTATCCAGAACCAGCTCCGAATGTTCTTTGAGATCCTTTATGATATACTCTCGCTTTACCGTATATCGTCCGGTCTCCTGAAGAACTTTCCAGACATTTTCATGCTGCTTTGACCACACTGTAATCTTTGCCATTCCATCACCTCACTAATGGTAAAATATAAGTACTCCAAAGATAACTAACCGGCATCACCATACTTACATTTACTATAACACCGATTGGCATCTTTTGTCCTCTTTTCCCTTTATTCTCTCATTACTTCGTATCAAATCTGGTCACTGCCATGTGGATCAGATATGGAATAAGGATTACCGGAATCGCCAGATACGCCAGCACACTATACGCCTTCTGGATCAGTGTCAGAAGCCCGAACTGTGCGATTCCAAAATCTACAACACAGCAGATAAATGCTGCCACAATTTCCTTTGTACCGATTTTTCTTTTCTCATCCGTTCCTGTCTCTTTTTTCATCTTATCAAGATCACTACAGATTCTCTTGACCATTGCAGCCACCATATTAACCGCCGTAGATACCGATCCAAGAATAATCAAAACAGAAATCAGCGGCACCATAAATCCTTTTCCAACACCGCACTGCACCATAAAAAGTGTCGGGACGCTCGCCTCGCTCATCTCCGGCTTGGTACAAACAGTCATAATCCCAAGCACAACCATGATCATCATAAGTGCATTGATGATCCATCCGATTCCCATACTTTGCACCGCGTCATCCGGCTTTTCAAAGCTCTTGGCATGCTGCACAAAAACAGCCACATTTGCCAGCTGGAATGTTCCGTAAATAAATGCTGAATAGAGTGCTTTCCCAAAGGATCCGCCATTTGCAGTCATCCGTGAAGCTGTATCTGCAATCTGCCCTGCACCTGCGATGATATTCGGAATATACACGATCAGAAGACCTGCGATAATGCAGACAGACAGGACAGAAGCCACCTTACGCACCAGGTCTGTTCCAAATACTGCCACAACGAAGATAAATATGCCGATAATCAACGTACACAGCAGATACGGAAGTCCGGTCAGGGTACTTAAAGTCGCTCCGCCTGTCGCAAATGCAACTGCGGGAGCCACGCACATCACACAAATATACAGTATTTCAAACAAATTGGAAAATACCGGCGCAAACTTCCCGTAAAACGCATTGTTATAAGACCGGTAATCATATACCTCATGCTTTCTCGCAAACCGGAGGCAGTACGCGAAAAATAAAGCATTATATCCCATGGCCAAAACCGGCATCAGAAGACACCAGATTCCATAACGCACATAATAACTGTAGATCTGCGCACCCGAGGCAAATCCACCTCCGAAATGTGTTGTAAACCAAACAAACGCTACCCCAAGAATCATAGAGGAAGCTGCGGATTTCTTATTCTTCATGGCTCTGATCCTTTCTGACTCTTTCTTTCAGTTTCTGCATTGCATCTTCCAGCATTTCCCGGGTTACCTTATATGGGTAATGTGCTACATCCGACATTTTCGGAATATGTCCCATACTTTCTTTCCATTCATCCTCTGTAATCTCAATTTCTTTCAAAGACACCGGAAGCCCTATCTCGCGATTCAGCTGATATATTTTCTCAAATTCTTCTTCCTGTCCATCTACAAGAAGTGCCAGAAGCACACCAAATCCAACTACTTCCCCGTGCAGATGCCGCTGCTCGATCACCGGATACTTCGTCAGAGCATAAAAAATTGCATGTGCAAGTCCACTGTTATAATCCGGTGTGAAATCTTTTGTAAGGAAAATGGATGCAATTCCGGTTGTCACAACGATCGCCAGAACCACCTGCTCTACATCGTATGTACACAGTCCCTTTTTATGGTCTGCAAATGCCTTCGGTCCATATTCCAGAAGCGGATTCCTGCACATCAGACTGACTGCTACACCAAGTGAGGTAAAATGTTCCAGTCTTTCATCCCTTGATGAGATTGTTGCTTCATAGTATTTTGCATAGGTATCACCAATTCCTGCCCACATATACTGACTCGGTGCTTTTGCTATGATTTCTGTATCGATAAATGCATGCATGACCGGACGCACGAAGAAATTCGGTTTCAGAAATGTACCATCCTCGTTATACATGATCGACACCGATGTACATGCCGAACAGTTGGATGCGATTGTCGGGAAGCTGAACACCGGCTTATCATCTGTAATACACAGACATTTTACCGTATCCAGTGCTTTGCCCCCTCCTACTCCAAATACCATATCTGCTTTCTGATAAACCGACATCCGGCGAAGCTTTTCTACCGTCTGATAGGTACAGTCTTTCCCATAAAGTTCTTTTCCAATAATCTCCAGATTCGTCTGGTCGACCGCCGCTTTGATCTTATCAAAAGCCGCATCAAGTGCCCTTTTTCCGCCGATCACAAGTACCGTTTTTCCATAAGATTCGCAGACCGGACCGATCTTATCATAAATTGCATCTCCAATTGAATAATTCGGAAGATGCACCTCGTAATTTTCTAATTTCATATTCACACTCTTTCCCTTATAAAGATAACTCAAAAAGCCGGTACGGATACTTAAAATCCGCACCGACTCTGGTCTCTTTCATTAATTCTGATTAGATATCTAAAAGATCACTGTATACTTTCAGTGCTCCGTCTGTCTCATGGGCAAGTACACGTTTGGCAAGTACTTTCCCAAGCTGAACACCTTCCTGGTCGAAGCTGTTCACATTCCATACAAATCCCTGGAACATAACCTTATTCTCAAAATGTGCAAGAAGTGCACCGAGTGTCTCTGGTGTCAGTTCTTTACCGATGATAATACTTGACGGACGTCCACCTTCAAAATTCTTGTTGCGGTTCTCGTCTGATTTACCGCATGCAAATGCTACGATCTGTGCAGCTACGTTTGCGCAGAGCTTCTGCTGGCTTGTGCTGTCCTGGATCACAACATCGGTTCCGATCTGGCTGTTCTTGAAGCCGATGAACTGGAGCGGTATGATGTTGGTTCCCTGGTGGAGAAGCTGATAGAAGGAATGCTGTCCGTTTGTTCCTGGTTCTCCGAAGATCACCGGACCTGTCGGGTAATCTACCGGCTCGCCAAAGCGGTTAACTGATTTACCATTGGATTCCATATCCAGCTGCTGCAGATGTGCCGGGAAACGGCTCAGTGCCTGTGAATATGGGAGAACGGCTGTTGCCGGATATCCGAGTACATTACGCTCGTATACACCGATCATCGCATCCAGCATTGCCGGGTTCTTCAATAAATCTTCATTCTTGGAAACTTCATCTACCTTTGCTGCTCCTGCAAGGAACTGTGCAAATACTTCCGGTCCGAACGCCAGCGAAAGTACGGCACCGCCGACTGCTGAAGTAGATGAGTAACGTCCTCCGATATAATCATCCATGAAGAATGCTGCAAGATAATCATCGCTCTTTGCAAGTGGTGATGTCTCGCTTGTAACAGCGATCATATGCTTGGAAGCATCCAGACCTGCATTCTTCAGGGCATCTTTTACAAATGACTCATTGGTAAGAGTCTCAAGAGTTGTTCCTGACTTTGATACCAGAACAAAAATAGAATGTGCTACATCAATTGAATTCAGTACTGCTGCTGCATCATCCGGGTCAACATTGCTGATGAATTTGGCTTCCATCTTGAATGTGCCGTTCTTCTTAGCCCAGTTCTCAAGTGCAAGATACATTGCACGAGGACCAAGGTCACTTCCGCCGATACCGATCTGTACGACTGTTGTGAATTTCTCACCTGCTGCATTTGTGATCTCGCCGGCATGTACTTTATTGGCAAAATCTGCGATCCTCTGCTGCTGCTTAACATAGAATTCTCGCTTGTCTACTCCGTCAGCTTCTACTTTATCTCCAAGCTGTCCACGGGTGAGCTGATGAAGAACCAGTCTCTTTTCTCCTGTGTTGATCACTTCTCCATTGTAGAGTGCTGCGTACTTTTCTGTCAGCTGCGCTTCTTTTGCAAGCTTTGCAAGTGCTGCAAGTACTTTATCATCTACTGCTTTTGCAGCGTAATTGTAAGTAAGATCCTCTGTCATCGGAACGCTGTAATCCTTAACACGTTCTGCTCCGTTCGCACCGGACATCACTTCTGCAAGATTGACACGTTCTACTTCCGAAAGTTCTTTAAATGATGTAAGTGTATCCAAATTGTTCCAATTAATCATAGTGGATTCCTCCTTATTTCTTTTATGATAGCAGGATTGTATCAGCCCTTTTGATACGCACGGATCTTTTTCTCCGTTCCTTGTATCATATAATAATCCAAGAAAATTATACTATGATGTGGTTATGATTTCAAGCCTGACGGTCGGAAACCTTTGCTCGTCTTTACAATAATCTTGTCAAATACCATGAATAAGGACGGAAGGATCAGCACAACAACCACCATACTGATCAGTGCACCTCTCGCCATCAGGATACACAGTGAACTGATCATATCGATATTGGAATAAAGTCCGACACCGATCGTTGCAGCAAAAAAGCTGAGCGCACTGACGATGATCGACTGTGCAGAGAACTTATGCGCTGTTGTGATCGCGTCAAATTTGCCTGCGCCGCGGCTTCTCTCTCTCTGATATCTGGTGGTCATCAGGATCGCATAATCCACAGTCGCGCCAAGCTGGATCGTACCGATTACGATTGATGCCACAAACGGCAGCTTTGTTCCAGTGTAAAACGGAATACCCATATTCACAAAGATCGCAAATTCGATCACACCGACCAGGATCACCGGAATAGTAATTGATTTGAACAGAAGCAGAATAATCACAAATACGATTCCAATAGACACTGCACTTACACGCTTAAAGTCCGTGTCTGTAATGTTGATCAAATCTTTTGTCAATGGTCCTTCTCCTACCAGCATTGCACCCTTATCATATTTATCCATGATCTTATCAATCTGCTCAATCTGTTTGTTTACTTTATCCGTTGCTACTTTGTACGTAGAATTTACCATCAGCAGCTGGTACTTGTCATTTTTCAGCATACCGGTGACAGATTCCGGGAGCATATCTGCCGGGACACCGGAGCCGACCAGATTATCCAGTCCAAGTACCCATTTAACACCATCTACTTTTTCAATCTCCTGTGACATCTTCTTAACATCAGAACCTGCAACCGAGCTGTCCACTAGGATCATATGTGTGGTGTTCATATTGTAATCTTCTTTTAATTTCGTATTCGCAATGACACTCGGAAGATTCTTTGGCAGCGATTCGTCCAGATTGTAGTAAACACCTGTGTGATTGTTTCCGTAAATCGCCGGAAACAGAAGGATCACAAATGCTACTACATAAATCACATAACGCTTTGTCACCTTATCTGAAATCCTTCCAATATCCGGAAGCAGCGGTTTGTGTTTCGTCTTCTCGATCAGCTTGTCACAGCACAGGATCATGGACGGAAGAACGGTTACACAAACCAGAACTCCGAAGATAACTCCTTTTGCCATAACGATACCGATATCTTTTCCAAGCGTAAAGCTCATAAAGCAGAGTGCGATAAATCCGGCAACCGTCGTAACTGAACTTCCGATTACGGATGAAAAGGTCTGGGAAATCGCGTGTGCCATCGCCCGCTCTTTATCTCCGTTATAGCGCACCTGCTGCTCCTGATAACTGTGCATCAGGAAAATAGAATAGTCCATAGTGACACCGAGCTGAAGTACCGCTGCCAGTGCCTTCGTAATATAAGAAATCTCTCCAAAAAATACATTCGTTCCAAGATTATATACGATTGCGATTCCGATACTCAAAAGGAACAATACCGGAACAAAAATCGATTCCATCGTAATTGCCAGAACCAGTGCAGAAAGTGCGACTGCGATCAGTACATAAAGCGGTGTTTCCTTTTCGGCAAGCTCTTTGGTGTCCTCTACAATCGCAGACATTCCACTTAAGAAGCACTGCTCTCCGGTGATCTTACGGATCTCGGTAATTGCCTTCATGGTTTCATCGGATGAAGTTCCGTCTTTGAAAAATACCGCCATCATTGTTCCGTCTTCTGTGTTGTACTCATCATACAGCTTTGACGGAAGCACGCTCTGTGGAACCGAAATATCAGCCAGTGAATCATACCAGAGTACATTCTCTACTCCGTCTACCTTCTCTACCTTTTCTTTCAGCTTCACAATCTCTTTATCTTCCATGCCGTCTACCATCAGCATCGAAAATGCCCCGATCCCAAAATCATTCGTCATGATCTCTTGTCCCTGCATTGTCTCAATGTCTTCCGGAAGATAAGTCAGCACATCATAGTTGATCCTGGTGTTCACATACCCCCACACAGCCGGAATCAAAAGGATAATACTGAGTATCAGTATCGGTACTCTGAATTTAACAATCTTTTTGCCAACCTTTACCATACTTTATTCCTCTTTTCTTTTTATTTTTTCTCCTTTAATGACTATTGGTCATTTATTTTACAAAACCAATATACAACAAAACTGACCATAAGTCAATTTGTTTGTTGACTTATGGTCAGTTTTTTTATAATGTTATTTAGACCGGTAACCTTATGCGTAATCTTGCTCCATAATATGGCAACGGGCAGACTCTGTTCCCCGAATCCGCCCGTTCATTTACGCTATTCATTTATGCCTTTTCCGTCACTTCATTATGATTTTTGCAAAGCACCTGTCCAGCCACATAGCAGACCGCTGCAACTGCCATACCATTGATCGAAGCAATTCCCCATGACACAAGATTTGCTACCACTGCACCTGCGATTACACCGATCACGGCAAACCAGTTCACAGTTTTGATTTCTACTTTATCACTGTCGTACTCCTTCTTATTTATGAAGTACGAGAGCACCAGGATGATCCCTACCGGCGGAAGGGTACAGTTCAGTACGTTCAGCCAGTTACAGAAATTGTAATACAGCCATACAGAAAGAAGTGTTCCGATAATTCCTGAAATCAGAACCATCGGTTTCTTCTTCTGCCGGAAAATATTTGCCAGTCCAAGACCTGCTGAATACAGCGCATTGTCGTTGGTGGTCCAGATATTGAGTCCCAGAACCAGAATCGCCATATAGAACAGATTCAGACGGATCATAACCTCAAAGATATCATTTCCGCCAACGAAAATATAGGCAATCGCCCCAAAAAAGAACATCAGTGAATTCCCGATAAAGAATGCTACAACCGTTGCAATTGTACCTGATTTGGCATCCTTTGCAAATCTTGCAAAGTTCGGAGTTGCCGTTCCGCCTGATACGAAGGAACCGACTACCATACCCGCTCCACCGATCACGGTCACAGATCCACTGGATACTGCAAACTGGTCAACGATCGTTCCATTTCCCTGCCGAACTGCCATCACCATTGCTACCGTTCCAAGAATCGCAACGAGCGGAACTGCAATATAGCTTACCACCGTAAGGGAATCAATTCCGAAATATGCAGAAGCGGTCATACAGCCTCCTGCAACCAATACCAGAGCCCACATCGCAGCCTTACTTCCACCGAGAAGTTCTCCTGATACCGGGATTGCAAACATCGCAACACCCACACCGAACCATCCGATCTGAGTGAAGCTGATCATTGCAGAAGAAAGATAAGATCCTTTTTCTCCAAACGCTCTTTTTGCCAGAAGATCCATGCTAAGTCCGGTCTTTGCACCTACATATCCCAGAAGTCCTGTATACATACCAAGGATCGCTCCTCCAAGGAGAAGGGACTTGATAAATCCCCAGAAATCAAGTCCTGCTGCCATCTGCTGCCCAACCCACATACTTGCCGAGAAAAATGTAAATCCCAGCATGATCATAAACATGGTCAGGAAACCTTTTCTGCCCTCTTTCGGAACTGCCTGGTCCGCATAGTCAATATCAACAGTTGTATCTTTCGTGTTTTTGCTCATTTTTTACCTCATTCCATTCTCTGTGATCAACAAGTTCATTCTTTTTATAGCATATATTTCTTCAAAGAATCGGTAAATTCGGTAATTCTCTGATCTGCCAGTTCTTTTAATGTAATATTTTTCATACTCTCGATATATCCCTGTTCCTGACGGTACAGCCACTTGGTGTCTGCCGGACGGATCTTCTCATAGTGGTTCTTCTCGATCCAGTCCTCATAACTGATCGGTGTCGGGTATCCAATCTTTTCATCAAGCAGTTCTTTAAAATCAATCTTATCTGCTCTCTCTTTGATTCCTTCCCAGAATTCCAGAACTTCCTCTACATGCTCATGAATCTCATAGCGTCTTGCCCCGCCATCGTAGATGATACATTTTTCAAAAAGCGGACTGCACATGGAAAGTGTCTCTCTTCTAAACTCCGGCGCGATGATTCCATCCTTCCAGTAGAAGTCCACATCCGGAAGGTTGATTCCTGACACACCTTTATCCTGATAAGTACTGAAAATTCCTTCATAATACACGGTAATGAACCCTTCAAATTCCGGCCAGAACTCACGGATCTCTCTGGTAAGATTCTCAAGAATCTCAATTCCCTTTGTTCCACCAATTGTGAAAATGATAATATTACGAAGCTTTGCTCCGTTCTTCCTGTAAAAATCTGTCACATAGCGCAGGCAGTGGATCAGAGTCTCCCCACTTGCAATGATATCTCCGATCATCAGTGTACTGTCCGGAACCATGGTAAGCTTACTATATTTGATTTCAAGCCCTGCAATCTCTTCATCCGCAAATACACGTTCACTGGATAAGAAACTGATATCGTGTACACGGATGTGCTCTCTGTAGCAGCTTTCCTCCAACGGATAGTTCAACGCTCCTCTCAAGATAGAAAGAATATTTGCAGTTGTCACTTTCTTCTGTTCCTTAAAATAGTAAAGCATCTGAGATGTAGAAGGAATCAGGCAGTCATATACCTCATATCCGACGATCTCCGGTGTATTCAGAAGCTTTCTTGTCTCTGCTTCCGATACAACATAATATTCATTTACATAGTTCCCACCGGCCAGTTTATAACAGGCTACACCCTGTTCATTAAATTCCGGCACCAGCTTAACCTGATTCCAATTTTTCATCTGTGATTTTCCCCTTTTCTGTAAGTCCACTTTTCATAACAATAAACATTCTACAAAATGTTATGCTGAAAGTGGGGGAATGTCAAGTGGAAATTAAAAAAGAACGCCCCTGTTTCCAAGAACATTCTTTTCCATTTCTCTATTTACATCACCATCTGGAACACCAATACCATCAAAGGCATCGTCACAATCGCTCCAAGTGTAGTCAGCACACTGATCGTACTGGCATATCTGGAATCATTGTCATATACCTGACACATCTGTGTAACAGTTGAAGCAACCGGCGAAATTACCGCCATAAATACAATCAAAAGGATTTCTTCTCCTTCTTTATTCCATCCCACAAGACCACTTACCTTCAGGATAAGCAACGCAATAAGCGGAATCACGATCAGTCGCATAAACGAAATAAAATATGCTTTCTTATTCGTCAATACTTTCTTTAAATCCATTCCACCGATCAGCATCCCAATTACAAACATACTTGCCGGTCCAATCATTGCTCCGACTGAACTAAGCGTTCCTGTAATGATTTCCGGCAGACGTATTTTTGCAAAAAACAAAGTAATCGCAATGATAATCGTAATGATATTGATATTAAAGAATATTTTCTTCAGATTAAATCCTTTTTCATGACTAAGTACTTTTTTACAGTGTGTCCAGAAAAAGATAGTCTGAAGTCCCATAAATATACACGCATAAAATACCCATTTATCTCCAAGCATAAATGCAACAAGTGGTACGATCAGATTTCCAGAATTGGAATAGTAAATGGACATCGTTTCCACTTCATTCAGATGAAGAACCTTTCCAATCAGGTTGACGATTGGAAGTAATATAAAAAGAAGCAATAACGATGCAATGCAAGCCAGCTCCAGTCCACTCACTTTTTCCGGCGTATAGTCTACCTGAAATGCATTCAGAATCACACATGGTACAATCAAATAGAGCACCAATGTTGACAGTACTTTACTGTCTTCATCTTTCAACAATCCCATTTTTACTACCGCATATCCCATAAAGATCATAATAAACAATTTTGCAATCTGTTCCATCAGAAGTATACTCAGTTCCATTTTTGCCCTCTTTTCCTTTTCGTTAAAATCTAAAAGCATAGCTACGTTACACTCGCTACGCCACTGTCCAACCTCCAATTTTAAAAGAAGCGGATTGCCAGACGCAACTCGCTTCCTATTATTTCATTTCTTTTCTATCGGTTTATTTCTCGTCTGTCAGATTTTTCCATCCTTTAAACAATACCAAATCCCCTGTTCTCTGTCAAGAAATCTCATTTTTCAGACTTTTCTCTTGCTACACCTGTCCCAGAAGCTCTCTGCACTTCTGGTTCATCTCACCCAGTTCCTGCGAAATCGTCGCTGTATTACTCATATTTTCATTCCTCATATCTTCTTTTTTGTGTGGATAAGTATACGGTTTCTGGATTTTCATTTCTGTTGTAATAACAACATTATTCCGATTTATCTGTTCCAATCAAGACTTTCTTTCCATAAAACGCGAAACCATAATGCCGGATCTTTGATTTTGGGATACCATCAAATAATAATCCCATTCAGATGATCGCACTCATGCTGAATAATCTGCGCCGTCCATCCGCTGTATTTCTGTCTCTGCCGTTTAAAATTGATATCTTCATATTCTACTTCTATTTCCTGATAGCGCACACATTTTCTTACACCATCCAGAGACAGGCATCCTTCTTCTGTCTCATACTTTCCGTTTCTCTTTACAATCTTCGGATTGAACATCGCAACATTCATAAATCCCATATTGACTGCAATGATCGCTTTATTTACCCCGATCATATTTGCTGCCATTCCCACACAGCCATCTTCGTGCGCTTTTAATGTATCCAGTAAATCAATTGCAACTGGAAAATCTTCTTTCGTTGCTTTCTCTGCCTTCTGGCGCAGAAAAAAGAGATCTCTCATAATTGGTTTTACCATTTTATCTTTCCCCTTTCCGTAGTACTAGTTACTGTTCACAGTATCTGTGACCAGCAACTAGTACTTTCCAGTATACACGATTTTTCCCATTTTTAGGTTGGAAAAATTGGAAAATGCACATATAATTAGATTAGTTTTCAAATACAAACAGGAGTGTATTATCTATGAATAAAATCAAAATCATAAAAAAGAACGATGAATATTCTTCCGAATATCAGATCGGAGATACTTTTAAAATCGAGGGCACCTGGTATGGTGGTGTTCATATCATCGGCAAGACCGGCGCACCGGTTTCTCTTGATAAAGATGAGTATATTTATCTGGATGCAGATCCGGAAAATAAAATAGATTCTTCGTCTGTAATTTCCCACCCGGAATCGTCTGCCTCAACACAAACCAGTACGGTTATCCCAGAAGCACAGTCTGCTCTTACGCTTTCTGCCGACACCAGAAAAAATGACACAGAACCTCTCCGTGAAATCCATGTCGGAGATATTGTGCGCCATTTCAAAAGAGAATGGGTATCAGAAGAGAGCACCAAATACCTCTACAAGGTACTGGCTTTTGCTGAACATACCGAAACAGGCGAAAAGCTGGTTGTATACCAGGCCATGTATGCACCATTCAAAATCTGTGCAAGACCATATGATATGTTTATGAGCGAAGTCGATCACCAGAAATATCCAGGTGTCAGACAGCACTGGCGTTTTGAAGTAAATGAATAAATCATGATTAAATAAAAATGGAGAATCTCTCCCAGTCCCCGGCTGATACCGGAGCGGATGATTCTCCATTTCAGAATGTCTGCTTTGTTTGTTTCTTCTTATTTCAGGTTCTGATACTCCTCAATCACCTTATCCATCAAGCTTTCTGCTTTTTTATACACTTCTTCATCCATCTGATTGTATGGGAAAATTGCGCGATCCGAAATTTCTACTCCTCTATGTTGCATTAGTTTTTTGAACAAGAGCGAGAAATTTGAATCCATGTCATAGAGTGGCATCAGTTCATGTGTATGATTTGGTTCTGACACGGAGTCCTTTAAACCTTTAATATTAGTATTATTTTCTACCAGTTTTTTCAAGGTTTCCGGAGCGATGGAATGTCCACTTCTTACCGGGAAATTATAGATATAAAGATTTCCTTTTATTGACTTTGCAAGCGTATCATAATATACAAAAATCTTTTCCTGATCCAGTGCATAATAACATGGTCCGATAACCATTGCTCCTTCATAGCCCATTTCATTCACTTCATTTGACAACGCCACAGTATCTTCAAAATTAAGGCTTCCGGTTCCAGCATAAAGCTTTGTGCGCCCTGCAGTATAACCTACATAGAATTTGAAGAAATCATGTTTCTACTGTTTCGTAAGTCCTGTAAATTCACCGGACGATCCCAACACAAAAATTCCATCAACGCCTCCTTCAATCAGGAAATCAATTACCTTTTTATTCCCTTCATAATCCGGTTTTTCTTTTTCATCAAAAACTGTAACAACTGGTGTACCGGTTGCAATAATGTCACCAGCCTCCAGAGTAATTCCTTTGGACAATTCTGCAATCAGCCACTATCCATGTCTGGTCTGCAGATCTCTTGAAGAAAGATCATTAAATACGGAATATCCAAATACATATTCTTCTGCTCTTCCATTCTATGTACCGATCCATCTGTGCTGCTTTTTGCGGATCACCATTTACCACTGGATTACAATAATACGCCAATCGCAGCTTTAAGTGTATCCATGCCAACTTTCCGTATTTCTGGGGAAAAAGAAAAAGAAGTTGTTCAGATTTTATGGGAAGCCAAACACCGAATTGAAGCCCACTTTCAAGTGTATGGTGTTAATTTGGGAAATTAAAAAAACCTGGCAGAAAGCAAAATTCACTTTCTGCCAGGTATTTCATTTTTCTATACGCCTTTTCCTTCCCCTGCAAAATATTCTTTTACAAGTTTTACCACAACTCCTGATAACAGAAAGACTGCAATTAAGTTCGGGATTGCCATCAGTCCGTTAAATGTCTCTGCAATATTCCACATCAGTCCAAGATCCATCGTTGCTCCGACGATCGCAACCAGTGAATACAGCACCATAAACGGTTTGTTGATCTTCGTTCCAAATAAAAATTCAATACATCTGGTTCCATAAAGTCCCCATCCGATAATCGTTGAAAATGCAAAGCAGCACATTGCAACCGCGGTAAAGATCGATACCCAGCTCCCATATGTAGAAGTAAATCCAAGAATCGTAAGCTCCGCACCTGCTGCCTCCCCGTAACCAATCGGAACTCCGCTGCACAGGATTACCAGTGCGGTCAGTGTACAGATTACGATCGTATCTATAAATACCTCAAAGATTCCGAAGAATCCCTGTTTCACCGGTTTTTTTGTATCTGCACATGCATGTGCAATCGATCCGGTACCAAGACCTGCCTCATTAGAGAAAATTCCTCTGGACACACCTTTTTTCATACTGATAAAGAAGCTTCCGACTGCCCCTCCGGTAACAGATGTCGGTGTAAATGCACCTTCAAAAATTGAAACAAATACATGTGGTATATTTTTTAAATTCAACAGAACCACTCCGGCAGCTAACAGAACATAGATAACCGCCATGAACGGTACAAGCTTTTCCGTTACCTGTCCGATTCTCTTGATTCCACCGAGAAGGATCAGTGCAATCAACACCGCAAGCACAATTCCGATCACAAGATTGACCGTCTTTGCTGCATCCACTCCAATCACCCCGTAATTGAATAATGCGGAATCAATTGCTGTCGTAATCGTATTGACCTGTGTCGCATTTCCAGTTCCAAATACTGTCAGCACACCGAATGCAGCAAACAAATATGCAAGCCAGTGCCAGTTTTTATTCAGACCATTCTTAATATAATACATTGGCCCACCGACCAGATCCCCTTCTGCATTCTTTTCACGGAAATGTACGGCAAGTGTTACTTCTGAAAATTTAGTACACATTCCAAGAAGTGCGGAGATCCACATCCAGAAGACTGCTCCCGGTCCGCCGATTGCGATCGCTCCTGCAACTCCTGCAATATTCCCGGTTCCAACTGTCGCCGCAAGCGCGGTACAGACCGCCTGAAATGGTGTCATTGCACCATCTGTGGCATCTTTTTTCCGAAGCATGCGCCCAATCGTCACCTTCATAGCGTATGGAAATTTTCTGATCTGGATAAATCCGGTTCTGACACTGAGCAGAAGTCCTACTCCGATGATACAGATCATTGCCGGCACACCCCAGATAAAATTATTGACTACATTATTGACCGACTCAATTGTAGATAACATCCCTTATTCCCCTCCAGGATTGAAAGATTTTCCTCTTCATCTTTCATTTTCTTATTTTTGGTATATAAAATGAATATTTTATTTATTATACACAATTCGTCAAGGAAATACAACTGCTTTTTCATGGCGGACGTTTCTTCTTTTTTATGCCTCGTAACGTATTTCTTCTTTTATTTTATCCTGGATTTCCACAAGAACTTCCATTAAAAGCGGATTGAACGCTCCGCACTCTCCGTTCAGGATCATCTTCATCACCTGCTCATGTGAATACGCATCTTTATATACACGCTTACTCACCAGTGCATCATAAACATCTGCCACAGATACAACCTGTGCCGCAATTGGAATCTGTTCTCCGATCAGACCATCCGGATACCCTTTACCATCATAACGTTCATGATGCCATCTGCAGATCTGGTACGCGATCTTGATCATCTTCTCATCCTTATAATGCTCCAGCTTATCCAGCATAGAAGCACCAATCAGCGTATGCTCTTTCATAGTCTCAAATTCTTCTTTAGTCAGCTTTCCAGGCAACGGATCAGCTCGAGCACATATGGCTTCTCATCCACTTCTATATAACGTGCGATCACTTGATAAATTCTGCCATTTACAATCTCCAGCTTTCCTTTTTCTTCTTTCGTGGTCGCTGCACGCATCGCTACACAGTTATCACAGGGTGTTTCCCGTTTTCAATAATGATAGCAGCTCTGCCCTTCGTTGATTTTTCTCCATTCTTCATCAATATCTGATATATTTCCAATTGGGAAAAGACGGATCTCCTGAAAGATCTTCCGAAAATATTGGATTTCTTCTTCTAATTGTCCTTTTGTCATTCGTTCTTCCGCATTCATGTCTTTTCCTCCAGACTTCTACTACGCAGTTTCCTGTTATTTCCATTTCTAATTATTTTACAATATTTACAAAAAATAAAAAGAATTATCCCGATATATGTGAAAAAATTTTTGTGAAGCATAGGCTACATCTGCATTATTGTAAGAAAGACTGTGCCTCGGCACATTCTCGCGCCGAGCACAGTCTCTTGCGACATTCTTCACCTTCGTGCGAGTGCGCATTTCCGGCACGCAGTGCCTTTTGTTTCATAGGAAGTTTCTTCAGAATTTCCTATGAAATGAAAAAAGGACCACCAAAACCTGTTTCCGGGAATTGGTGATCCTTCATGAAATACTTATATAACTATCCTTTTATGTAATTTATTTTCTCGTCATCACGCGATTTTCTACCGCTTCAGTCATCGGAACTTCCGCTGTCACTGATGCATTCTCGATTTCCACAGAATAGGTCTTGTGGATCAGACAGTTGATCGGATCTTCTGTCGTAATGACCAGTGCCAGACTATGTCCAGGCTCTACCGTATATCTTGTCGCATTCAGATAAATATGGTAATCATGGTATTCACCCTTTTTCAGTTCGATACTGTTCTGTGCTGTCTCCGGTTCATATCCTGCTTCCGGATTGCACAGATCTGCAAATGCCCGTGTGATCACACGGTATTTCTTATGTACAGTAGCAAACTCCGCTTCATTCCATGCCGGAACCTCTCCTCCGCTGATAATTCCGCCTTCTTTTACCACATTGACCGGAATTGTATTTCTCTGCGGATCTACAGACTGAATGCTGTCAAATTCTTCATCGCACACGTCACAAAGAAGAAGAGTAAGCTTCACATCATCCATACGTCCTGACATTTCATGCATTCCAAGCTTCATCGTCAGAGTATCTGCATCATTACTGTTTACCGGATTGAAATCTGCTTCTGCATCTCCATCTTTTAACGCTGCTCTTAATCTTACGCAGGTTGTTCCCTGTAATGTCACTGCCTCTTTAAATGGATCCGTCACATAACGCTGTGCCATATTGCTTGATCTCACACCCATCACATCATCGAAGTTCTCTGCACTGACACCCGCTGTTTCCCAGTCTGTATCGATTACAGTTGTTCCCTGTTCTTCGCACGTAAGATTCATCTTATATGCTGTCTCCCAGGAATCTGCTGTCTCCCATTTTCTCTGGTCATAGTTCATCTGCACCAGGATTGCCGGTCTGTTCTCTGCACCATTTTCAACTCCGTATAAATAATGAGAAATCCATTCATTGATAATATCATCATAGAATTTACCATCCACAAGGATTCCATATCGCTTCGGCATCGTTGGTGTAATATGTGCACCCTGATGAAGGATTGCTTTTACATTCTTTCCTGCCTTCTGGAAAGATTTGTACATCATCTCATACTGCTTGGTAGACACGTTCTCGTCATTCAGTCCCTGTACGATGAGTGCACTGCATTTGATCCGGTCTGCATGAAGACGATAATTTCCCATACCCCAGAATTCCGGATTATAGTCAAATCCACCCTTGATCTGCTGAAGACTCATCTCATGATGGAATGCTGCCATATCCTCCCGCTGCTTCTCGGTTAATGTCTCATCATTGTAGCGGCTGGAACAAAAATAGGCAAGGAAGCTGTTCAGCATTTCTTTCGGCCAGTACCGCTGTGCGCCCTGCATGTTCTGCTGGCTGTACCAGTCCGCGATTCCTGCGATCGGTACGATTGTCTCCAGTCCTTCTACTCCTGTTGTTGCCACTGCAAACGGCATGGTTCCGGCGTAAGATCTTCCTGTCATGGCAACCTTTCCGTTGGACCAGTCTGCCTTTGTCTCAACCGTTCCTTCGCGGTCTGCATATCCGATACGGTCTCCATGCAGCCATTCTACAATTGCTTTGAAAGCGTCTCTTTCATAGTCTGAACCAACATAATTGAATCCGTCAGATCCTTTTGAACCAAATCCCGCACTTAAAACAACTGCAAATCCACGTACAAGATAATAATCAAAGGTGTCGATATTTTCAAAAACCATAATGTTATTATTTCCTTTATCCGGATAATACCAGTCTGCCGGATCTGCTTTTAAAGAAAGATCCATTGCACTGATACATCCTTGCGGAACATGCGCATCCACTTTTTTGTCAAGATCTGCAAAATTAACCGGATGATATTCTTTTTCTGCCACTTCTTTCATATGCGGATATCCATCTTCCTGGACTCCCGCCGCATATGGACGTGCCTCATATAAAGTTGCAGCCTTATAATTCCCCTCTACTGCACTTCTTGGTACCTGGACAACAGCTTTCACAAGATCTCTTTTTCCATCTC
Organism: Coprococcus sp. AF51-11b1; assembly: GCF_027682785.1. Lineage (NCBI taxonomy): Bacteria > Bacillati > Bacillota > Clostridia > Lachnospirales > Lachnospiraceae > Coprococcus > Coprococcus sp. AF51-11b1. The sequence continues at coordinate 270,845 of NZ_JAQCZB010000002.1, read as the reverse complement.
CGTCCACATCGTAATCCGTTTCCACATAAACACAATATCTTACGATACTGGATGTTGCCGGATCATACTTTTCTCCTGTCTTTCCATCTGTAAGTGGAAATACCGGCTGTGCAAGTCCGTTCTCAAATACTGGTACTTTGCTGTAATTCTTTTCGTTCATGGTAAACCTCCCAAACATTAAATAAATACTCGGATCTAATCACATATTATTTCCCCAATATTATTGTGATTTCATTTCTCCATTTCCTATTATAACGGGATGCAAGAAGAACTTCAATGAGATATTTCGCTTTATTTTATAGTTTACTATACCTGTTTTCTTTTCTCAATTCTATAGAAATAATCTTTTAGACATGCTATAGTAAACTTATATTTTACATAGATTTATCTGAAATTTAACAAACAAAAAGGGGATATTATGAAAAAGAACATAAAAAAGATATTAAAAGTTCTCGGAATCTTCCTGCTTATCATTCTGGTTGCGCTGATTGCATATCTGATCTATCTCTTTGCAAGCTATCACCGCATTCCGGATAATCAGGATTTGAAGATCGAGAAAACTTCCGATGGAACAGCCGCAGCTGACACACTGACAACCGAGAAAGAATATTCCGCTCTGACCTACAATGTTGGTTTCGGAGCCTACACGCCGGACTTCAGCTTCTTTATGGACGGCGGAAAATCTTCCTGGGCAAAAAGTAAGGAGAGTGTCGAATCTGATATTCAGGGTGCCGGAGAACTGGTTGCTTCCAAAGATCCGGATTTCGCACTGATCCAGGAAGTTGATCTGAACTCTACACGAAGCTACCATGTAGATGAATATTCAATTTTAAAGGATACGATTCCAAGTTACACTACGGTATTTGCACAGAATTACGATTCCGCATTCCTTTTTTATCCATTCACACAGCCGCATGGTCGCAGCCGTTCCGGACTTGCTCTTTTCTCCAAATATCCGGTTACAGATTCTCTGAGAAGAAGCTTTCCGATATCGACAAGCTTCAGCAAGTTCTTTGACCTTGACCGCTGTTACAGCATTTCCAGAGTCCCTGTAGATAACGGGAAAGAACTGGTTATCTTCCTGCTGCACATGTCTGCTTACGGCAACAGTGATGCGATTCGCGAAGCACAGATCCGTATGCTAAGTGCAGATATGGAAAAGGAATACGAAGCCGGTAATTATGTACTTTGCGGTGGTGATTTCAACCATGACCTTAAGGCATCCGAAAAAGATGCAGAAAATTGTGAGTCCTGGGCTTATCCATTCCCACGCGAAGAGCTTCCGGAACACTTTTCATTCTGCCTGGACAATCTTTCTGACAGTGAAAAGGATGCTCTCTGGGACAGTGCACGGAATGCAGATATGGAATATGTACCTGGTGTGACCTACACGGTGACGCTGGACGGATTTATTACTTCCGATAATATTGAATGCACAGAATATAAAAATGTAAATACCGGATATAGCTACTCGGATCACGATCCGGTGTATATGAAATTCAAATTATTAAATGAATAATATGTAAAAAGGCAGCTGATCTTTTCAGACCAGCTGCCTATGTTTTCGTCTATTTTCTTTCGTCCTACTCCAGATCAATCTTCTCCTGCAATACCACACAGCCTGCCATATCACCAATAACATTTACACAGGTTGCTCCCATATCGCAAAGCGTATTGATACTGATATAAACGCCCATAACACCTGCCGGAAGTCCTGCCATCGTAGCAAGTGCCGCAAAGGATGCGATTGCAATACTGGAAATCTGGTTGGAAACACCAAGTTCATTCTCCACACAACTCTTACTGATCGGAATGGTTGCTGAGCTTGAACAGGTTCCGAATGCATTCAGTGCTGCCGGCATGATCGCGCGGAAAAACTTAAACGGACTTGTCTTTCCAAAAAATTTTACTGCACCGCCGTACACAATAAATGCAAATCCATAAAATGCAACATACAGAATGATCAGCTGTGTTGCCAGTGATACGATCGTACTCGTTCCATTTGCTTCTACAACCGGAACAATGGTACAAAATACACCGATCAGTGTAAAATACATAACAGTACTGATTACCTTCAGACACACCTCGTTACAGGAATCAATCACCTTTAATAATGGCTCTCCCTTTTCTCCGATCGCAATCCGAATGATCTGTTCATAGATCATGATCTGTCTTCCTTTCTTTTGACAAATCTCAAGTACTGTCTGAAATAATTTTTACTTTTTTCACGATTATGGGATAAAATTTTATATTGAAAATGCAGATGACAGTCCTTCCGGATTTCGTCACCTGCTTTTCACTCTTTCTATATTTTCCGCACTGAATTTCCATCTCTAATCTTTACAGGAAACCGGTACGAATAATTTTTCTGCTGCCATTCCGGATCCTCCATCATCCGCAGAAGATGTTTTGCTGTGATACGTCCGAGCTGATACTTTGGATGCACCGCTGTCACCAGCTGGATACTGGTACTCGAATCCTGAAGCTCTGCATCATCAAAAGATACCAGCGAAATGTCCTCCGGCACATGCAGCCCTCTCTCTTCCAGGAACTCCATGTAATAATCCGCCACCTCATCATTGTAGACCATCATCGCCGTACAATCCTTCGTCCGTCTGTACATCCTAAGCAGTCCCTTTTTGCTCAGTTTCTCCTCCATATCCTTCGTCGAATACCAACGAATACAGTCATCATCAAATTTCACGCCGTAATCTGACAGGCACTGAACAAATCCTTTGTACCGCTCAATCCCCTGCCTGTCATCATACTTGAAGATTCCGCCAATCCTTCGGTGCCCGTTCTCGATCAGAATCCTGGTCAACTCGTAAGCTGATCTGGAATCCGACATTTCTACACTGTCAAATGGCATATTTTCATAATGATTGTGGATAAACAGTGTCGGAATATTTCTTCTTTTGATTTCTTTATAAAGACGAATGTTTGGATTTGGAAATGCCGATCTCGATCCTTCAATGATCAGACCACTGACATTTCCTTTGAGCAGACCTTCCAGATAAATCGCCTCATCATTCAGGCGGTTCTTCGTTACCGCAACCTCAATTCCATATCCTTTTTCTGTCAGCGAAGCTTCAATCCCGTCGTATACCCGCGGAAACAGATAATCAGAATAATAGCTCAAAAGAAGACCTATTTGTGGTCTTTCTCCATTTACTCCACTGCTGTCATAAGAAACATAGGTTCCGCTTCCCCTCACACGGGTAATCAGGCCTTCTTCCTCCAGTTGCTGCAATGCAGTCCTTACCGTCTGCCTGGAATATCCAAACTTCTTCTGAAGGCTTGTCTCTGACGGAAATTTATCCATATTTTTAATCACACCACTGGTGATCAGTGTGTGTGCCCAATTATATAATTTTTGGTATTTAAGTCCTTCCTGTTCTGTCTTATGCATAAACTCTCCATTTCTGCCACATAGACCAAAAATCAGGATCCGCAATCTTATTTGGACTGCAAATCCTGACTTCCGATCTGTATACATCCGGAAAATTCTTCTCGTAAACGAGAACTGTCAGTTCCCCAATATGTAAATTATTATTTGATTACCTGGATAGATTCTCTGTCTGCGAATACTGCCACGAAGATCAGGAATACAACACCCTGAATGAGCTGCATCATCTGTGTTGTGAATCCCATCATTGTCAGTCCACTGTTCAGTACGATGTACAGTAAAGATCCAACAACAATATTTTCAAAACGAACCTTTGCGCCACCGGAAATCGGCATACCACCTAATACCAGCGCGATCAGAATCTGTGTTTCCAGCTGGTTACCACCTGAAGATGTAACCGATCCGACTTTGATTACATTGATAAATGCCGCAAATCCTGTAATTGCACCTGCAAGTACATAGATGAGGAATTTCATCTTATCTGTACGGATACCAGAGAACATTGCTGCTTTTTCACCGGCTCCGATTGCTTTCAGATAAGTTCCGAACTTTGTATAACGGAATGCAATGAATCCAATAATCAAAATAACTACCGTACATGCAATCTTAAGTCCTGTACTGTCATAGTTGATCAGTTTTGCAGAACCCGCAACAGGTGCATTTGTTGTAAAGTATTTGATAAATCCACGGAATAAGAACATGGTACAAATTGTAACAATGAAGGATTTAATCTTACGGAATACATAGAAGTAACCATTCAGAGCTCCAATTGCCGCACCAGATGCAATGCCACCGATAATTGCGAGTGGAATGCTTTTCTGTGAAAGAATACATACAACGATGGATGAAATACCGAGGATAGATCCCTGAGAGAAATCCAGACCTCCCATTGTCATAATGAAGAAAACACCCATAGCTGCAATCATAGTTACATATACCTGTGAAAGTACCAGTGACATATTTCCCATCATACGGAAATCTGTCAGGACATTGAATAACAGGAAAATAACAACCAATCCTACGATTGGCAGGAGCGAACGAATTAAGGCCATTTTAGATGCCTTTTTCAGCTGCTGCTCTTTATCATTTGTTTTTGCACTTACTTGACTTCCCATAGCTGCCTCCTTATACCATCATAGAAATAAGACCGTTTTCATCAAGGTTCTTATCTCTATCCAGCTGACCACTGATTTTTCCATCTTTCATAATTACGATACGGTCGCACATACCGATCAGCTCCATCAGCTCTTCCGAAATCATGATAATGGATTTTCCATTCTTTCTCATCTGATTCATTAACTGGTAAATATCCTGTTTAACTTTGATATCAATACCACGTGTCGGGCTGTCCAGTACAACAATGTCAGAATCTTTTCCGATCCATCTTGCAAGAACGACTTTCTGTTTGTTACCACCTGAAAGATTTGATACAAACTGGTTTACATCTACCATCTTTACAGACATCTGTTTTGCATATTTGTCTGCAAATTCTTTACGCTTCTTATCACTTAAAAGATGTGACTTTCCTGCCAGTTCATCCAGTGATGGGAGGCAGATATTGTCTCCGATACTCTGATTCAGAACAACAGATTCATTATCACGGTCTTTTGATGTGTACGCAATGCTGTGTTTGATCGCAGTCGGAATATCATTAATCTGTGTTCCATCTGCCAGTGTTACGCTACCTGTACGGTCATAAGATGCACCGAAAATAGCTTTTCCGATTTCATGCATACCAGATTCTGAAAGTCCACCGAATCCAAGGATTTCACCTTTATGAAGATCAAATGTTACATCTTCGATCAATCCAGGAACAGTAACATTCTTTACTGATAATACAACTTCGTCAGATACTTTTTCGCCATAATCTGCACGATAATAATCACCTGTTACTTCACGTCCTACCATCAGCTTCTTCAGATCATCTTCTGTTACATCTTTACTCTTAACGGTATCGATGTAAACACCATCTCGAAGAATTGTAATTGTATCAGACTTGTCAAGAATTTCCGGAAGGTCATGAGAAATGAAAATAACTGTATTTCCACTCTTTTTGATTCTTTCCATATGTTTGTAAAGCTCTTCACGTCCTTCCTGTGAAAGAGCAGTTGTTGTCTCATCAATAACAACAATCTTCGGATCAAAGTATGTAGCCTTTACAATCTCAACCAGCTTACGGTCTTCAAAATTGTAATGATCGATCATATCAGCTGCTTTGATTCTGTCAAAACCATATTTCTTTAAAAGCTCTGTTGCTTTCTTGTTCATAGCATTTGTATTTTTAATTCCAAAATGTACGAACTGATCCTCATGTCCAAGGAAAATATTCTCTGCAACTGTAAGCCCTGACAGAGTTCCAAGTTCCTGTACGATGATAGATACACCTTCATTATTTGCTTCTACCTGATTCTTCGGATGGATTTCTTTTCCGTCCAAAATGAACTGTCCGCTTCCAATGCTGTAGATACCGGTCAGCATGTTGGTCAGAGTTGATTTACCAGAACCATTTTCTCCGATCAGTGCATGAACCTCTCCTTTATTTACATTGAAGGATACATTCTGAACTGCTTTTGTAATACCGAAGTTTTTACAAAGATTTTTTACCTGTAATCTTACTTCACTCATTGCTGTCTTCCTCCCTTCATTACTTGACGATTTCGCCCTTAGTAGCCTTTGTTGTCACAGTAATGATAATAAGCAGTGCAAGTCCTGTGATAACATCCTGAATTGCAGTCGGTGCTCCGAGAGCAATGAAACCGAAGAAAATGATGTTGATTACGAACTCACCGATGATGATTGCCGGAAGCGGCATTCCGTATTTCTTAAATGCAAGACCGAAGAAACATCCCATGGTCGGAACGAAGTTTCGGCTCATAGATGCCATTCCGGTAACAGCTACCATAGATGAACCATAGCTGATTGTCAGGATTGCCATAACCCCAAGGAACGCACCACTTAAGATAAATGCAAGTACTTTATATTTATTTACGTTAATACCCATATTCTTTGCAACGAATTCATCACTTCCGATTGCATAGGTATAAGTTCCGATTTTAGTATAGTTTAAGAATATGTAAGCTACTACACAAGCCACTAATGCAAGAATAATATCCCATGGCATCTGACCAAATGCACGAATATTTGCCGGAAGCGTCTGCTCAACACCGCCTGCAATATAGTTTGCGATTGACTCATAAATAAGAGCCAGACCGGTTGTTACGATCATTGATGGAATACGAAGCTTTACATAGAAGATACCGTTCAGTATTCCAACGATTGCGCCTGTAAGAACGCATCCAATAATAAGTCCCAAATAGCCCATGTTGAATCTGGTTGCAAATACACATCCAACGATTGCGGAAAGCATGATGTTTGCACCAATTGAGAAATCGAACATTCCCATTACCATTACAAAATAAAAACCAACTGCACCTACGGTAGCAATCAGGCTCGCCTGAAAGTAATTGAGCATATTGGAAAAGGAACCGAAGTTATGTGGTGTCAAGATTTTAAAGATCAGCCAGGAAAGTACGACCAGACCGATTAAGATCAGATATCCCATCACTTTCCCTGAAAGTTTTTTACTAGTGCCCATATTATCTACCTCTTCATAATTGTCATTTCTGATTTAGAAAAGGTGGCATCGCCTTTGCGACGTCACCCTTTCTGAGTTAATAGTCGTTACTATTTGTCTATCCTAGTTACCTGCACGTGATGCTGCATCTTCAATAGATAACTTAGCAGCTGTTGCCTTTAAGTCTTCCATGCTGAGTTTAGACATATCAACCAGTTCTTCATCTGTGTATGGAAGCTGGTCTACGAAATATTTCTCATATGCTTTGTAGTCATCTGGTGATGATACATACAGATATGGGAATGGAACATCTTCGAATTTGCCACCGAAGTCTTTGTAGTTTCCTTTGATTGCATTGTAAACCATCATGAAGGAAATCAGCGGGTCACAGTAATGTCCGCCAGATTCACCAGCCATAGATCCATTTTCAAGTCTTTCTCCAAGGTCTGGGAGGAAGTCTGTAGAAACGATATCAATATCACTTGTCTTGCCTGCACGTTCAACTGCTGCGATTGCTCCCTGAAGTGGATCTCCACCACCACCAGCTGGGATCAGTGCATCAAGATCTGGATCTGCTGCCATTAAAGCTTCTGCTGCTTTTGATCCACCTTCTGAAGTTGTACCTGCATACTGTGGTTCAGAAAGAGTTGCCTTATCGTTCGGGTTTTCTTTATTCCATTTTTCAACGCCTGCTTTGTAACCTTCCCATCTTCCAAGCCATGTAGCATCTCCCTGCTCCCAGCCAATAAGACCGATGTTACGATCTCCTTTTTCAAGAAGGATGTTTACAAGTTCTTCACCGTTTGCCGGTTCATCTTCATGTACAGCTCCGATGTAGTAATCAGAATCTTTAGCTACCTGATAAATATCTGCGCTGTTCTCTTCACTGATCACACGGAAGAACTGTGCAAGATAAACTTTGTTGTCATTACATGTCTTGATAGCAGATGTCATTTCTGTATCAGATGAGTTACAGATGATGATTCCCTGGCATCCTGCTGCTGCAAGCTGTTCTACAGATGCTGTAACTTTTTCAGAAACATGTCCCTGGTCAACATACTGTACTTCGACATCAAGAGCTTTTGCTGCTTCATCAAGGATCTTCTTACACTGTGATCCAAGTACGTCTGTTGAAGACCAAATAGAAACACCAATTTTGATCTTGCCTGATTTTGAAGCACTCTTGTCAGAAGATCCACTTCCACTACCACCACATGCTGCAAGTCCGACTACCATTGTAGCTGCCATTGTAGCTGCTGTTACTTTTTTGAAAACTTTTTTCATATCTTCTCCTCCATCTCCGTTTTCTTGATGATTTGATTATATTATTTGAGTCTGTGCTTTTCAAGAAAATACAAGAAAGTTTTTGTTCAAAGTTGTATTTTAAACGTGTATTTTATCCACCAAAAATGTAATGTTTTTATTCATTTTGTGCATTATGTCCTTATAGTGATCGTTTTTTTTCAGTGAAAACTAGATTTTTGTGCGTTATGTGTAAAATTTTCATGAACTGACAATACAACTTTCATTTTCTCTATACTTGTATTGTAAATGTATACAAATCACATGATTACATACCTTTTTTTCTTTTTTGATATTATACATACACAGCCTTAATCCTTCCTTAAAAATTTATAGATTTTATGCATTATGCACAGCTTATTTCCTTTTATTATCCACTTGACATAAGTCCGAATTCAGACTACAATATATCGAGTACGATTTCAGACTTACTATCATCTGATTTCGAAATCTACATAATTATTTAAATGAGGTGAACCATGAGCACGGATTCTACTGTACTTATCAGCAAATATTTAAAAGAATACAATCACATATATAAAGAAGCAAATGAAATTTACCACGAAGCTGCCCGCAGACTGCATCTGTCAGACAGCGCTTTTGAGATTTTCTATACAATTTTTGAAATGGGCGATAACTGCCTGCAGCGTGATATCTGCAAAGCTTCCTGCATGCCAAAGCAGACGGTTAATTCATCTATACGAAAACTGCAGACCGACGGTTATCTTACCCTCTCACCCGGAAAAGGACGAAGTATGCATATCCATCTTACAGCTTCCGGCAAGAAGCTTATTCAGGAAAAGCTGCTTCCTCTCATCCAGATTGAAAATGATACTTTAGCTTCTTTCAGTCCCGAAGAATGTGAACAGCTTCTGCGCCTGAATGCCAAATATAATCAGACCTTACGTTCTAGACTTTCTAACCTTGAGGAGGATCTATAAACTATGAAAATTCAATTATCCGAACACTTTACTTATAAAAAACTTCTACAATTTGTGTTTCCTTCTATTATAATGATGATCTTCACATCCATTTACAGTGTGGTTGACGGACTTTTTGTCTCCAACTTCGTTGGAAAAAGCGCTTTTGCAGCGGTTAATCTGATCATGCCTTTTCTGATGGGCATCAGCGCTCTCGGCTTCATGATCGGAACCGGCGGTAGTGCCATTGTTGCAAAGACGCTTGGTGAAGGAAAGATTGAAAATGCCAATGAGTATTTTTCCATGCTCGTCTATATCACTGCTATCGGAGGAATCATTATCGCAATCCTGAGTATGTTCCTTGTAAAACCGGTTGCCATTTTATTCGGTGCAAGCGGTACTCTTCTTGACAACTGCATTTTATATGGACGCATTCTTTGCATTTCGCTGCCTGCTTTTATGCTGCAGAATGTATTTCAGAGCTTTTTTGTAACTGCCGAAAAGCCACATCTGGGACTTCGCGTGATCGTGATCGCCGGTGTGACCAATATGGTTCTCGACTTTTTATTTGTAGCTGTACTCCACCTCGGACTTCCAGGTGCCGGGTTTGCGACTGTATGCGGAGAGTTTATCGGAGGACTTTTCCCGTTATTCTACTTCGGACGGAAAAACTCCAGCTTATTAAAGCTTGGAAAAACACATTTTCATGGCAGAATCTTATTAAAGACCTGTACCAATGGCTCGTCCGAGCTTATGACCAATCTTTCCAGCTCTGTTGTAAATGCTCTTTATAATATGCAGCTCATGAAATTTGCCGGTGAAGACGGCGTTGCAGCTTACGGAACGATCATGTATGTCAATTTTATCTTTGTTTCGATCTTCTTTGGTTATGCGATTGGAAGTGCCCCGATCGTCAGCTATCACTACGGTGCCAACAATCAGGATGAACTAAAGAATCTTTTCCACAAGAGTATCCGGCTGATTGGAACCTGGGCTGTTTCCTTATTTATCATCGCGCAGCTCATCGCAACGCCACTCGCCACATTGTTTGTCGGTTATGACCAGGGGCTTTTTGAACTGACACGCAGTGGGTTCCGTCTGTACAGCTTTGCGTTCCTGATCAACGGGTTCAATATTTATGGCTCTGCATTTTTTACCGCGTTGAACAACGGTCTGCTCTCTGCGCTGATCTCGTTTCTCAGAACACTGGTCTTCCAGATGGCAGTGGTTCTGCTACTTCCACTGCTTCTCGGGATCAACGGAGTCTGGTGCTCGGTTGCAATTGCTGAACTTTTAACTTTATGCGTTACCGGAACTTTTATCGTCCTGAAACGTAATACTTATCATTATTTGTGAACTACTCGGCAACTAAGTTACCAGAGCATCTGAATTTTGGCGGGATACCGCCTTTTTTCAGGGTGCCGTTGCTAGAATCAAACTTTTTGAACCAAAAATAATATTTGTTATTGAACCAAATCATTCGAAGTGCTATAATCAATTTAAGTTTTGAACTTCACTGTTTTATTCTTAAATTGAACTTTTTAGTTTGAAAGGAGATTCTCAAATGACAACTTTCTCAGATAGACTTAAAGAGGCGATGTATGCACAGAACCTGAAACAGATTGATCTGGTTCATATCGCCGCAGAAAATAATGTAAAATTAGGTAAAAGCCATGTAAGCCAGTACGTGAGCGGAAAAACTGTTCCGAGAAATGATATCCTCCATTTTCTGGCAGATACGCTTCACGTAGATGCCGATTGGCTGCTCGGTGACAGTCAGGAAAACTTTACTGCTCGGGAAAACAACTCCGTTGCCCCAAAAGCTCCGTCTACCACTAAGACTTCTGGTTCTGTCGGAACTTCAAACTCTTCAAAAAGGGGAACTACACCGATGAAAAAGACAATAACCGACAAAAATGATAACGATAATGCAGGAAGTTCTGCCATGCATATATTCAAAAAATCGTCCAAACTCGATAATGTATTATACGATGTCCGTGGACCGGTTGTTGAAGAAGCTGCCCGTATGGAAGAACGCGGTACCCACGTACTGAAGCTCAATATCGGTAATCCGGCTCCGTTCGGCTTCCGTACACCGGATGAAGTTATCTATGATATGAGTCAGCAGCTTTCTGACTGCGAAGGATATTCTCCTTCTCAGGGACTTTTCTCTGCACGTAAAGCAATCATGCAGTATTCCCAGATCAAAAAGCTGCCAAATGTCACGATCAGTGACATTTACACCGGAAATGGTGTCAGCGAACTGATCAATCTGTGTATGTCAGCTCTTCTTGACAACGGAGATGAAATCCTGATTCCGTCACCAGACTATCCTCTGTGGACCGCCTGTGCCACACTTGCCGGCGGAAAGGCTGTTCACTATATCTGCGATGAACAGTCTGACTGGTATCCGGACATCGAAGATATGCGCCGTAAGATCACAGACCGTACCAAAGCTCTTGTAATCATCAATCCGAACAACCCGACCGGAGCACTTTATCCGAAAGAGGTGCTGCAGAAGATTGTTGATCTCGCAAGGGAACATCACCTGATCATTTTCTCAGATGAAATTTATGACCGCCTTGTTATGGACGGAAAAGAACATATTTCCATTGCTTCACTGGCACCGGATCTGTTCTGCGTCACCTTCAGCGGTCTTTCCAAATCCCATATGATCGCCGGATTCCGTATTGGCTGGATGGTTCTCAGCGGAAATAAAGCAATCGCAAAAGATTATATCGAAGGAATCAAGATGCTTTCCAATATGCGTCTCTGCTCCAATGTTCCGGCACAGTCTGTCGTTCAGACCGCTCTCTGGGGCAATCAGAGCGTCAACGACTACCTCGTTCCGGGCGGACGTATTTACGAACAGCGCGAATATATTTACAAGGCACTGACTGACATTCCGGGAATCACTGCCGTCAAACCGCAGGCTGCATTTTATATGTTCCCGAAGATCGATGTAAAGAAGTTCAACATTGTAAATGATGAAAAATTTGCACTGGATCTGCTGCAGGATAAGAAGATCCTGATCGTACAGGGAAGTGGATTTAACTGGAAACAGCCGGATCATTTCCGGGTAGTATATCTGCCACGAATTGAAGTTCTGAAAGAAGCTGTGGGAAAAATTTCTGATTTCCTGAGTTATTATAGACAGGGGTAGAATGATAAGCACCGCCGGAAAAGAAAAATAGGGTACGGGTTCCGTTGCACTGGGCATTCCGATGAGCTCCCGAAACCGTCAATTGTGTCAGCAATGGCTTCCACAATTGACTGGATCTCATCTCCATAGTGCAAAATCACCCGTACCCTATTTTTCTTTTCCGGCTCCTTCTGCAATTTTACTGCATCTATAAATATTAACAGAAATAGAATCTTTTGACCCTGGTATCATCATTTACATTTTCATATTTTAATTTTCTTATGAAAGCAATGCTCTCACTGCTTCTCCGTCAAACACAACTTCTTTTACATGATTTACCTCGATCTGGTACAGTGCATTTGCCGCAATATGTTCGGCTGCCTGCTCCAGATCACGGATTCCTGATGTATTGGAGTAAAGTTCAATTATCACATCAAGACCTTCATCTGTCACCGTACACTCGTCCTGACGAAGGCTCATTCTCTTCAGGATCTTCGGAAGTGCAAATCTGGAAAAGATGATCTTCTTCTCTTCCGGTGTATAATCCGGGATATCGATAACTGCAAAACGGGACATGATCGGTGCACTGATCTGATCTTTTTCATTGGCAGTTGCAATCGGATATACGCCAACTGTCGGAACATTACACTCAATATAGTTATCCGTAAATCCAAGGTTATCAAGGAGTGTCAAAAGTACATCCGCCGGATTCCCATTTCCTTTTCCGGATGCTGCTTTGTCCAGCTCATTGATGATGAATACCAGGTTGGATTCTCCGGCTGCCGCAAATGCTTCCATAATAATTCCCGGTTTCGCATTGGCGTATACACGGGAACTTCCTGTAAGCTGTTCCGGATCGTTAATGGAACTCATATCCAGAGTTGTCCACGGAAGCTTCAGGATACGTGCAATTGCATAAGCGATCTGCGATTTACCGGTTCCGGCCGGTCCGATCAGAAGGATTCCATACGCCGGAAGAGTGTGCGTTCTGTTGATCTGGATGATTGTTTCGATGATTCTCTGTTTGACACGTTCCATTCCGTAAAGCTCTTCATCCAGGATTCTTCTTGCCTCATCCGGATCAATGGATTCAAAATAATTGCTCTTCCACTGAATATTCATCATGATTGAAAGAGCTCTCTGCGCATGTCTTCTTTCTTCCGGTGACACTTCGTGTGATCTTGCAACAGCAAGGTTTCTTCTTGCCCACAGACGGATATTGTCCGGAAGGGTTCTTCCTGCACAGTTCATAAAATCGGTGATACTCTGCAGGCTTGTCAGCTTCATGCTGTCGCCGTCCTCTTCCATTTCCTCATCCACTGCTTCTTCTGTCGGCGCACTGCTTGCGAAAAGACGCTCGATCATGAACTGCAGGAAACCATCTTCAGCTGAAAGCTTGGTTGCCCCACCGAATGCGATCTCCCGGATCTTGTATACTGCATAGCCGTCTGCACGGTTTTCACCGGAAAGACGGACATTGATGTGATTCTCGCCCAGCCATTTGATCAGGCTTACAAATCTCGCATCGATCTGGAGAATGTCCGCACTTACAGTTCCATCTTCCTCGTCAAATTCAAAGGATGTCTTTTTAATCGGGTTGGTGAAAACACCACAGGAATGATGCTTCCATTTCCGGTTGCTGTTATCCAGAACCAGCATCGGCTTCTCCGCTGTCGCTTCTGTCTCATTCGAGCGGAATGTTGTATAAGTACATTCCTGGGCCTTTTTTTCATCTGGTGTGTGTTTAAAATCAAAAACTGGCATGATTTTTACTCCTTTTTCCTTTTATATTCGCTCTTTTCAAATTGTATATTCTTGCACATTTTATGAATAGTCTGTACCTATCTTAACACACTTGTTGCATATCTGAAAGTCAAAACCATTTCTTCATAGTATTTTTATTCATTTAGATTTTTATTTTCCTTCTGCTCCAGTCCTGCAAAAAACAGCTCATAAAAATCATCTTCTCCTTCCAGTTTCGGTGAATTTTCCCCACCTCCATTGGTGCTCCGCTTCATCTCAGCATGAAATTCTTCTCCGGCACAGATCAGTCAATCTTAAGTTCCACTCTGCTTCCGCCTGCTTTTTCCTTTGTCACCACAATCTGTTTCTCAATCCTTGCTTTTAATTCCTGTACATGGGAAATGATTCCCACCAGACGGTTGCCCTCCGTAAGACCATTCAGTGCTTTCATCGCCTGTTCCAGTGACTCTTCATCCAGTGAACCAAATCCTTCATCGACAAACATGGTATCCAGCTGGATTCCGCCTGCCGATGCCTGGATCTCATCAGAAAGTCCGAGTGCCAGCGAAAGAGAAGCTTTAAAGGATTCCCCGCCGGAAAGCGTCTTCACGCTTCGCTCAGAACCATTGTAGTGATCGATTACGTTCAGTTCCAGACCACTCTGACTCTTCCGGTCATCCGTATCAGTCTGGCGTTTCAGCTCATATTGTCCTCCACTCATCACCATAAACCGCGTATTTGCACGGGCAATGATCCGGTCAAAATAATTGGTCTGGATGTAGGTCTCAAACTTGATCTTTTCTTTGGATCCGCCTTTGATCTTTCCATTTACCGTATCGGAAATTTCACGCACCTGTGTCCAGTTCCGCTCAAGCTCAAGAAGTTTCGCACTCTGCTTGTCAATCGCATTCCTGATTTTCAGATTGTTCTCATAACGGATCCTGATCTCTTCCATCTGTTTTTGAAGCTCTTTTTTCGCACCTGATACTTCCTGTCGTGCCTGCCCAAGCTCTTCCATATCGGTTTCTTTATTACCTGCAATCTGCTTCTCCAGCGTTTTCTTCTTCGTCTTTGCCACTTCTACCGACTGACTGCAGTCCTGGAATGCCTTCTGGGCAGCATTCAGATTCTTATCGATCTCTTTTTTCTGCTTATCCAGCTCTTTGATCTTCTGTTCTGCTTCTGCTTTCTCCGGAAATTCCAGTTTGCCACGCACCTTCACAGCCTGCTCTTCTGCATTTGCTTTATCTCTCTCAGACACAAGGAGCTGATTCTTTCGTTCCTGTTCTTCCTCCTGAAGCTTTTTCTGCATCTGCTCCAGTTCCGGAATCTCAGCTTCCAGCTTCTGCTTTTGTGCCACTGTTTCTTTAGCTACTTCCAGCTTTTTCTGTAATTCCTTTTCTGACTTTTCGAGGGCATCCATCTGTTGACCGATCAACGCCAGCGATTTTTCAAGCTCTTCTTCCTGTATGCTGCTGTCAAAACTTTTCACACTCTTTTGGATTTCTTCTTCCAGCGCTTTTAACTGGACCAGCTTTTCATTTGCCTTAAAGCTTGCATCATTCGTCTTTTTCTCCACATCAGCAGTCTCTTTCCGGTATTTTTCAAGCTCTTCTTTTTCCGGTGCACCCTCCATCATCTGTGCCGGACATGGATGGTGGACCGATCCGCACACCGGACACGGCTCTCCCGTTTTCAGAACCTTTGCAAGAATCCCCGCCTGCTCATCCAGAAATGCCTTCTCCATCCAGGCAAGCTGTGTCTTTCGCTCTGTACATTCCTCCTGCATGACAAGGTATGCTTTCTGCGCCTCTTCCACACTTTTCTTCTGTCTTTGGTATCTTTTATATTGAATAAGAATGTCTTCTGCCGTTTCTTTTCTTACTGAAACCTCTTTTTGTTCTGCTGTAACTTTCAGAACTTTAATTTCCGCATCCTTCAGCTGTTCCAGTAAATTCCTTTTCTGTTCCAGCTGCGCCTGCATCTGCGCTTTCTTTTCCTGATACTGGCTTTCCCGGCCCTTTAATATCTCAATCTGTTTTTCAAGCTCTTTAATCTGCTTCTGAAGTTTTTTCAATTCGTCATACTCTGCAAGCTTTTCCTGCCTCTTTCCGATCTCTTCTGTTAACTGCTCTCTTTCCGGCACTTTTTCCTGTTCTTTCTTCAGTGCCATTTCCAGTTCTTCCAGCGTTGGTGTCTTCTCTGCTATCGTCTGCTCCGCTTTTTCCAGTTCCTTTTTTGCACGGATCACTGCCTCTGCCTTTCCGATTCTCTGGTTCAGCTCTTCCAGATCTTTCTCGATCTTCGTTAAATTCTTCTTCTTTTCTTTCACCGAATCTGCATCCTGATTTGTCAGAGTTTCCAAAAGTTCCAGAACCTTGTCCGCATGAACCACCGCTTTGCTCTCACGGATCTTTTTCACATCCGCAGCAAGCACGTCATCCTCATCACAGCTGATATCCTTCATGTACTGCAAAATGCTTTTGCTGACATCCTCATACTGTTCCTGCAGTCTGCCGCTTGCATTTTTCATTTTCTCCTGAAATGCAAGATACGGTCTGGTATGAAAAATTTCCCGGAAAATTTTGCTCCGCTCCTCAGTTTTTGAAAACAGAAGCTTCATAAAATCTCCCTGCGCCAGCATTGCAATCTGAGTAAATTGTCCGCGGTCGAGCCCGATCAGTTCTGTCACTGCTTTCGTGACCTCTTTTGCCTTTGTGACCGGAAGCCTGTCATCCGGAAATTCCAGTACCGCATCCGCTCTTTGCAGCGTCATGCCCTCGCCCCTGTCCTTTGGACGCATGTACTCCGGATTTCTCCGGATATGGTAGTTCTGCCCCTGATAGAAGAACTCCAATTCCACAAAGGTCGGCGTCTTCGGATCCGCATATTTACTCCGAAGCATCCCCGGCTCTCTTTCATTTCCACTCGCTTCCCCGTAAAGTGCAAATGCGATTGCATCAAAAATTGTGGTCTTTCCGGCACCGGTATCGCCGGTTATCAGATAAAGCCCCCGCTCACCAAGTTCATCCAGAATGATCTCTGTCTCTTTTGCATACGGTCCGAATGCAGAAATCGTAAGTTTTATCGGTCTCATCTCTCATCCTCCCATATTTCTTCCATCATTCCTCTGGCAATCTCTTCCTGTTCATCCGTCATGGGCTGGTTGTTCTGAAGCTCATAGAACTCTCTTAAAAGCTCCATCGGGGATTTCTCCTCTACTTCCGCCGTTCCTCTCACTGTCCCTGCCGCTCTCGTCCGCAGATTGTCATAAGACAGCTTCATGATATTCGGATAAATGCATCGTAGCTTCCCGATCGCATCCGGGATATCCTCTTCATCAGTCAGCGTAATGTGAAGATAATCGTCCGTGTTCATATCCTTGTAAAAATCCAGCGCAGTCACTTCCATATACGTGCCTCTGACTTCCCGCATATCATGTTTCGGCAAAAATGGAATCTGCTGAATATTTATTTTGCCTTTTTCTTCTACATCAACGATGACTGCTGCTTTTTTGTGATTGGTTTCAGAAAAAGAATATTTGAGCGGCGTCCCCGAATACCGCACTGTCTCTTTCCCGATCTTCTGCGGGCCATGGAGATGCCCAAGCGCCACATAATCAAATCCGTCAAAGACAGATGCGTCCACATCATCCACACCGCCTACAGACAGTTCTTCTGAATCACATCTTGCCGCACCGGTCACGAACTGATGCGCAAGCAGGATATTTCGTTTGTCTGTGTCGATCTGCATATGCTGCACTGCCGCATTTACAGCATCCTGATAGGTGATAATTTCTTCCTCCGGATACACTCTTTTTACCAAAGACGGCTTCACAAATGGAAGCATGTAAATATTGATCTCACCGTACCGGTCACTTATCGTTACTGGTTCTACATCCGACTCAAATACCGGTGAAAGATAGATCTGTCTGCTGCTCATCAGTCTTGAACCGAAAGCAATTCTTTCTGCAGAATCATGGTTTCCACTGATCAGAAACACCGGCAGCTCCCTCGCGGCGATCCTTGTCAGGAAATCATCCAGAAGCCTCACCGCCTCTGCGGACGGAATCACCTTGTCGTAAATGTCGCCCGCGATCAGAACCGCTTCCACCTTCTGCTCATCGATAATGTTCAGTATCTCTTTTAAAATATATGCCTGATCCTCCAGCATGGAAAATTCATTCACACGCTTGCCGAGGTGCAGGTCTGATAAATGAAGAAATCGCATGGTTTTCTTCCTCCATAAATGCCTGATTAAAGAATAATCTCTTCTATTTTACAGGTATGTTCTTTCGTTGCTTTTTTGTAATTAATTCCTACAAGGTAATATCCAGATAAATCACATCGTAATGATTGAGATATTTTTCAAAAGTTGCATCTTCCGGTATCATCCAACGCTGTCCTTTTTTACTGCACCATATATTTGTCCGCTTTTGCACAGCGCATTTACCTGACGTTTTGAAAGATTCCATTTATCTGCTGCCTGTAGAGATGTTATATATTCCATTGAATCCATCCTTTCTGACTTAATTTCTGTTATTCCAATTATAACCGGGAAGTGGGAAGTAAGCAACGCTCGCTTCCCACTTCTCTATATGTTGGATTTATTTTGAAAATATTAAACCGGAAACAGATATTTATGATTCAATTTTTCATTCTGACAAAAAGTTTTAAAAAGGGCTATTGTACTAATTAGTACAATAAACCCGCACATCCCTTTTTCAAACTTTCCTTACCCACAAATCTTCTCTCAAACTGCTCGTTCCCACATACACTTCATACGGAATTGAAAATTCCGCCACAAATTCATTTCTACCCTCATCAAAATATGCCATCTCTCGAATCGGGCAAACCAGTTTCACTTCTTTTTCTTCTCCGGCATCCAGCCGTATTTTCTGAAAATCCTTGAGCACATACTCCGGTCTTTCTACTTTGGAATCAGCTGCTCCCACATACATCTGTACCACTTCGCTGCCTTCCCGCTTCCCTGTATTTTTCGCGATCACAGACGCATACAGATTTTCTTCATCTCTCCACGCCTTCATGCCGGTAAGCGTAAATGTTGTATAAGAAAGTCCATATCCAAACGGATAAAGCGGTTCCACATGATTTTTATTCAGAAGTGTATATCCGTGATAGTAATCGTATCGGAACTCTTCTGCATCCCAGTCAATCTCCGGCAGATCTTCTTCTTTCTTCGGAATCACAAATGGAAGTTTTCCACCCGGATTCGTTTTCCCGAATAATACATCTGCGACTGCCTTTCCACCTTCCATTCCTGGATAGTACGCCATCAATATCGCTCCGACCTGATCTTCCCACTCATCCATCAGGATCATGCTTCCGCCAACCAGAACCACCACTGCATCCTGCCGGACTTTTCCGACTGCATCAATAATTCTCAGCTGTTCCTCTTTTAATCCCAGGCAGTCTGTCCTGTCGCCGCCCTCATTCTGAACCGTCACATCTACCGATTCATTTGCCACACATTCTCCTTCATCCAGATAATCATTTCCCGCTACACTCACAACCACATCTGCCTCTTTTGCAAGCCGCCTGCAATGGGATGCACTTTCTCCGGAATAATAGATCACTTCCGCATCTGCAGGGTATTCCGTAATTCCCTGCAGGATCGTCACCACATACGGTGCATAGACCTGACTGGAACCCCGGTCACCAATATTTTCTCTGTCAGCGTAACTTCCCAAAACTACGATCTTCTTTCCCTTTTTACAATCTATCGGAAGTAACTGATCTTCATTTTTCAGAAGCGTAATTCCTTCTCCTGCGCACCTCAGGGCAAGTTCCTGATGCTTTCTGTAATCACAACTTCCTTCTTTTTTGTGTTCTTCTATAAAATGTTCATGTGCCAGTAAAGTCCGGATAATCCGGAGTGCTGATTCATCAATCGTCTGCTCCGTAACTTCTCCTTCTCTTACTGCTTCCAGAAGCTTTTCTCCATAAAAATGTGTGATCGGCATCTCAATATCAAGCCCGCTTGAAGCCGCTGCAACGGTATCTTTCACTCCCCACACAAAATCACAGATCGTAAATCCGTCAAAATCCCACTCATTCCGAAGCACTTGTCTGAGCAAATATTCATTTTCCCCACACATCGCTCCCTGATAGCGATTATAAGCACTCATCACAGAACCGGCTCCGGCATCAATACACTTTTTAAAATGGCTGAAAAAAATCTCTCTTTCTGTCCTTTTATCACATTCGATTGACACTTTAAATCTTGCATTTTCCATAGAATTAAAGGCAAAATGTTTGACACAGGCGATCACGCCATTCTCCTGTACTCCGCGGACCAGTGCACTTCCCATCCTGCCAAGAAGATACGGATCTTCTCCATATACTTCCTGCGCCCGTCCCCATCCCGGATGATAGGGCAGGTTCACACATACGCCACCAAAAAAGTTTGCACCAACGTCCAGAACTTCCTCTGCAATGGCGCGCCCGATCTCTTCTTCCAGCTCCGGGTCAAAAGCTGCTCCTCTCATGGACGCCACCGGAAAACATGTTGCTTTTTTGCATCCGCATACAACACCTCTCGTCCCATCTGCAAAAAGCATTGCCGGTATGTCTTTCTCTTTTATACCACCTGCACGATATGGATGTTCATTATAATGTACTTTTAATTTTTTCCGAATTGCTCCCCGAACCTCAGAACGGATTTCTGACCCACTCATCAAAGAAACTTTTTCTTCCAGTGACAGCGTTTTCAAAATATCCTTCGCCTGTTTTGTATATGTCAGCCGATATGCCTTCCAGTCCATTTTCTTATCCATTCAGAATCTCCCTCAAAATCCTTTTTACCTCTGAAGTCTCATAATTCAGATACCCCTTCAGTGCCTCATCATATTCTTCCACCTGTCCTTTCTCACGAAAGGCTTTCGGCGTAAACCCGGTTTCTTCCCTGAATACTCGGTAAAACGTTTTTTCCGATCCAAATCCACATGCATCCAAAATGTAATTCATATTTTTATCCGTATTCTTCAGAAGATTCTTTGCCTGCTCTATACGCAGATTTTCCAGAAGTTCTTTCCCGGTCAGATCCAGTGTTGTCTTCAGATTGCGATCCAGAGATTTACGGCTGAGCCCGATCTTTTTACATACCAGATCCATTACCTTTTCTTCTCCCATATGTTCTTCCATAAGCGTAATCGCCTTTACCGTCAGTTCCTGATCATTCTGTGCAGCTGCATCTTTAAACCTAATATCATAAATAACCTGATCAAAGAGATCTGCGATCATGGTACACACCTGTGCCCTTATCCGAAATACCTGATGTCTGTCCTCGCGCATAGATTCATATACCAGTTCAGCCATCTTTTTATAAAAATATGCGAATCCTTTTTCCGGCTCTTCCTCGTCTGTACTATCAAGATAAAACCGTACCTCTTTATTGTCCTCCTCATCAAACGCCAAAAGCTCACGCCTCATCTGCACGAACATACACAGATTTTCTTCATTTTCTACTCCTTTTATCGCATGGATCACATTCGGATTCACCAGATAGATATCCCCCTTTTTTAATCTGACCTGCTCCGACTGCACCTGCATCCAGATACTCCCTTTTAATATTCCGATCATTTCATATTCATTATGCCAGTGATAGGTACTGCTCTGAATTGGCGCAACAAATATATTTACAGGAAAACTCTGATTATTTGTTATTGACTCATAAATGGAATGTGGCATATGGACCTCCCGTGTTCATTTCTCCTCAAAATATACTTAAACATTCTTACAAATCATTATACAGGATTTTCTCCCATACTGAAATATATGCGCAAAGAATAGCCGCCAATCCTGACGACTATCCTCTGTAATTTTTACAATTTTCTATTTTTCGTTCGCTCTTTTTTCTTCCAGTCCTTTTGCGATCTGTGGATAGATCTTATCCAGATTACAGAAGAACAGTGCAACCATTCCGATAACAATCAGAACTGCTGGAACCATTGTAAATACAGTCTTGATTCCTGAAATGGTTACTGCTGCCTGAGCAACTCCTTTAGCGGTAAGGCTTCCATCGTATGCTGCCCATGCAAGTCCCCATCCGACAATTGCGGATCCAAGACCGGCTCCGACTTTCATACCAAAGGATGTAACAGAGTTTGTCATACCATCAAGGCGGACACCTGTCTTCCACTCACCATAATCAATAACGTCTGCAACCATTGCGAAAAGTCCTGCATTGTGCGGAATTCCACCGATTCCAAGGCAGACAAGTCCGATGACTGCTGTTGTAAATGAAGTTCCTGTAAATGCCATGATCAGTACCCCAAGAAGTTCAATTGCATATCCGATCATCATGCTCTTCCATTTTCCAAGTACTTTATTGATATAAGGGTAAATCAGGTTACCGATCAGTTTTGGTAAAATAAAGCATAATGTAAGTGTTCCCATCAGTCCTACATTTCCAAGGACATCTCTTGCATAATAAATACGAAGTCCGTTATTTACACCAAGAACTGTATAGTTGATAACAAATACAACCGTCAGAAGCCAGAAATATCTGTTCTCGAAAAGAAGCTTGAATGATTCTCTGACACTGATTTTGTTTTTCTGTTTCTTAGAAGTATTTTCTTCTGCATGTGTACGCTCTTTTGTTCCTGCAAATGTGATCAAAAGCAATATTGTAGCAATTACACCAAAGATTGCTGCCATTCCGGTCCATCCGAATTTTCCTACCAGGTTATTGCAGTTGTAGTTGATGAAAAGTACCACTGACATTGTAACAAAGAAACGGATAGAACTCATTGTTACACGGTCTTTCGGATCCGGTGCTTCCAGTGAAAGCAGTGTATTATATGCCAGGTTACATGCGGTATAAATAGCAACTGCCATCAGGATATAGGTAATGACCGCATAAACCATCTTTCCTCCGCTGCTCAGTCCGGACGGCACACTGAACATCAGAACCAGTCCAAGTCCCATTGGGATTGCAGTCCATAAGATCCACGGTCTTGCTTTTCCCCATTTGGTATGTGTACGGTCGATAATGCTTCCCATGATCAGATCTGAAATTCCGTCCAGAAGTCTTGTGAGAAGCATCATCGTACCAATCGCTGCTGCTGCAAGTCCTACACTGTCTGTGTAATATAATGTCAGGTAAGAACCGATTGTTGTCCATACCAGATTGCATCCACCATCTCCGACAGCAAATGCAAGAATCTCTTTCCATGTTGGTTTACTGTTTTTCATGTTTCTTCCTCCTAGTTCCTTTTTCCTTTTAGATTTAATGTCAAAAGAGAAAGTACTCCTTCCCCTTTGTATACCAGATACAATTTCTTTTCTTCGGTAAATGTTACTTCTGTTTCAGCGGTTTTCCACCATTTACATGGCTTCAAAGAAATAACTGCCTTTCTTTCTCCATTCTCTTCTGTGTAAATTTCCAGTTCACCCGGGGCATCTGTCTGATAAACGACTTCAATTTTTCCGGTTTCTTCCAGATTGATATACTTATATCCAATTCTCGTTCCATCTTTAATGTTCGTGATATAACGTTCTTCATTTACACTTGTCATATAAGGGAAATCAACTTCCTGGTTGGTTCTTCCAATGGAAGACAATGCTCCCATGTGTCCATTCGTCAGATTGCAACAATAAACTGCCGGATAAGATGCATCTCCTGAAAGAGGTCCTGGATTCATTCCGCTTGTCGTAATCGTTACCTGCGGAATCTGTCCGTTCTCATCAAAATACACCTTTTCTGCACATCCCTGTCGGTTATACTGATTCAGGAAAGTATGACGGTGATAGAACATATACCATTGTCCGTTTATCTCCACCAGACCACCATGATTATTTCCAACAGACATCAGTTTGTCTTCTTCTTTTCTTCCGTTGTATCCGACATCCCCATTGCTTACAATGACTCCACCAAATTCAAATCCTTCCATCGGCCTGTCACTGATTGCATAGCAGAGCTGATGCGTATTTACGGAAGAATAGATCAGATAATATTTTCCGTTTATTTTTCGAATAGATGGCCCTTCAAAGTATTCGTTTCCTTCAAATGAAGTTCCTTTTCCATAATTCAGACTCGGAATGATCACTTGCGGTCCTTTTTTTACGGTGATCATATCGTCTTCCAACTGAAGTACGCTTCCGCCTTTCAGATCCTGGTCTTTATAACGCGGGATATTGATCATGCATGGTGCAAATCCAAAATACAGGAAATTTCCTTCCTCTGTACAGATCACAGATGGATCATAGGTCTGATTTTCCATCATCGCCTGACCGTCTTTGTACTGGACACGTCCGTAAAATTCATACTGCCCTGCCGGTGTATCACAGACAGCCACATTGATGGAATCCTGGAATTTGATGCAATAATATAAGTAATATCTTCCATCACGCCCCTGTACTACATCCGGCGCATATAAAGGAAGCACATTTACGTTATACGGATCCTGATCTTTTCGGTAGATCACGCCTTCATAATGCCAGTCAGACAGATCATCCAGCGGTGCCGACCATGATACATAATCCTGCTCACAAAATTCATTCCCATTCTCCAGATCATGACTTCCGAATACATATAATCTGTCTTCAAACACATGCGGTTCCCCATCCGGAATATGTTCCCACAACGGGAGATATGGATTATGACATTGCGTTTTCATACGCTTCTCCTTTCGCTTTTTTATTATTTTTCTTTGTTTTAACGTTTCTTTTTCGTTTGCAATATGATTCTATCTTGAATTTTAAATCTTGTTCTGTCATTTTAGACCTTTCTCACTGTCAAATTTGGACATGTTTTGTGCTTGTTGGTCGTTTTTAACAATTTTATAGTTTTATTTTTATGCATTTTCACTAATCGCATTTTGAAAAGCAGAAAATATCAGATGATTTTGAAAAAAGTCAAAAAAAGAAAGTGCGTGTGAAAAAACAAGAGTTTTTTCACACGCACTTCACACGGCATAGCCGTGAATAATCTAGGCTAATTATACGCAAGTATTTTCTTTTTATCCTTACGCTCTCATTATTATAAACAAATTTCCAATCATTTAATATCAAAAAAGAATGTACCTTTCCGCACATAGTTCACAAAAAGATACCACCCATAACGTGATATGATATTTTTAATTTTTTATAAGAGATCCTTTATTTTTTATCCGGTTCTTCTTCTCTGAGTTCTTTCATCTTTCTGAAATACGAACTCATCTCATCTGCCATTCCCGAAAGCCTGTTCAGCAGTCCGGAAAACTCCGTCAGCATCTCATCATCCTTGTAATACGGATACACAATATCATGGTCAATCTCGCTCCATCCTTCTTCAAAAAGCGTTCTGCCCTGGATTTCCAGATAGTATCCGTGATACTTGATGATATAATGCAGTGAACGGTAATACCCGCCTGTCCGCACTTCAATCTGCGTACTGTCATAAATCCTTGTATCCCCGGAACGCTTATATACTTTTGGACGTTCTGCGATATAGCAGTGCTCCGGATCCTCATCAAAATCCCGCAGCCTGTCCTCTATATAATTGTTCGGATCATTTTCAAACATCGAAGTGATGAACTTATGAAAATGGATCCAGTCCTCCCGGTAAAGGAAGAAAACCCTGATACCAATCAAATCTGTGATGTATTTGTGGTAATTCGATTTGTTGATATGTTCAAATTTTGCATAATTTTCTTTCCGCTTCCGGATGATCTTTTCCAGAAGGTGCATTGGATTCTTGGTTCTGTAACGGTAGGAATGGATCCCTGCCCGCTCAATATCATAAATATATTCATCTACAAATTCTTTTCCCAGATGACGGAACAATTTCGTTTTTGACATATAATCTTCATAGATCTCTGTCAGCTCCTCCCAGGAAATTCGGGCAGCCGTAAGGTCATCCTCTGTCAGATTACAGGTTTTCAGAAATTCCTCTTTATTGATCATTTGCTTTCTCACCCAATTCTTTCCGGCCCATGCGGACCTCTTCCATATGACCGGCAAGCTCTCTGTCCATATGATCGAACAGATAATTTTTCGCACTCTCTTTGTGCAGCTCCCATTCTTCCTGAATCTGCCGGTTCACGATCTTCACCTCTTCCAGGAACTCCCGGGAAGATATGATCGTACCTCCCTGTCCCTGTGTGATCACCTGTTCCACACCATCTGATGTAACTACCGTCACATGATACTTTCTTCCGACTTCATGTACTACCTTTTCAATGTACATATCCGCCGTCTCAGCTTCTTTTGTATACACAACATGAATGTTGTGGTATTTGAAGATTTCCATTGCTTCGCCTTCAACCTTGTAGGCATCAAATACAAGGATCAGAGGATAGTTCTTGAACCCCTGATAATTGCAAAGCACATCCATCAGTTTATTTCTTGCTGCTTCAATATTCTCTTTTGCCAGTTCTTTCAGATCATCCCATGCGAAAATAACATTATAACCATCTACCAGCAAATATTCCTGTACGCCTTCTTCATCTTTCTTTGCTTTTGGCGTTTTCCCTGCAGTCACAGTCTTTGGAAGACGATCGGCTTTTCTCTCTACCCGTCCGTAAGTCCGGATAAAAATCTCTTCCAGTTCCCTGTCTTCTCTGGCATTACGCGCATAATGCCTGCCGCCTCTGGCTGCTGCTTCTGCTGATCCGCTTTTCTCCTTGCGTAAATTTACCGGTACAGTCTCATCCAGACTTTTTTCTGTCTCTCCTGCCAGCCTTTTCCGCTCTTCCAGGATCTTCGGAAGCTGTGCCTCAATATGCATATGTTCCGGCACTTCCTGCCACGGTACATTATATCCCGCTCCATGAGCACAGAATACAGAGCCCGTCGGATTCTCCACATCCCGCTCCGGATCGTAACCAATCGCCTCTACAACCTCGTCCTGGTTATGGCATGGAAAATATCCCTTCAGCGTACAGAACAGTTTCCCTCTTCCTCTGCTGTATGTGGTTACTTCTCTCTGATAATCCTGCATTTCAGACACCGGTGCACTTCCGGTGACCACAGCCATATCATCTTCCGTCTCCGGTCCGTCAAATTCTCCATTCATCCGCTGAATATCCGTAAGTGCACGGCCTGTCATCTCTGACGGAATTTCCAGACGAAATGCATAATACGGTTCAAGCAGTACATTCTCTGCCTGCATCAGTCCCTGGCGGATCGCACGGTACACAGCCTGGCGGAAATCTCCGCCCTCTGTATGCTTCAGATGTGCACGTCCACTGGCAAGTGTGATCTTCACATCAGTAAGCACCGATCCCGTCAGAACGCCCCGATGCTCTCTTTCCAGCACATGCGTCAGGATCAGTCGCTGCCAGTTCTTGTCCAGCACATCCTCACTGCAGATCGTATCGATCGAGATTCCACTTCCCGGCTCTCCCGGTTCCAGTATCAGATGCACTTCCGCATAATGACGCAGCGGCTCAAAATGCCCTACTCCTTCAACTGTATTTTTAATCGTTTCTTTGTAAACAATATTCCCGCTTCCAAAAGAAATATCCACGTCAAACCGTTCTTTTACAAGGCTTTGCAGAATCTCCGTCTGCACTTCGCCCATCAGCTGGACCTGGATCTCTCCTGCCTCTTCATTCCAGACTACACGGAGCATCGGATCTTCTTCCTCCAGTTGTCTGAAATTCTGCAGCATCCGGTGTACATCACAGCCTTCCGGCAGCTCCACCCGGTAATTCAGAACCGGCTCCAGTACCGGTGCCGAAGAACCTTGCTGCATCCCAAGCCCCTGTCCCGGATAAGTCCGGGTAAGTCCTGTCACAGCACAGATACAGCCTTTTTCTGCTTCCTGCACCATCTCGTACTTGTCCCCGGAATAAATCCGGATCTGGTTAACTTTCTCCTGCATAGGTTCTTCCTCTGCCATATATTCCAGGATCTCTTTGACCTTCAGTACTCCGTTTGTGATCTTCACATGTGTCAGACGGCTGCCCTGTGAATCTCTGGATATCTTATATACCTTCGCTCCAAATGCCTCTTCAGCATGCGTCCCGCTTACCGGTCCGTCCATGTATTTTCCCAGTCCGTCCAGTAATTCCTGCACACCTTCCAGCTTCAGTGCCGAACCGAAATAGCATGGAAATACCTTTCGTTCCCGGATCAGCGTCTGAATCTGGCTCGCCGTGATCTCTCCATTTTCCAGATAGCTTTCCATTACCGTCTCGTCGCACATAGACAGCTCTTCCAGGAATTCTTCACCCGCTTCTGTAAAATCCACACACTCTCCGCTGAGCTTCCGCTTTAATTCAGTAAATCTGTCCTGTCTGTCCGTACCGTCCTGATCCATCTTATTTATGAAAATAAAGGTCGGAACCTGATACCTTGCAAGAAGATTCCACAGGGTTCGTGTATGTCCCTGCACACCGTCCGCTCCGCTGACAACCAGGATTGCATAATCAAGAACCTGCAAGGTACGCTCCATTTCTGCTGAAAAGTCCACATGCCCCGGTGTATCAAGAAGAGTCACCTGCTTGTCTCCAAGCACAAAATTCGCCTGCTTGGAAAAAATGGTAATCCCCCGGCTTCTCTCCAGCGTATACATGTCCAGAAACGCATCTCCATGGTCAACTCTTCCAAGCTTTCTGATCTGACCGGTAAGATAAAGGATTCCTTCCGAAAGCGTCGTCTTTCCGGCATCCACATGCGCCAGAATCCCGACAGATATATATTGTTTTGGCTTATTTTCAGATGTTGCTGCCATCGAAAAAATGCCCCTTTCTGCTCATAATAATCTCTTGATTATCATATCACAGAAAGGGGCATAAGTCGACACGCGAATCTTTTTATCTGTCCTGCTTTTCATTTGACATTTTCTGCGGTAAGATACAATCAGAACAAATTTCTAAAAAAGGAGAGTGCCATTTACTCATGAAAAATACTGACTTAACCAATACTTACCGCGAACTTGACAGAGAACTTGCCATTTTGCATGACCAACTCGAAAGCCACCGTTCTTTTGAAAATATCCTTTTTCTCCCGACTCCCGAAAAGATCAGGTCGGTCTGCGAAAAATGGAACGATTTAAAAACACAGGTTGAAAACCTGGATGCACCGGACAATGTCTATCGTCTGGTGAAGCATCATCTGAATGACTTCCTGGATTCTCTTAAATTTACTATCGAAGAAAAAGAACACAATCCGGAAGCACCTCTCCTGGATTTTGTCTATTATCTTCAGGAAATTGCTCGCTGTGACAGGCGTTCTAATGAAGTACGTCTCGATGTCCTGACCAGAAAATTACAGGCATTTCATGAAAATCAGGATTTGATCCTTAATCTGATCCACACACAATACGGAGAAAATGAAGCTTCCCTTTCTTCTGCCTTTGCCCTCGCAAGGCTGGATATGCAGCGCGACCAGAAACTGTTAAATGAATATTTCCCGGATTTCACAGAAGAACAGATTGCATCTTTATCACAGTCCTTCCGGATTTTTATCGATCAGCTTCAGGAAATGGCAGATTTACTCGGTTCTGACTGCCAGTCTGACTCTGAAGAATTGTTAAAGGATGATCTCTCAAAGACCATCAAGATGGATCCGGAAGCTTACCGCAGCCTTCTGAAAAACCGTCTTGGTGTATCTCTCGACGAACTGCTTGCATGGCATAAAGAAGAAATTGAAAAGACCCGTGCTGAAGTATTCGAAATCGCCTCCAAATTAGAGCTTCCGGAAGGAACTCCGAAGACAATGAAAGAAGTCAGCGATGTGCTTTTCCGCTATGCCGGTCCTTGTGACAGTGCCGAGGAAATGTATACACGTGCCAGAAATTATCTGAAACGTACCCGTGCTGTCGCTCATGAATATGTACGTCTTCCGGAAGATGAAACCTGTCTGTGCGTTCCTCTTCCGCCTTGCTATAAGGATTCTTACCCTTGGGGCGGTTATGAGGGTGGTGATTTCCGTGTCAAACCGCTCCGCGGCCAGATGTTCCTGAATCAGTATAATTATCAGAACATTACCGATGGCTGGATCAAGATGAATACCATGCACGAAACTTATCCGGGACACCATGTCCAGTTTATCCGTGCAGCGATCGATCCGACACCGGAAACTGTAAAAATAGGAGCAAAAAGTGTACCTCTGGAAGAGGGAACCTGTATTCGGACTGAACGCGCATTTACCTTTATCTTTGCAGAAGACCCGTTCTTCCCTCTGTTCGTTGCATTCCGCCGTCATCATGCCTCTGTCCGTATCCTGGTTGATCTGCAGCTGTATTATTTTGGAGCGACACTGAAAGATGCTGTAAAAATCTACGAAGAAGAGCTTGGCTTTGACCGCGTAACTGCCCGCGCCCAGGTACAGGCACACCAGAATGCGCCGGGATATTTCACATGCTATTATTATGGAATGAAGAAAATCTGCGACTGGGAAAAAGAGTATGGATATACGAAATGGGATTATACGGAACTGCTGTTCTCAGCCGGGCGGATCAGTATGGAAAGCCTGGAGATGCTGGTTAAGATGACCAAAGAAGAGCAGGGACGTTTCTTTACGGAGTTCCGGAGCTTGCTGATGGATGAATAAGGTAGGTTTTAAGGTGTTGGAGGGGGACGAAAAAACGGATAAATAAATGAATCGGGTATGCTTCCCACGCACTGGGCATTCCGATGAGCCTCTGAAAGCGTATATTGTGTCAGCAATGGCTTCCACAATATACTGAGTCTCATCTCCATAGTGCTCAAGGGAATCTGACCCGATTCATTTATTTATCCGTTTTTTCTGGTACTCCTGCAACTTGAAAATTTTCCCTTATGGAACATCAGCTCGCTGCGCATGGCTAATGGTGATTTGTTTGTCTAGGGTTTTAACCATATTCATAAATTTGAGTATAATGATTTGTTTTAGTTTTTAAAAATTTGTATCTTTAAAATATTTCCAACAACACATTATTATAAAGATATAAGTCTACCAAGTTCTTCACGTTTCTTTTTAGTTATGCCATAGATATTTATGTGGTTCAGGTCACCGCTGCGGTCTGTAAAGGCGGGGAAGAGGAAGCCGGATGTTGGGGATCCGGGTTCGTATTCGCCGACAAGGGGACAGATGGCGCAGATGAGGTAAGGGAACATCTCTTCGGATTCTCCGAGGCGTTCTTTGTCGGTGGCTTTGGCTGGGATATCGTAGTTATCATGGAAAACATAGATCGCGTAAGGGGTGGTGATCCGGATGTTTTCCATGATGATATCATAAAGAGTATCCATCAGGGCATCGTTTTTAAGTTCACAGTCTCTGAGCGCCATCAAAAGCTGCCACATACTTCCGGCTTTCTGATTTTCCGGCTGGATCTCGTATTTTTTCAGTTTTGTGTTTGTCTCTGCAAATGGAATTGTTTTGGCGATTGCGAGATTTTTTGTTTTTTCTGACGGAGAGAGTTTGAGGAAGTTGATGTTAAAGCTTCCGTCAAAATCTCCGTCTGCATCTACATAACAGCCTGCTATTCTTGTGAATGATGTTCTTGCAGGCGTCATCCGCCGCGTCAATTCCAGCATATCTTCTCGGTTAATCATTTGTATTTGTTCCTCTCTTTGAATATCAATTGAGTCTCACTCCGTTGACCTGTTTCTATTTTCTAAGTTCTCATATCATCCATTGCTAAAATTCTTCTATTTCAGCAACACGGTTCCCCTGTTTTTCTTTCCAAATCATCAGGTACACTTTGAAATCTACCGAATCTCTCGCCGCAGCAAATGGCTCCTCACGTACAAGTGTAACTTTCTGTCCGTTTGACTCCAGCTCTGCTTTTCTTTTTTCGGCTTTTTTCAAAATGTTCTGATAGTTCTGATTAAATTTCTCCCCAAAATCCCTCCGTGGATAATTTTCCGCTTCTTTGGCAAGTTTTTTATTTAGCAAGTCTACAACCGCCGCATGTTTCTCTCGATGTAATAGTCGGGCAATCCATCTGCTCATTCTTTTTCCATGATATCTCCGGTATCTTTGCAACCACCACAACAGACTTTTATCCCCTACTTCTTTAACGAGCTCTTCCATTACATCCATTGCCTCTTCGGTCGGATTCCACGGATCTTCCATCGGGACAATATATTTTGCTGGAACTGCCGGATAACAGGTATAGTTCAGCGGAGGAAAATGTACCAGTTTTGCAAGTTTCTGTTCTGTATCACTTGTTGCCTTTTCTCCAAGATATTCACATTTATCACTCAGAATCGCCAGACGATATTCCAGAATCCGCAGATACTCATACCCTTTCAACCAAAAATGTCCTATATCTCCGTAATTATAGAGATTCATCTCCAGCGAAAGATCTTGGAAGAAAATGGTCACAACCGTTTCGCCCTGATATACGACAAGTACATATTCTCCATCCTCCTGGCTTAAAGTTGCGTCCAGCTCTCCTTCATAATCTTTCTGATAATGTCCGGTCATTCTTGCACCAGAGAATACCAGAAAGCTTTCCACTGCATCATTCATCAGATACACCAGACGCATTTCATCCTGGTTTTCCACATCTTTGTCTGGAAACAGAAGTTCAAACTGATCCTGACCAAGTAACTGGGCAAGCTTCTGGAAGGCCTCCGGAATTTCTTCATATGCACTTTCTGTATCCATGAACGCTTCCTCTGCTGACATATTTTCCTGTATTTCCAGTTCACTCATCTATTCCTTTTCTCCTTCATTTGCCTCTTCCATATCCACACAGGCAAGTCCTCTGTCCTCCACATAACTGACACGGATCACTGCCTGTGACCAGTTGAGGCTGATCCTGGCAGCCTTCTGCTTCTCTTCTCCGGCTTTCCGGAGCAGATCCAAAAGTTTCTCCAAAACTTCTCTTGTCAGATAGCCACCTCTCCACTGAAAGGTCAATGTCCTGCCCTTCTTAGCCGCCTGCAGCGACCGTTTATAGACATCTTCTTCTTTTGTAAAGGAAAGTTTCTTCTCCCGATAATAAAAATGATCCCCATTCGTACAGACCGGTGCCGGTGCGATCAGCGGTTCATGATCCCGGAAAATCTTCTTGTCGTCCAGATTGAAATAATCATAGCGGATCTCCTGTCCTGCCGCACTGTGTTTACCAAGTGTATTGTCAAAAGTTGCATCCAGATGATAATATATACCACCAATTTTTACGATATTCCAAGTATGACGGTACTTGATCCCTTTTTCCGGATTGTTACCACAGACTGCGATCATGCACCAGATTCCAAGCGCATCACAGAGTACTTTCACAGATTTTGCAATCCCTTCACATACGCCAACTCCATGTCCAAGTGGACCGATGATCTCATGGGAATACGCCTTTTTCAGCTTATCATAAGTCACATTATCACAGATAAAATCATGAATATATTTCTCCTTTTCCCATTCAGACAAATCTTTTGCCACCCGCGCAAGTTTTTCTACTCTGGAGGACATTGCCCTCTGATGCTCCCGGATTTTATTTTTGTCAAACAGATACTCCGGTACAAAGATCAGATTCGGAGAGTCCTGATAGTATTT
This sequence comes from Coprococcus sp. AF51-11b1, assembly GCF_027682785.1. Lineage (NCBI taxonomy): Bacteria > Bacillati > Bacillota > Clostridia > Lachnospirales > Lachnospiraceae > Coprococcus > Coprococcus sp. AF51-11b1. Next base: position 237,325 of record NZ_JAQCZB010000002.1, on the reverse strand, counting down.
ATACTTATATCCTGTCATCCAGAAAATCTCCGGATGATCCAGCCGAAGCCTGAAAAAGACATCATAAAGCTCCGCACTTTCTATGCGCGGTATCTGAAATTCATCCGCAAGTGCATTCGCTCCCTGCATGATTACATGGTATGCTGCCTGCTGCTGTTTCGTCATTTTGGTATAATAGAATGGTTCCATGAAAGTCCTCCTGCGCAATGTTTCGATTCTCCTATTATACATTTTTTCACGAAAACACGAAATGTTTTACGCTAGTTTTTAACGAAAATAGAAAATGTTTATACCCGTTTCTTAACGAAATCACAAAATGTTGGCCCTTTTCCGCTTCTTTCAGACACATAAATTCCCTTCATTACTTATATAAAAAGGCTCCATATAACAGTTTTTACTGCTACATAGAACCTCTTCCATTCTTTTATTTCTCAGTTTCACTTGATACAATTGCCGGAATCCGGATCGTGACGATCGTACCTTCGCCCTCTTTTGACCATATCTGAAATCTGTATTTATTTTCATAAATATAGTCCAGTCTTTCTTTAATATTTTTTATACCGATATGTTCTCCTCTTTCCATACTTGACAGTTTACGCTGCGGTTTGCTTAATTCATCTAGTTTGTCCTGAGACATCCCTGCACCATTATCTTTTACAATAATCTCAACTTCATCTTCTTCCATTCTGATACGAATCGTAATGCATCCGTCTATTACTTCGCCTTCTTCATCCGTATTACATAGAATTCCATGAAAGAACGCATTCTCTACAAGTGGCTGCAAAATATTTTTTGCAATCAGATATGGCTCAACCCCCGCTTCGATATCAATAACACTTTTAAATATTCCTGTATATCGATATTTCTGAATCAGTAAATATTCTCTCACTACTTTAATTTCCTGCTCTACTGTATCATAAACATTATCCACCTCTATACGTAGTCTGTCCCTTAAAATCTGAATCATAGCTTTATTCACTGCAATCACATCTTCATTCCGGTTTTTCTGTGCCAGATATGTAATCATATTCATGGTATTATAAATAAAATGCGGATCCACCTGCGAAATCATCAAACCATACTTCAGTTGCTGCTCTCTCTTTTCCTGTTCGACCATTTCAACAATATTTTCCTGCAAACGTTTTGCCATAACATTAAACGAAGCGCCTACTTCTCCTATTTCATCTGTTGAATTCACCTCGATTCGTGCATCCAGATTTCCTTCTGCTATTTCATTCATTTGTTTTGATACATCCGTAAGCGGACCGGTAAAATGATTTACAATCGGAATCATAACTAACACAATTCCAAGCCCAAAACATAAAATCAGTATTTCTACCAGAAAAATCAGCGAACGGTTATTGTCCAGAATATCTTTTCTGCTCTGCCTGCAAATAATCTTCCACCCATCTTCTTCTGAAAAACGTACTGTAGTAATCCCATCTTCCTGCTGCCAATAACCTTCCTTATAGCTTTTTCCATACTTCATGTTTTTCAGAGTTGCGTTTACATCTATTTGTGTTTCCTTAACACTTGGCTGTAAAATCTGATTATTTTTATCAAGAAACAGATAATCGTTACTGTAATCTTTCATCTGGTTTGCAATATAGTACAACTGGTCAAAAGATGCTATAACAGTAAGATTGCCTTTCTGCCCATGATATATATATTCCATCGTATATCCATAAACCATGTTAAATATATTTCCAAATGCTGTATCTGATTCCCCGTCATAAGCAAAAGGATTCAAAAAACTTGTCTTTTTCCCTTTTAAATCTAATTCTTTTATTTCACTACAAATATGTTCTTTTACTTTATTCGAAAATCCTACTGTTGAAAAATCATATATTTCATCCGCCTTTTGGACATCCAGATAAATCCCGATGATTCCATATGACTGAATTTTATTTTTTACACCAAGCTGGGATAAAAAAAGACTTATTTTCGCATTATTTGCTTCATTCGGCTCCGACATATATTGATCTATTTTCTGAATAAGTTCTGGTTCTTCTGCCACAATCTTTGTAAATCTTACCAGTTCTTCAAAATTCTGATCTAACTGAGACATGATCTGCTCATTCAGAATCATAGTATCCTCTCTGTCTTTCACACTGATATTTCTATATACCAGTTCCGGTAATGCCGTGAGCAATATTCCCATAATTACTAAAAACACACATAATTGTGCTATAACCAATTTATTTCTTAATTTCATGACCTCTTCTACTCTCCGGCTAATAATTTCCTGCGATATTGGTTCGGTGTCAGTCCTGTATATTCTTTGAAAATTTTACTGAAATACTGACTGGAAGTAAAACCTGTCTTTTCTGATACTTCATAAACCATATATTCTTTATCCTGGAACATTTTCTTTGCATTTTCTATTCTGACATTATTGATAAAATCATTTACCCGTATTCCAGTTTCTGTTTTAAATTTCGTTGATAACCAGGAAGATGTCACACCAACATGCTCCGCAACTTCCGCTGCTGTAATACTTGCATCACCATAATTCTGATTGATATAAGCCATTGCATTGATTGTCACATCGGAATAAATCATTTTTTCTTTCTCATTTTTCATTCGACAAATTTCTTCTATCTTGTATTCAATATATGCCTGAAGATCTGTTACTTTTCTAAAATCATAAGAACTGCATCCCTCGGTCATCAAAAATCTCTGACCGCTTGTTTCTCCAATCAGTTTTCCATCAAACAAACTAAGAGCCTCCAAAATATGTTCTATATATTCCAAGTATTCTGTAACATTCTGTTTTTTTTCTGTTTCATGCAATCGGTTTTCTATTTTTTCAATTTCTTCTGTTTTTCCCTGTTGTAAAGACTGATAAATTTCTTCTGATGAAATTCCTGACAGTTTCTTCTCATTTTCCTCTTTTCCGTCATAACGCAGCTCCTGTAACTCTACTTCATTTTTTAAAATATTATTTTCCAGTTGTCTTTGATAATTTGTAAAATTAGATCGGAACTGCCTTACCATACTTCCATGCAAACAATAATATACATGATACAGTTTTTCTTCTCTGTTAATATATTCATACAGCTTTCTTGCAAAATCATAAATTCTGTCATTTATTTCTTTTTGTGAAACAATTCCTTTTCCGAATTCAAGCAAAATCAGATATTCATCTTCGTTTACCGGAAACCTGGCCCCTACATGAATCCCAGTATTTTCAGATACATTTTCGCACGCTCTTTTTATGAGCCGATTATCCAATGTCATCTGATTGTTATCAAGTGGAATATATTTCTTTAAAATCTTCGGAACCTTTCTTTGAGAAACGATAATATAATAATATTTCTTATGCAAACCTATATAATCATTTTCATCAAGAATATCTTTATATACCTCTTCTGAAATATTTTTTCTAAATAATTCCTCTAAAATTGCTGTAATTGTATACTGCTTTTTTGCTTTTTCTTTTATAATTTCTTCTTTTAATTTTAGTATTTTTCTTAAAAACCCATCTTCCTCCAGATCACTTTTTAAGATATAATCATCAATTCCTAACCGGATTGCCTGTTTTACATAATCAAAATTTTTATATGCTGAAAGGAACAGAATATGTGTATTTCCACCATATTCGCGAATTGCATCCCCTAATTCCAATCCATTTAATCCAGGCATCTTTACATCTGATATCACCAGATCCGGTCTATGTGTCTTGTAAATTGCAAGTGCCTGTTCTGGATTTGTCGTTACCCCGATCAATTCAAATCCATGATACTCCCAATCAATAATATGCTCCAAATACTCCAGTGCCAGCTTTTCATCATCCACTAACAATACTTTTATCATATTTTCTTCCTCCCATTATGCCCTGTCAAATGCTGTCTATTCCGATTATACAGCGACACCCGGAGTATCGCAAGCTGACAGGATGCGTATACTCCGGGTGTCATTTAAATTATTTTTTATTGTGCGTTTGTTCTCACAAGCTCTTTTTTCAGCTTTCGTTCACTGATAAAGTTCATTACTCTCTGGTTGTTGTAAGTAAAGATCATAATAACCAGAAGGAAGATTCCAGATGCTGTATCCTGCAGCGAAGCTGAAAGTCCCATGCTGAGAAGTCCTGTCGTCAGCATATTTAAAATAAAGTTTCCGATAAAGATTCCGATTACCAGATTACAATACTGTTCAAGTGCCAGTCCCACATAAATTCCAAGCATGCAGTTGAAAATAATATTCGTACTTGACATGTACATCGGCGTATCAATTGATCCCTGTATAGAAATCTTCAAAAGTGCCGCAACTCCAAGGAATAATGATGAAACTACATAGCAGAGGAATGCTGTTTTCTTGGTATTGACACCTGAATTTTTTGCAATTCTCTGTGAACTTGCACATGCTCTTACATTATATCCAAACTTTGTATAGTTGAAAATGATGTAGAACAGTACAAACATGATCGCAAAAATAATCAAACAATACGGAAATCTTCCAAGTGTTGTAATTTCTCCGTTAATAGCTGTTACCCATGAAATACTTGCCAGGTTGGATAATGTCTCATATACCATGCAAACACCAAGTGCTGTAACAATTGCCGGAACTCTCAGTAACATATACATAACACCTGAGATTGTTCCAAGTACAATGCCCGCTCCAACCACAATCAATGCAAATGGTATCAATCCGATTCCGTAAAGATATACCATTTTTGCTCCGAACATTGCCGAGAGCATTACAACCGCACCTGCACTAAGATCCATTCTGTTACACAACATGTTCGAACACATTGCGAATGAAATTAGCGTAGGGGCCAGCGTTTGCTTCAGGTTCATAATAAGACTCGCCGGTTTTCCAAATGCTCCGCCGGAGCATATGAAAAACAGAAGATATACAAATACCGGGAGCATAACGACTTTGCATACATTTTTAACTGTATCTGATTTCGTTTTCATACGCCTTCCCTTTCCATATCCGTTAAAGTAGTAATTTATTTTCCATGTCTTGCAATTGTATCTTCAATACTGTAGTTCTTGCCCATTTCAAGCAGCTCATCAGAAGATGCATTTTTATTTTTTGATTTAATCAGCTGATCAACTTCATCTGTTGTCCATGCATATACACCATCATTATGAAGGTATGTCATATAATCAGAGAATTCCTGACCAGATTTACATACAATAAAGTTAACCGGTACTTCTACTTTGTCAAGAGCATTTCCTTCCAGTGCATTGTAGATAAGTACGAACGGGAATACTGCATCAGCATACTGTCCACCGATTGCACATACTGTTTCACCATTGTCAAGGCTTCCCTGACAGTTTTCTGAAAGGTCACAGAATGCGATCTTAACCTGACCTTCACGTCCTGCTGATTTGATTGGTTCTGAGCAGTATTCAATACCAAGAAGTGTAATTGCAATACCATCGATAGAATCATCTGCTGCAAGGAAATCTTCTACTGCTTTTGTGAATTCAAGGCCTCTGTATTCACCAGCTTTTTTAACTTCCGGATGATCTTCAAATGCTTTCATCATACCTTCCCATCTTCTGTCATGGCAGGTAATTCCAGGTTCATAGCCAATTGCTGCAATGTTCTTGCATCCTGAATCAATAAGGCTTGTTACGATTTCATATCCTGCATCGTAATCTGCTTCATAAGATCCACCAACAAAGTAATCACTCTTGTAAACCTGATCTTTGATGCTTTCATCAATCTGTGACCAGCCTACACCAAGATAAACTTCATTTTCTTCACAAATTTTTAATCCCTGAAGGACTGCTGTTCCTGAGAAGTTTGTTGTGATAATACCATCAACACCCTGTGCACAGAGGTTTTCAATTGCAGAAAGATATGTTTCATCTGCAAAGTTTTCAATAATGTAATAGTTAAATTTTACACCATATGCTTTTCCAAGATAATCTGTGTATGCTTTGTATTTTGCGCAAAGGAAATCTGTTGTTGTATGGATAACTACACCAATTGTGTATTTACCATCCGGATCTCCACAAATTTCATCCTGACCTGATTTGTCTCCCCAGACTTCCTCTGTCTTTGCATCTTTTGTCTCTTTTGAACTGCTGTCTGATTTCTTGCTTCCTGAAGAACCACCACAACCGATTACAGAGAATACCATCATAACTGCTAATAAAACAGCTACTGCTCGTTTAATTCTTTTCATTTCTTTTCCTCCTCTTTTTCTCCTTGTTTCATCTATTACTCCAGTACACCATCTTTGTTCTTTACATATGTAAGGAATACTAACAGTAACAGTACCAGTCCCTGAATTCCTTCAACCACACGTTCGTTAACACCCAGGATAATCAATCCATTTCTCAAAAGGATAACAGAAAAGCTTCCGACCACAGCTCCGATCATTTTTACTTTAGAACCTCCGGACAATGGCACACCTCCAAGTACCAATGCTGTGACAACGTTCATTTCCATTCCCTGACCAGTTGAAGTACTTACACTTCCGGCTCTTGCCATAAGGATAAATCCTGCAATACCTACCGTGATACCACTGATAATGTAAGCGATCATTCTGGTTCTATTAACGTTTACGCCTGCCTGCTTTGCAGCGGCTGGATTTCCTCCAATTGCTTTATTATCTTTTCCAATTGCTGTTTTTTCGAATAAAATATAGCAGATAATAAAGACTCCTAACAGCATTCCCAGCTTAAATTTCTGATTATCAAATTCAAAGAGTTCAACCGGAATACTATATTTCTGTGATGCACATACCGTATTTAAGATTCCACGACACATATACATGATGCATAGTGATGTGATAAATGGCGAAACCTGCAAATATACGGAAACAACTCCGTTCAATACGAACCATACCAGTGCTGCAAGAATGTTTGTAATAAATACTACTCCTGCCGGTACTCCTGTGTTCGCAACTAAAATCGCAACTAAAACGCTGAAACCGATAACACCACCGTATGACAAATCCATTCCGCCATGTGAGTATACGAAAATTGCACCAAATGCCATAATCGCAATATATACGGTCTGATTCAGAATACTATTGATATTACCTTTTGTCAGCAGTTTCCCTTCTCCTCCGACCTGAAATATGATAATCATTAAAATGATTCCAAGGAAAGGAATTATTTTCTGAAGAATTTCTTTTGCCTTAGCTTTCTCTTTCACTTTTATCCCTCCTAAACCATCTTCTTGATTAATACAGATTCATTTAACTCTTCTGACCTGGTAAATGAATCCTGTATCTGACCATCTTTCATAATCAGAATACGGTCACTCATTCCAATCAGTTCCGGAAGTTCTTCTGAAATCATCAAAATAGATTTTCCTTCTTTTTTCAGGCGGTACATCAGCTGATACATAAATGCCTTTACACCAATATCAATTCCTCGTGTCGGGCAGTCCAGGATATAAATTTCTGACTCATTACCAAGCCATTTTCCAAATACAACTTTCTGTTTATTACCACCACTTAAATCACCTACGTTTTGTCCAATCTCTCTGCATTTAATGCTCATATCTTTTACCTGTTTATCGGTAAATTTCTTTTCAGCACCTTTGGTAATTACACCACCTTTTGCGATCATTGACAAGGATGGTAAAACGGTATTTTCCATGATACTTGCTGATAAGATCAGTGCTTCCTGGTCTCGATTCTTGGATACATATCCAATCTTGTTCTTGATTGCCTGTTTTTCTGATGTAATCTTTTTTCCATTTCCAAGTTTTACTTCACCATACAACGGTTTAACATTTCCAAATAACGCTTTTCCAAGTTCATGCATTCCGCAGTCTGTTAACCCACCTATTCCAAGGATTTCTCCTTTATGAAGTTCCAGTGAGACACCTTTAAGGCTATCTCCTACATACAGTTTTTCTGCTGAAAGCACAACCTCTTTCCCATAGCTTCCATCGTAATCACTTCGATAATAATCTCCGGTAAGTTTACGTCCTACCATCAACTCTTTTATCTTTTCCTCTTCAAACTCAGATTTTTCAAGTTCAGCAACAAACACACCGTCTCGCAAAACAATCAGCTTGCTACAAACCTCCATCAGTTCTTCCAGGTCATGGGAAATAAACAGTACTGTCTTATTTTCCTTCTTCATGTTCTTAATAACCTGGTAAATGATATCCCTTCCTCGTTGAGACAAGGCAGTTGTTGTTTCGTCAACGATGAAAATCCTTGGATTCGTATACAGTGCTCTTACAACTTCAATCAGTTTTCTTTCTTCCAGACTGTATTTTATGATCGGATCTTCCGGATGAATATTGTCAATTCCGATTTTTTCAAGTGCCTTTCTTGCTTCCTGATACATCTTTTTTCTGTCAACAACACCATGTTTTGTAAACAACTGCTCTTTTCCGATAAAAAGATTATCTGCTACTTTAATTCCCGGAAGTGTTCCCATTTCCTGGGCAATCATACTGATTCCATGATTCTGTGCATCCAGTGTGTCTGCTGGTTTATATGGTTTTCCGTCCAGAGTAAGCTCTCCTTCAGATTGCGGATAAACTCCGGAAATAATAGAGGAAAGAGTTGACTTTCCGGAACCATTTTCTCCGATCAGACCAATAACTTCTCCTTCATCAATGGTTACAGAAACGTCTTTCAATGCCTGAGTAAGTCCAAAGTTTTTTGAAATATGTTTTGCTTCCAAAATCACGCTCATTTCGTTGCCACCTCCCTCTTTCCTTCTTGTTTTATTATCCTAAAACAATTACATTCCATGACATTTTTGGTAATACTACAGAATTTGCAGCTGTTACCTCTTTCTCTTCCATTTCAACTGCATCCGGATGTTCAATTGTGTTCATTACAGAATAGTCATTTCCGGCAAGTACCAGATGTTTCTTTACTTTCTTATCTCCATATCCCTGTAAATCAACTTCAAATTCAACGTCCTCTTCCTGATCGCAGTTCAGAACGAAGATTCTTACTTCATCATTTTCCTCATTATAGATAACTGCTGGTTCAACAACATTTAATTCACCTAAATCGCACTGATATTTCGGTGCATCCACAATGGCTTTCTTAACAGTTCCATGTCCATATTTGCTGAGCATATGGAACGGATGATAAATCGCCTGTTTGAAAATTCCGCCTCCCGGAATTGTTGTAATCGGAGCAATCACATTGATAAGCTGTGCCAGGCATGCAATTTCAACTGTATCTGCATTGTTCAACAATGAAATCCCAAGTCCTCCAACAACAACTGCGTCCAGCAGACTGTATTTTTCCTGCAGAATCGGTGGTGCGATTTCCCATTTTCCAGCTGATGTCATCTCGAACGTTGTAAGTCCCATTAAATCATCCAGAGAATCCAGTTTGATGTCCTGGAAATTCCACACATTCCATTCATCCAGACAAATCTTTAAATCTTTATCAAAATGATTTTTAGCCTTTACATACTCAATAACTTTTGCGCTGTTTTTGATATGAGAATCCAGCTGTTTATAGGAAGCAAGATAATTTGTTGTTCCCTGTCCTGAGTTCATTGTATAGTTATGAGTTGATAAATAATCAACCTGATTATAAAGATCTGTCAGCATTGTTCTGTCCCATTCCATATAGGTTGGTAACATTTCATAACTGCTTCCGCAGGCAACCAGTTTAATAGAAGGATCAACCCATCTCATGATCTTTGCTGCTTCAAGTGCTTTCTTTGTATAATCTTCTGCTGACAAATGTCCTGCCTGCCAGCTTCCTTCCATCTCATTCCCAAGGCACCAATATTTGATATTATATGGTTCTGGATGTCCGTTCTGGGCTCTCAAATCACTCCAATAGGTTCCACCCGGATGATTGCAATATTCAACCAGATCGCCGGCATCTTTAATACTTCCTGTTCCAAGGTTGACTGCGATCATCGGTTCAATACCAACTTTTTCTGCCCACTGGCAAAATTCATCAATACCGAACTGGTTTGTTTCAATACTTGACCATGCATAATCCATACGTTTTGGTCTTTTTTCTTTTGGTCCAATTCCATCATGCCAGTCATAGCATGATACAAAGTTTCCACCTGGATAACGAATTACCGGAACGCCTAATTCTTTTACTAATTCCATGACATCTTTACGATATCCGTCTTCATCTGCATTTGGATGCCCCGGCTCGTAGATTCCTGTATAAATGCTTCGTCCCAGATGTTCTGTAAAAGACGAGTACATTTTGTCATCAATTTTTCCAATGTCGTAATGGATGTCACTAAAGCATTTTGCTTTTTTCATTTCTCGTTCCTCCCTTAAACTTTCATATTCTCCTGTCGTTCATTTCAAACGATTCTTTGTTATGTGAATATTTTAGAATGGCGCCTGTTTTTTCACTATATTCATTTTTTATGTGAATGTATAAAATTTTTTGGTTTTATAAATTTCTTCCAAAAAATGTGTAATTTTTTTAAGTTTGTTAAGTATTCTGCATAATTTCAAACAAAAGTCACAGTCTTTCACATTAAAAAAGTCCCATATGGCAACCCTTTCCGTCACCATACAGGACTTCTCCTTCTTTTCCTTTTATTCAACATTCTTCGTCGCAACAATATCCACGCCCGTGTCCGCCACATTTTCAAGAATCACATCCCCAATATGAACCGGAGCCGGAACTTCAATTCCTTTGAGCGCCTTCACACATTCAAAGATCTTGCCCTTCGGGATATCTTCTTTCGTCTTCACCGATACCATATCGATGCTTCCGCCGGACACCCGCACGGTCGAAGTTACGATTCTCGTCGGATTCGTCACTTCTTTTCTTGCGTATACATCACCGCGCTTGCAGGTATTTCCGGTTACACCCACTACTTCTTTCCCATTCATTACAACTGTAAGAGGGCAGCCCATCGGACAGCCTATACATGTCAATTTTCTCTCTTCCATCGTCTACGCCTCCTCAATCTTTACTGTGATGGTCTGCAGATCCGGGTATTTCAGAAGCTGCTCTTTTGTCAGCTTAATCTCTTCCATCTCACCTGGTGCAACAACCGGACGTTTTCTGTGGATCACTCTCTCATCATCAAAATATGCACTGATATAACAGTTCTTGTAGACACCGCCCACACGGAAACGCACAGTCAGATTTTCATCCATCCGGTCTACGTTAATTGTTCCGGGTACAGTATAGCGGACACCTTCAATCGGATTCATCCGAATCTCTTTTCCGTCCTGTCTGCGCTCTTCTCCCAGTTTGACGTATTCCGCAGCATTTCTTCCTGCAGTTCCGGCTTCTTCCGATACAAAGTCAACCAGGTCATGCACATGCAGGACATTTCCGCAGGCAAATACACCTTCGATGTTTGTTTCCAGGCTCTCATTTACCTTTGGTCCTGATGTGACAGGGTTCATATCCACGCCCATGCCTCTTGAAATTTCATTTTCCGGGATCAATCCTACGGAAAGAAGAAGCGTATCACAGCTGTATTCTTCTTCAGTTCCCGGAATTGGTTTTCCGTGACTGTCCACCTGTGCCAGTGTAATGCCTTCCAGCCGCTCTTTCCCTTTGATGTCCACAACGGTATGGCTCAGCTTCAGCGGAATATCATAATCATCCAGACATTGTACAATATTTCTCTTAAGCCCTCCGGAATACGGCATCAGCTCTGCAACAACCTTAACCTTTGCGCCTTCAAATGTCATTCGTCTCGCCATGATCAGTCCGATGTCGCCGGAACCAAGGATCACGACCTCCCGCCCCGGCATATAGCCTTCGATATTGACCAGTCTCTGTGCCGTACCTGCCGAGAAAATACCCGCCGGACGATAACCCGGAATATTAAGTGCACCTCTGGAACGTTCACGGCATCCCATTGCCAGGACAACTGCCTTCGCCTGAATCTCGAAAAGACCTTCCTCCCGGTTCATTGCGGTGACAACCTTCTGTGGGCTGATATCCATAACCATTGTATTCAGCTTGTATTCAATATTCAGTTCTTTCGCCTGATCAATAAAACGTCCTGCATATTCCGGTCCGGTCAGTTCTTCCTTAAATGTATGGAGTCCGAATCCGTTGTGGATACACTGATTCAGGATTCCGCCAAGTTCTTTGTCTCTTTCCAGGATCAGGACACTGTCCACTCCGCTTTTCTTCGCCGAAATTGCAGCCGCAAGTCCTGCCGGTCCTCCTCCAATGATAACAATATCATAAGCTCTCATGATGCAATGCCTCCCTCTTATAACGAATCCTTATTAGTACCTGTGACAATTTTAGAATCTCCACCGGATTTTGTGATCTCGAACATACTCACATGGCGTTCTCTCGCCAGGATTTCCATCGTTCTCGGTGAACAGAATCCAGCCTGACATCGTCCCATTCCGGCTCTTGTTCTGCGTTTTACCCCATCCAGAGATTTGGCACCGAGCGGTCTGTTGATTGCATCCATGATCTCACCCTCTGTAACCATTTCACAACGGCAGATAATATTTCCATATTCCGGTTTCTCTTTGATCAGTTCCATTCTTTCTTCCTTGCTGAGTGCATTCGGATCTAGAACACCCTTTCTTGTTGCGATAAAATCTTCTTTTTCTTCCAGATTCATTTTCTCTTTCAGGATCTGTGCCACCATTTCTCCGATTGCCGGTGCACTGGTAAGTCCCGGTGATTCAATGCCTGCACAGTCGATAAATCCTTTTGCATCCTCCACTTCCCCGATCAGGAACTCATGTCCGTCCTCATGTGCACGAAGTCCGGCAAATGAAGTAATCACCTGACGGAGCGGAATATTTTTCACATTCATCTCTGCTCTTTCGATCACCTGGTCCAGACCTTCTCTTGTTGTATTGGTCCCTTCTTTATCTTCGATATCGATCGCCGTTGGTCCAAGGATCAGATTACCGTGAACCGTCGGTGCAACCAGAATACCTTTTCCATATTTTCCCGGAAGTGCAAAAATCGTCTTGCTCACATGACTTCCCGCACTCTTATCAAGCAGGCAGTAATCTCCTCTTCTAGGGGTAATATGGATCTTCTTCTCACTTACCATATTATGAAACTTGTCTGCATAGACTCCGGCTGCATTTACCACGTACCTTGTCTGAAAAACTCCGTTATTTGTATGGATTTCCCATCCCTCATCTATTGGTTTAAGATCCGTAACTTCCGTATCAAATTTGAACTCCACACCATTTACATTTGCATTCTCAGCCATTGCAATGTTCAGATTAAACGGACATACAATTCCGGCTGTCGGTGCATAAAGTGCGGCATACGCCTGATCAGAAATATTCGGTTCCATTTCTTTCAATTCCTTACAGTTAAGAATTCTTAACTCCTTAACACCATTTGCAACACCTCGGTCATACAGTGCCTGAAGATTCGGCATATCCTCCTCATGCAGACATACAACCAGAGAGCCATTTTTCTTAAATGGGAAATCCAGATCCTTTGAAAGCTGTTCCATCATCTGATTTCCCCTGACATTCAGTTTTGCCATCAGCGATCCTTCTGCCGCATCATAACCGGCATGGACAATTGCACTGTTTGCCTTGGAAGTACCACAGCATACATCCTCTTCTTTCTCGATTACACATGCCTTCACTTTATAACGTGACAGCTCTCTTGCTGTTGCCGCACCGGATACTCCAGCTCCGATAATTATTACATCATACATTCCCAGATCACTCCTTAATAACTGTTTTTTCTTCCTGAACTTCCTGATTATGAAAAAGAGCCTGCCAAGTAAACGCATTTCCTTTATGCGGTTATCCTGTCAGGCTCTCTCATCTCATGCCATTACCATTTTCAATTCTGAACTTTTACCACGGAATTGCCCCATACAGTAATACTGCTGCGATTGCTCCGATGATTGGTCCGATGATCGGTACAACCAGACCGTATCCGAAGTTTGAATCACCTTTTCCTTTAATTGGAAGTACTGCGTGTGCAAGTCTTGGTCCAAGATCTCTTGCCGGGTTGATCGCATAACCGGTCAGTCCGCCAAGTGACATACCTACTGATACGATAATTCCGAATACAAATAATTTGTCAACGCCTGTGGAAAGTCCTGTCACGTTTCCAATTCCCTTGATCGCAAATACAAGGATAAATGTTCCAACTGCCTCACTGAAAATATTCAGTCCTGTGTTTGCAATCGAAGGTCCTGTACAGAATACACCAAGCTTTGTTCCCGGATCTTCTGTGGCGTCAAACTGTCCTTTGAAAAGTAAATAAACGATACAGCCGCCTACGAATGCTCCTGCGATCTGGGCGATGATATATCCAGGAACCATCGACCATGCAAAACTTCCGTCCACTGCAAGCGCGATTGTAAGTGCCGGATTAAAGGAAGCTCCTGAAGCCTCTCCGAAAATAAATGCCGGAAGCAGAACTGCAAGACCCCAGGCAAATGTAATCTGAACCGCACCGGCACCTTTCATACCGGATTTGTTAAGGTTCACATTTGCTACTACTCCATCTCCAAGAATAATAAGTATCATTGTTCCAAGAAACTCTGCTATATAAGGTAACATAATAAGTCCCCCTTTTCCCTATTCAATGTTCCGTTTTCATTTCCTTTTTACTGTCAAAATCTAATCTTCTTTTGCCCATCCGTAAGCATATTTGACAGCCTTATTCCAGCCTTTGATCCGTTTTTCTCTTTCTTCATCTGCAATCTTTGGCTCGAATGTCTTATCAATTGCCCAGTTCTTAATAACATCCTCTTTACTTGCCCAGTATCCAACTGCAAGACCTGCAAGATAAGCAGCTCCCATTGCGGTTGTCTCTACACACTGCGGACGGTTAACCGGTGCATTGATGATGTCAGACTGTGTCTGCATCAGGAAATCATTTGCACTTGCTCCACCGTCAACCTTAAGTGCTGCAAGTTCAATTCCAGAGTCAGCTTTCATTGCTTCCAGAACATCATTTACCTGATAAGCAAGGGATTCCAGAGTTGCGCGGATAATGTGATATTTATTAACGCCACGTGTAATTCCTACGATCGTTCCTCTTGCATACTGATCCCAGTGCGGTGCTCCAAGTCCGGTAAATGCAGGTACTACATAGCATCCGTTTGTATCTTTTACTTTCTTAGCCATGTATTCTGAATCCGGTGCGGAATCAATAATACGAAGTTCATCTCTCAGCCACTGAATTGCAGCTCCTGCCACGAAAATTGAACCTTCCAGTGCATAATTTACTTTTCCATCCAGTCCCCATGCGATGGTTGTTACCAGTCCGTTCTTTGAGAAGATCGGTTTCTCACCGGTATTCATCAGCATGAAACATCCGGTTCCATATGTATTCTTTGCTTCGCCTGCATTGAAGCATGTCTGTCCAAACAGTGCGGACTGCTGGTCTCCTGCTGCTCCTGCGATCGGAATCGGTCCACCGAGGTAAGAAGGATCTGCTTCTCCATATACACAGCTTGACGGTTTTGGTTCTGGAAGCATGCATTTCGGAATGTTCAGCTCTGCAAGAATCTCATCATCCCATTCAAGCGTATTGATATTGAACAGCATCGTACGGGAAGCATTTGAATAATCAGTTACATGAACTGCACCTTTTGTCAGTTTCCAGATCAGCCATGTCTCAACTGTACCGAATAATAATTCTCCCTTTTCTGCTCTCTCTCTTGCTCCCGGCACATTATCAAGAAGCCATTTTACCTTTGTCCCTGAAAAATACGCGTCGATAACAAGTCCTGTTTTTTCTCTGAATTTATCGGTAAGTCCTTTTTCCTTCAGACTGTCACAATACTCAGAAGTTCTGCGGCACTGCCATACGATTGCATGATGGATCGGCTCTCCTGTCTCTTTGTCCCAGACGATGGTTGTCTCTCTCTGGTTTGTAATACCGATTGCTGCAATGTCCTCTGCTTCTGCCCCAATCATGTTCATTGCTTCAACGGCTACACCAAGCATACTTGCCCAGATCTCATCTGCATCATGTTCAACCCAGCCCGGTTTCGGGAAATACTGTGTGAATTCCCTCTGTGCAACGCTGCACATTTCTCCTTTTTCATTGAACAGGATACATCTGTTACTTGTTGTTCCTGCGTCCAGTGCCATTACATACTTAGCCATACTCTTTTTCCTCCTTTAATAAAAATCGCTGCTTTGCATGTTTTATAGTAAAGCGGATGTTCTATGCCGCTTCGCTACTTACTCATCCTCAAATACCTGTACTTTGTTTAAATATCTTCTGTTACTTTTGTTTTACATTTTCCAGACTTCATGATTCGTAGATGAAACTGCGATCGCTCCAGCTGAAAGTGCCGCCATCACAGATTCTTTGTCCGAGATCAGACCACCTGCAATGATCGGTGTCTTTGACATTTTACAGACTTTTCCGATCACCTTCGGCATCACACCCGGAAGTACTTCGATATAATCGGGCTTCACGGCGTGTTGTTGCTGCCTGATATTCTCATATGCCATCGAATCCAGAAGAAAATACCTTAGGACTGTGAACAGCTTAAGTTCCTTCCCCCTTTTAATCAATGCGGCTTTTGTGGAAATTATTCCATCTGCTTCTGTATTTTTCCGGATAAAATCTACGACAATTTCCTTACTGCTAAGACCGTTTATCAGGTCTACATGAACCATCGCAACCTTCCCGGAATCTTTTATCTGTTGGACGATCTCACGGATCGAACAGACATCTCCAAATAAAATAAACACAACCCGGATATCTTCCAAAGAACAGCAGATTTTTAAATCATCCATGTTCTTTACTGCTGCAATGATCGGATTTTCTTCTACTGCTTCATGAAAAAAACTGCTCATTTTTTCACCCCTCATACTATGATCGAGTAGGATGCTCCTGCCCACTCTGTATACTTTGTACAGCCTCTGCACTTGGCTCATCGTATAATCGAGCAGGCTGACTCCTGCTCGATCTGTATACTCCGTACAGCATCTCACTTAGCAGCTCGATGATGTACATTCGCCAAATGTAGATCCTTGTGCAAGCACAAATCTACACTTGGCTCATCGTATACACAAAAAAAGAGCGCCTCTTGTAACAGCCTCATGGCTGATATAACATTCGCTCTCCTGTCACGGCATCTCTCTTCAATTGCTTTTTCAACTTGACTTCACTATATCACATTGCACAATTATATGCAAATAATTTTTTCAAAAATATACTTTTTGTACAGTTTCTACAATTTTTTTGCCAATAATCAGGCTTGTTATTTGAAAAAAGATGTTTTTCTTTATGCAACTTTTCCGTTACTTTATTAACAAATTTTAGAATCAATTTTCTTTAATCTGAACGCTCACTTTTTACCATTTCTGTTCTGACTATTAAGCTTCTTTTTTTACATCAAAATGAAGTTCTCAGGATCGGGATCGCATTGATCACCGGTTCTTCGTACGGATGAACTTTCTTGATTGCTTCAATTGTCCTGTCAACTGCTTCTGTAAATACAGTGACTTCAACTTTTATTTCCGGTTCTTTGCTGATCTCTCCTTCATTTCCAATATAAGGATTGCAGCCTTCAAGCGGACGCCAGTATCCGGTCACTTCACTTGATGACATACAGGAATCGTAGTTCCCGATATGTCCGGCATCTACTTCCCGGAGGGTTTTCTGGAGGGCCGGAAGATGTGTTTCCGGGATGAAAATTTCTAATTTGCAGTATTTGAAATCCATGGTGTGTTCCTTTCTTCTTACTATGCATTTTTATGATGATACCAGGGGTAAAAGGTCAGAAAGCCGATGCAAGCTTGCTTGCAAGAGGATTTTTGACCTCTTGACCCCAACATCATCATTTTCATAATATACTACAATTCTTTTTCATGCAAATTCTATAGAAATTTTCAACTCGTTAATCAATTTTTACTAATTTTTTTAATTATTTAAAAAGGGGCAGCCATTTCGGCTAACCCCTACTAAGTTTCTTGAATCCAAAAAAATTCATCTACTTCTAAACAAAATATTTTAAGAATTCCTCAATTGTAACTGCGGTCTCATTTAAGTTTAATCTATCACACAAATCCCCGATGTAAGTCTTTTTCAACATACTGTCTTTTAATAATTCATCATCTGAAAAGATTTCTTTTGCATTTCCTACTCTTAGCAGGTTTTTATGTGACATTACAAATATTTTTTTAAAATTATTTACTGCGAACTCCATATCATGTGTTATAGTAACCACTGTTTTATTCTCTTTTTTCAGCTCTGTAAGAATATTTTCCAATCTATTAATTCCAATTAAATCTTGTCCGGCAGTTGGTTCATCTAAAATCAATATTTTATCGTCCATTGCCAATACAGATGCAATAGAAACAAATTTACGAATTGAAAGTGGAAGATTATACGGATTTTCCTGCATTTGTTCTGATAATCCACATAACTTAGCTGCCCATTCCGTTTTCTTCACAATTTCTTCTTCTGATAATCCTTGTTTTTTAGGTCCAAATCTAATTTCATCTTCGACATTATTATGAAAAATCTGATCATCCGGATTTTGGAATACATATCCTGCGATTTTTGACAGTTGTGCTGTTGTATAATCTTTTGTATCCATTCCATCAATCAAAACCGTTCCATGAGTTGGCTTTAATAATCCATTTATCATTTTTACAGTTGTTGTCTTTCCAGCACCGTTCTGACCTATAATAGCGATTGCTTCTCCTTCATTAATTTCAAAACTTACGTTTTCAACAGCGGAAAAACCATTCGGATACTGAAAACTCACATCTTTGAATTCAATAATCCCCATGTTTCTACTCCTTCTTTCCTATTTTTTGAAGCTGATCAGCCATTTCGTCTGAAGTAATAATGTTATCTTTCATTCTTACCCCATGTTTTTTCAATTCATTCGCGAGATAAACTGTTAACGGAAGCATAACTCCAAATTTTTCCAATTCAATCTCGGATAAAACGTCATGTTTATCACCATGACGAATTACTTTTCCCTGATGCAAAACCACTACTTCATCACAATATTCAGCCACTAATTCCATTTTATGTTCGACCAGAATAATTGTCTTCCCCATTTGTTTCATTGTTTTGATGATTTCAAAAACACGCTCCGTCTCCTGTGGATCCAACTGAGATGTCGGTTCATCTATTACTAAAATATCCGGTTCCAAAACCAGTACGGATGCCAGCGCAACTCTCTGCTGCTGCCCACCAGATAATTCAAATGGATTTTTTTCCTGCAAGTACGTTGTATTGGTAATTTCCATGATTTTCTCTACACGCGTCTTTATCTCCGCTACAGGCACTCCAAAATTTTCTAATCCATATGCAATTTCTCCATAGACAGTATCCCTGGCTCCTGTAATCTGGTTAAACGGATTTTGAAATACATATCCTATCTTAGATGCTATTTCTCCCATCTCATATTCTTCGAGATTCTTTCCGTCAATAATAACCTTTCCTTTCATTTCTCCTTGGAAAAAATTAGGAATAAAACCTCTTATAATATTACACAATGTTGTTTTTCCACTACCATTTGCACCTAATATCGCATAAAATTTTCCTCTTTCAAAAGATAAATTTACATCAGCAATACTCGGGGTTTTAGTCAAAGGATATGTATATGTAACATTCTGTATATCTATATAAGCCATAAAGCAACCCTCCCTGCAATACCTAAAACTCCTAATAAAGTAATTATTACAACTGCTTTTTTATCTGCTTCTGTTTTTTCTATATCATATAAATGTGTTGGCTTTATCCCAGATGAAAATCCTCTTGCCTCTAATGTCAATGCTCTTTCTTCTGTTCCGGCTATCGAGCTTAATACAAGTGGAATAATCGTCGGCACAAAAACCTTTGCTCTTACTAAAAGATTTCCTTCCGTTTCTACTCCTCTTGCTTTTTGTGCATTCATAATTGTCTGTGATTTTTTCTTTAAAACAGGAACCATTTGAAGTGTTGATAGAACCACATAAGAAGCTTTTGCGCTCATTCCGCTCTTTTCCAAAGCTAATACAAAATCCTTTTCCTGTGTAACCGAAAAGAACCAGATCAAGCTACCGCCTACTCCCATTAATGTGATTCCAAGTTTTAAAGCAAATAGAATTCCTTCTAACTTTGCATTAAATATCCAAAAAGAAAATATTACTTCCCCTCTTGGGTAAAAAAATGTCTGTATAAACAACAATATCACAAATAGAACACCGACTGAATTTCTCACTTTACGGATGAAGCTCTTCCAGACATCACTTAGTGCAGCTATGATATTAATAATTACAAACACAACCAACTTACTTAAAATCCCCGGCATAATGATATCTAAAACAACCAGAACTATTGCTAAATAAAATTTTGTTAACGGGTAGAGCCCGACAATTTTATTCTCTTGCTTCATTATTCATTCTCCTTAAAATATGTACTAGTTACTCTTTGTTTTAATGAATTTTTCTCCATATTTGTATTTAACGAGAGATCTTTCCGGTATTGCTTTAATGATAAAATATGCAATAAAGACTGAAATTAATTTACCAACACTTTCTGTTACAATATAAACTGATAAAACTGACTCTAAAATCTGTTTTCCGGTTGCCATTAATCCTGCTGCTAACATGGAAGCACCACCACCAGTTGCTCCTCCAAAGAAAAATACAGTGATCGGTGTTGCTGTAATAGTTCCTACTAATGCAATGATAATTCCTGAAATAACTAATTTCCAAACCTTTGTCATCATATTATATTTTGATAACAATCCTGATGAAATTCCAATAAAGAATGCACAGAAAGCATATGGAATCCATGTTGGATCAAAAATACCGTTAATTAAGTTTGTTAATACACCCGTAACAGCTGCCGGAAGTGGTCCAGCTAATGCACCGACTAAAATAACACCTATCATATCCAAATCTACCGGTATTTTTAATATCGAGGTCATCTGCCCTCCGACAATATTAATTGCAATCGCTACCGGAATTAATAAAATTACCATCATTGAAAATGTTTCATTCTTTTTCTTCATTTTTATTCCTCCTATTTTCCCTCAACTAAATCTGTAATATCTTCGTTAAATATTTCCTTATAAAATAACTTATAAAACTTAACTACATCAACATCATATGCATATTTTGCATTGCATTTGTTTTCGTTCCAGTGTCCACCAATATCTACAATCGACTGACCTCTGGCAATTCCTTCTGTCACCACATCAATATATGCCGGTTTTAGCTTTACAATAGAATTGTCCAAGAAATATGCCACCGTTAATACATCATGCATCGGTGAAACTGCTTTTCTTCTTGATCTCCAGTTTTCATCCATTCCTTCTTGCGTAATATTATATACAAATGTTGACAATTTAGTATTTAACATTCTTAATATTTCTCGCATACTGCCATCTAAAGCAATTTTATTTGTAACATCAAGTCCAATCATTGTCACATCCTGAATACCAGACATCAGGACTTCATGTGCTGCCATTGGGTCTGCCCAGAAATTATACTCTGCCACAGGACTCATATTTCCTGTATATTTTGCCCCACCCATAATAATTAATCGTTTTAGATTTCCGGCAAAATCAGGCGACTTACGAATTGCATGTGCGATATTGGTACATGGTCCTATGGCAAAAAGTGTAATCTCTTTCGGATGCCCATTTACATATTCCACAAGAAAATCAACTGCATTCTGATCCTCTTCTTTTTTATTCGAAGCGATAGTATGGGCAAAACCGCCTAAACCATCATCTCCAAATGCACTCACTGTTTCCGGCTGCTTCTGGTCTAATGCAACCGCAGATCCCCGATATAACGGAATATCCTCTCTGCCACACAAAGATAGAATATTCAATCCATTCCTTGTCGTTGTATCCAATGCTCCATTTCCGGTAACGCTGCATACTGCTTTTAAATCTAATTTTCCTGAGTATAACGCCAGTATAATAGCCAGTGCGTCATCTGAGCCTGGATCACAATCAATAATAATTTTTTCCTTTTCCACCTTACATTTTTCCTCCTTTCATTTCGTCTACCTCTTCACGAGTCGGAATTGATGTTTGTGCACCTTTTCTTGTTACTGCTATGGAAGAAGCTTTTTGTCCAAATTCAATTGCTTCTTTCCAATTTTTGTTTTGACTTAAAGCCAGCGCAAATGCTGCTGTAAAGCAATCACCTGCTGCCGTTGTATCTATGGCTTTTACCGGATATGCCGGAAAAAATTCTTCTATATCTTTATTGATATACAAACAGCCATCTCCACCCATAGTAACGATTACATTTTTTACTCCTTTCTTTATTAATATCTTTGCTGCTTCAGTTATATCTTTTCTGTTCTTCACTTCCATTCCTGTCAATATCTGTAACTCAGTTTCATTAGGCTTAATATAGTCAATACCTTTCAGTATATTTTCAGGAATATCTTTTATCGCTGGTGCCGGATCTAAAATTACAATTTTTCCATCCTCTTCCACTATTTTTTTCACATATCCAACTATCTCTAATGGAATTTCTAATTGCATAATTATAATATCACTTTGTTTAATCAAAGCCAGATTACTGTCAATCAGCTCTTTTGTAATTTTACCATTAGCACCGGCAATAATTATAATTGCATTTTCTCCCTGGTCATCTACTGTAATAAAAGCTTGTCCTGTTGGAATATCATTCATTACTTCTATTCTGGAAATATCTACTCCAACACCTTTTAAGCTTTCAAGAAGTTTTTCACCTTTTTCATCATTACCGACGGCTCCCATCATGGCAATGTTTCCGCCCAATTTACCTGCTGCAAATGCTTGATTGGCACCTTTTCCACCTGGTATCTGGGCAATACTTTTTCCTGCAATAGTTTCACCAGCTTTCGGCATACACGGAGTTTCTATAACAATATCCATGTTTAAACTTCCAACTACCAATATTCGTTTCATTACTCTTTTTTCATCCTCCTTCTATCGTTATACTTTTTATGAATTTCTCCTTCATATATATCTACCGACTTTCTATCTGGCAAAGCCGGCTGTACACCATAACGTGTAACGCTGATTCCTGATGCATAAATTGCAAAATCAATAGATTCTATTAATTTATGACCTTCACTTAAATAAACTGCAAGTGCACTAATAAATGAATCAGCCCCTCCCGTTGTATCTACGGCCTCAAATCCTGTTCCTTCAAAAAAGAGTGAATACTCATCATTCTTTAAATAACACCCTTCTTCTCCCAATGTAACAATTACGTTTTGTATCCCTTTATTTCTTAATATTTCAGCCTTTTCTTCAATCGTTGTACCTTCTGGAACTAAAGTAAATAATTCTTTTTTATTAGGTACAAAATAATCAATTTTATTTAAAATTTCATCCTTTACCTTTGAAGTTGGTTTAAGTATGATTTTTATTTCATTTTCTTCGCAATATCCGACCGTATATTCTATAATAGATTCCGGTATTTCTGTAGATATCAGGCAATATTTTGCTTTTTCAAATATATATTCATATTTTTTTAGATGTTTAATACTTAAATTTGTATTCGCACCGGCATAAACCGTAATAGCACTTTCTCCTCTTTTATCCACATGGATATAGGCTTTTCCACTTGGCAAAACCGAATCAAATCGTACCCCCTCCATATGAACATGATTTTCAATCAAATTTGTGTATATTCTTTTCCCATCTATATCATTTCCCAAGCAACCGATCATATACACCTGACCACCTAATTTACCAACACCCACAGCTTGATTTGCACCTTTGCCACCAGGGAAAACATACACTTTACTTGCCATCTGATTTTCCCCTTCTCCTGGAATTTTATCAGCTTCTATCGTAACATCTATGTTCATACTTCCTACTACGATAATCTTCTCTCCTTGTTTCTCTCTCAACGGTGGTGCAACACTATTACGATGTATGATTTGAGGTGAACACATTCTAACCGTATCCGTTTTTTGTCCTGTTTTATCCATTTCGAATAAACACTTTGTTCCCTCACTAACCATCTCTTCAATTGGGAAATCTATAGCTGTAATCCCTCCACTAACATACTGTAGTTCTTTTCCTTCGCCTATAGCGATAATTGATAGCTCCTCTGGAATATTTGTTTTTCTTTTTTCTAAAATTCCTGCTACACGACATGCTATTTCAGGAGTACCGCAAATAATAGCTGTTTCGCTTTCTCCAATAAACTGTGATATCCCAAACTCTTCTATTTCTTCATAAATATACATCCATGCTGGGTTTATTTGCATATTCTTATTTTGCATTGCCAATTTATAATCTTTTAAAAGTCCAATCTGGCTCTTATTCACAATACAAGCTATTTTCTGATGTCCTTCTTGAACAAAATTTTCTACTGCCAGTTCTACTGCTTCAGATATTTTATAATAAAAAATCGTTTCATTCAGTTCATTTAATCCACTGGTATCATTGTAATTAACGATAACCCCCTTTTCTCTCTTATCCGCTATGTTTACAAAATCTTCTGTTAAAATTCCTGATACCTTTTTCAAAATCATGTCCTGACACAATATTTTTGTATCATTCTCATCTTCCGAATATCCAATAACAAGACCATAATTATTTTCACGTGCTATTCTTTCAGCAACTGCTATGTATCTTTCTTTTTCCTGATTATTCTTTTGCAAAATCAAACCAACAAGTCGATTTTTCATACCGGCTTTATCAAGAAATTTAAAATATGGAACATAATGTTCTCGTTCTATTACCTCCAAAACCTTTTTTCTTGTTTCTTCACTAATATCCTTATCTTTCCCATTCATTACCTTCGATACCGTCGAAGCTGACACACCTGCCAAATTGGCAATATCTCGTATATTCATTTTTCTCACCTGGCTTTATCTAAAGTCTTTAGTAAACTCGTTTTGTATGTTTCAAGCTTATCATTTTGTGCATTTCTTTGCAATACATCATGTAAACGAAACTTTTTTCCGACACGTTGCACAATTTACAGTTTTACTAAACAATGTTTTGCACAGTAGGATAGTTCTTCATGATGTTCTTCAAAGAAAACAAAAGCCTTCAAACTGATCTTTTTCAATCAATTTAAAGGCTTTTACATTATTCAAATATCACCCTATATATAGTTTCTATTCCCCTTTTTCCTGTAAAATATCTACGATCGTCTTCTCCGTTCCGATCATTCCCGGTGATGCGATCTCTCCCATATGACGCATGGTATCTTCCGGTGTAAACCCATTGATTCCATGAATATCATCAATAAAGATTTCATGCATTGCAAAATCCGCCGACTGAAATGCGGCATTTACCGCCACGACTCCTTTCATCGTACAGCCCTTATTTCCGCCATGACAGATCATACCGGTAATACTGCTTGACATGTTGTTGATCGTTCTCGCCATGGCATGCTCATCACCTCCATGAAGGAAAACCAACGCACAGGCCATTCCTGTACCGGCAGCAATGCCGCAGCCACAGAAAGCAGAAAGCTTACCGGAATACTCTTTGATATACATGCAAATAAGATAGCTTAATGCGGTGGCACGATATAAGGTTGCATCGCTTAATCCACGGATCTTGCAAACACCGTAAAGAGGCATGGTTGCAATAATTCCATGTGCTCCTGAACCGGTAATGCTCATGGCCGGTTTGTCAAGTCCGATCACACGGGCCTCAATTGCTGCATTGCAAAGTAAAGATGCAGTCTTTAACTCATCATCCGAAATAATCTTTCCGCCATTTTTCTCAAGCAGATACCGTGCATAGGTTGTTCTCGGGTTCTGGATTCCTTCTTCAAAAAGAGCATAGTTCATCTCATAGGCAGCCTTGATAAATTCAATTTCCTCTGCCGGAACTTCTTTTGCGTATTCGTAAATCTGTTTTAATGTATAATTGTGGATCAATGGTTTTTCTTCGTGTCCACCTTCCACAGAAGCTTCTTCCTTCTCAAGAAGCACCTCTCCATTTGCCTCAATACGAACAATATTTGTATGTGCATCGCGAATCTGAACCATAGCCTCTCCGCCTGTTGTCTTTACACAGGCTTCTATAAAAATACGGCTTGTGATCTTACTCATTTTTACAGTAATTTTTCCGTCTTTTACCAACTGCTCTGCTGCCATATTGTCAGCTTCTGTTACATCAGCAAGACTCTCCAGCTCTTTCTCCGGTTTCCCTGCTACGACTCCAAGAGCTGCTGCGTATTCGTTCCCGTAAAAATGGCTGTTCGGGATACCACATGTATATGCATTTTTATACATACCGCTGTTCAGCAAAAGCGTAACCTGTTCCAGTTCTCCCGGAACGTAGGATTTTGCTTTTGAAACCGCATATGCGATCGCTCCCGGCTCGGTTACCCCAAGAGCCGGACGCATATCATCTTTGATTAATTGTGTTAATTCATGCATTTTCTTTTTCTCCTCTAATCAGATATTCAGATTATTGACTGCTTCAATGCTACTTCCATTGTAGCAAAGTTAAATGCATTATTCTACCAGATGACAGGCTACATAATGTTCATTTCCAACATTTCTGAAGATTGGTCCTTCTTCATGACAGCGTTTGGTAGCATATGGACATCTGGATGCAAATTTACATCCAACCGGTCCTTCTCTTGGAATATTCGAAATCTTTTGCTGTCACCGGACTTCCGTCTGACCATTTTGCATCTTTTCTCAAATGGAATGTATATGTTTTTCCTTCCTCCTTTACATCCTTTTTTTGAGTTTCGTTTTACGAAAAAGATTTTCTCTGTGTTTTTTTACTCACAGTACAATTATTACTGTCAGCATAATTTATTTTGTATATTATGTCAAAATATTGACATGTTCACTTTATTACTTTATAATATTTCAACAACTGTATGTTTTGTTTTTCTATAAGAAAACAAATAAGTTACATAAAGGAGGATTTTCTTATGAAAAAAGCACTAAAAATCTACATTTCTGTAGACATGGAAGGAATGGCAGGTATCACTTCTCCATCTCAGGAACGTGATGAGGTTCCTTCCTTCCGCCGCGCTTTACACAATCAGGTACGCTGGATCATCGAAGGAATTCATGCTTCCTCCAGAAATGATGAAATCGGGGAAATCACCATTTCTGATTCTCACGGAAGCGGAACGAACCTTTCTTATGATGAACTTTGCCAGATGGATGAACGTATCAGCTTAGTAAGCGGTTCTCCAAGAAGACAGTACATGATGTCTTGCCTGGATGAAACCTACGATGTTGTATTCCTTGCCGGATATCATGCCGGTCCGGGAGAAGATTTCGCCAATATGGATCACAGCTTCTACGGAAGAGTTGTTTCCAGCCTTAAGATCAACGGAGCCTATATGAACGAAAGTACAACGAACGCAGCACTTGCTGCTTCTTATAAGGTTCCGGTCGGTCTTATCATCGGTGATTCCGGCCTTCGCAAACAGCTTATAGAGAAAAAAATGATGCCATGGGTAAAATTCGTAACAACAAAAGAAGCTTTGTCACGCTATGCTGCAAAATTCCCACCACAAAAAGTTCTCAGGGAAAATACGATTTCTGCAGTAAAAGAAGTTCTTGATTCCGATTTAAGCAAAATTCCTTTATACGAAGTTGCGACTCCGATCAAGCTGGGATTTGAATTTAAATCAACAGCAATGGCAGACACTGTTGCACAAATTCCTCGCATGAAACGCTTAAGCGGTACAGAAGTAGAAATCATATGCGATGATATGCATGAATTAGAATGTGGTATCTCTGCAATTACCGGTCTTGCAGGAACATCTAACTAAACACCTGCCTATCATCCATTCTACTCTTCGATCAAAGAAAATGGACGTGTTATCATTGATCATCAATTAGATTGTGATGAAAACGGACGTTATTCAATCAATTTTTCTCTGAAAAAGCAATCAAAAACCGCTAGTTTTTATACTTGAATTGCGAAAGGAGGAGCGGAACCATGTATGGAAGCCGAATTCGCGAAATGCGAAAGAGAAGAGGGCTCACGCTCAAAGAGGTAGCTGAAGCTACCGGATACACAATAGGTCATATATCACAAATTGAAAGAGATTTAAAATCTCCTTCACTCGTAGCACTTAGAAAAATTGCAGCCTGCTTAAATTGTTCAGAAGTATGGTTGATCATGGATGACTCCGAACTCTCTGCCAAGTCATCTGAAGAAGGAAAGAAATCAAAGGAATCTTATTTGATGAGAAAAGAGAACCGAATTCCAATGAAAATCCCGGAAATCGATGTTTCCTACTCTATTTTTACACCTTCTAAACTTCCAAACGCACAAGAAGCACAAATGACCGGACTCATTGTGAGATTAAAGCCTAACACCTGGGTGACTGAGAAAATGATTTCACATGGTAATTACGACGAAAGTCTCCTGCTCCTCAAAGGGGAATTAGAACTCCGCATCGATAACAGCACTTATATGATCTACGAGGGCGACAGTTTCTATATCCCTAAAAATTGTTTACATAACTACCTGAATACATCAAATGAAGAAGCGACTATAATAGTTTACTTTTCACAATTAGTTTATTAAGGAAAACACGATTATGAAATATATTATTGATGCATATTTTGATTTGCTAACTGATGTCGCTGTACGCTGCAAAAATGGAGTGCTGGATATGAAAGAACATAATTATTCAGATGAACGGATTTCTCTGCTTGCAGGCAAAACTGGCTTTATGCATTCGAAAAAATCCTAAAAAAATAGTTTATCAGAAGGAGTATTTTTGTAATGAATTCAAATATGACAGAACAATTAGATCAGCTTTTCCGTATGTGGGATCGCGGTCTTTGCCCTGGCGCTCAGGTATTGATTCGCCAGCACGGTAAAACTCTTTACGAAAAATGTTTTGGATATGGAAATCTTGAAAATAAATTAAAAATCCATAAAGAAAGTATTTTCCATGTCGCATCGATTTCCAAAGAATTTACTGTTATGTCTATTCTTCTTCTCTGGAAAGAAGGAAAACTTGATTTAGATGACAACATCAAAAAATATTTAGATGAATATATCAACATTGAAACACCGATTACGATCCGCCAGATGATGAATAATGTCAGCGGACTTCGCGACCAATGGGAACTCTTATTTTTACGCGGTATCAAGATCAACGATCAGATTGACATGGATGATATCAATACAACGATATCTCTTCAGAAATCGCTGAACTTTGAACCGCAGTCACAGTATTTATACAGTAACACCGGTTTCCATTTATTGGCACTTATCGTTGAAAAGCTGTCGCAAATGAGCTTCCCACAATTTGTAAAAGAACGTATTTTCACTCCACTCGGAATGACACATTCTTTTGTCCGCGAAAGCTTTACACAGATTGTTCCGAATCTTACTTACTCTTACCAGGACGAAGGTGATGATACATTCTACTACAATCCACTGAACTATGCACTTTACGGACCAACCTCTGTAAATACCTGTGCTTCCGATCTCTGCAAAGTATTAGATGAGTACATTCATCCAAATGTGATCGATCCTGAAATTATCGAGCTTATGAAGAAACCTGTCCTTCTCAGCAATGGCAAAACGGCTGAATACTGCGGCGGACTGATCACCCATAAGCTTCATGGTCTGGATGTATTCGGTCATGGCGGTGCCGATGCTGCATACCGTGGTGAAATTATTTGCATTCCGGAAAAAGAACTGGAGCTTGTACTGATCAGTAACACCACAACTTACGCAATGTCTAAGCTTGCCGATAAAGCCGCCTGCATCGTACTCGGATTACCGGATTGTACCGAACCAGCCGTGCCGGAACATGAAAATGCACCAGCTCACAGCGGTGTATTCCTGACAGCACTTCCGGATGATCCAATGTTTGTTGATATCACAGAGCAAAACGGTACTTTCTATATGCAAAGAGAATGGTGCCGCACAGAACTGGTAAAAGAAGAGGATGGCGGTTATCGCATTGGTTCATTGGATGAAAAAATCTACTTCACAGATAACGGAATCCTTTATCGGCTTCCTGGTCGTGTACTTACATTGACCCCTGCCAAACCTGCAGATCCGGCACTTTTCCAGGAGGGAACCTATTACAACGATGAAACCGATTCCTTCATGAAATTAGTGAAAGTTGAAAATACCTGCGAAATCCATATGCGTCGTCATGGGAAAACAACACTTTACCAATCAGCATCAGGAAGTATTATCTTCCGAATGGATGCAAATCTTGTAATGTATGTAAAAGCTGAAAATGATACCATCATTATGGATGGCGGTCGTATAAAACATATCATTTACCAAAAACAATAAATTAACAGGACGCATGAAAAAACTTTCGTTTTTTCATGCGTCCTGTTGCTTATGGATACAATAACAGCTGTATTACACAAACAAAACTGTTTTCAGCATACTGACCGGATCACATCGCTTTTGATGCGCTCTTTTACATTTTCTAATTCTCCAGATACTTCCGTATACAATCTTCCTTCAACTGCTCCCCAATCACGATCACAACCTCCTGCCCGTCTCCGATCGGCTTCATACTGATCTCATGACCGGTTGCATTCAGCTGCATCCAGCTTCCTGCATCATCTTTCACGAATCCTTTCACCCGGAAAATACCGCCACATTCCGGATCCTGCATCATCTTCGCAACCTGCGTCTTCAATTCATCTGCAGAAATTTTCAATTCCATAAAATACAACGAATCAAAACCTTTTTTCTCATCCAGCTCCATCTTTCGATAATTTTCTGCAACATAACCGTTCTTTAAGATCTTATCAAAATCCTCTTCCGAAAGCTCTGCTCCATCTTTTCTCATGATTTCCTGATCCAGCCTTCGCTTGCACTGAACCTGTTCAAGCGCTCTGTTCAAATGTTCAATTGTATTTTCAATCTGTTCTTTTGTTGCTTCTTCTGCCCTGCTGAGGATGATGCTTCCTGCATTTGCAGCCTCGGACGCAAGCAGATAGTCTGCTTCTTCTGACAATTCCGGCTCCAGTTTTGCGTCAACGATCGTAATCACATTGCCAATCTCATACCACTTATCCAGTGGTTCATCGTGAAGAACGTCAAAAAATTCGTCTACATCATAAATCCCGGACGGTTCAACAATTACTCTGTCATATCCGCACATTCCCATTGCGATCAATTTCGTCCGGAAGCGCCTCCTGTGCGTCTCTTTGTCGCACCCACCGGAAATCATTTCAAGCTCACAGTTATCTCCCATCAGGTCCCGCAAAAGAAGCATATCTACATTTACCGCACCAAAATCATTCTCAAGGATGCCAATGTTCATTCCTTTATCCAGAAGATATTTTGCATATTTTTTTATAAACGTTGTCTTGCCGGAGCCTAAGAAACCGGTGATTAAATCTATTTTTACCATCGCTAATCTTCCCCTTTGATTTTTTAGTTCTTCAAAAATTTTCTGCTGTAATTTTACTTCCTTCTCTCTACTTTTAAGATAATAGCATATTTTTTTAGTTTCTTAAAGGAACTCAAATAAAGAACTCAAACAGAAACTTAAATTTTGAGTTCCTATTTGAGTTCTTTTCATTTTTTCTAAAAAATCATTTTCCTTTTTACTTTTCTTCTTTCTTTATCCCAGCCTTCTCCAGAATCCCGTTCCACATCTGCTCTCGCTTTTTCTCCCGTTCTGCCTTTCCGTCATTCCACTTCTGTATAAATGCCATCTGTTCCAGATCATCTCGCTCTTCCATAAACAGCCTCTCTTTCTTACATTTATTCAGATGAATTATTTCCTGTACCTGACTATTATATGCGTGTCCGCAATGATTCTTTCCACTTTGCACGTTATATTCGCAGGAAGTGCATCTCCGGACTTGACCGGACTGCTGATCACGCTTGGTATTGCCATCTTCGCAATGACGTTTGACACCTTCATACTTCCCATCAGTTCATTTTTCTTCAGCGATTTCAGTGCTTTGGTTGCCGTAGAAGGACGAAGTCCGAATTCCTGTTCAATATCCTTCTGATAGACAGATCTGTTCTGAGATTCTACTAAAATATAATTTAAAATATTCCCCTGTGCACCGCTGATCCCGATTGTTTCCTAAGTATTTCAGGGCAAATTTTTAAAAAAGTCAATCAAAAAAAGAGACAGCCCATCATTTTGACAAGCCATCCCTTTTCGTCATATTTTATAAATCCTAAGCTTCAGACTCTTTCTTAGCTCCAAAGTAAGCCTTCAGAGAATTGATCACAATAACAAGTCCGAGTGCCATCAGCAGAACTGCGATGATCAGCTGAAGTCCTTCTACAAGGAATACTGCTGAGCCGGCCTGGTAAGCTTTTACAAGACCGATTGTTCTTTCTACCAGTGCGGTTCCTGTTACGCAAAGCATGATAATAAGCGGTGGGAAAAGCATTTTGTTGCTTCTTCCTGTCACTTTCAGGAATACGCAAAGTGTTACA
Organism: Coprococcus sp. AF51-11b1; assembly: GCF_027682785.1. Lineage (NCBI taxonomy): Bacteria > Bacillati > Bacillota > Clostridia > Lachnospirales > Lachnospiraceae > Coprococcus > Coprococcus sp. AF51-11b1. The sequence goes on along the minus strand of NZ_JAQCZB010000002.1, from coordinate 205,136 downwards.
AGTACCAGAGCGGAAAGCAGCTGGTTGGCTGATCCGAACAATGGCCAGATATTTGCATATCCAATTCGTGTCAGAACATAGGCACATACAAGTGTAAGGATTGTTGAGAAGTAGGTATTGCAAAGGAATTTTCTCCATCCTTCTGCATGTTCCATATCATCTACACTGAAGAGTTCCTGGAAACTCATACGTCCGATACGTGCTACTGCATCCAGACTGGTGAGTGCAAGTGCAGATACGCACATGGTCATGAAGCACTGTGCTACATAAACCGGAACTCCGAACATTTCAAAGAATCCTGCAACACCGCTTGAGAATACCTGGAATGGTGTTCCTGCTGCCGGTGTTCCGTCTGCTGCTGCAGCTGCACCAGCTACACAAAGTGCGAGGACTGCAAGAAGACTTTCCAGAACCATGGCTCCATATCCAACCTTCAGCATATCTTTTTCATTAGATACTGTCTTTGAGGAAGTACCGGATGAAACCAGGCTGTGGAATCCGGAAACGGCACCACAAGCTACCGTAACGAACAGGATTGGGAACATATCTCCTAATGTGTCGTTGTGGAATCCTGTAAATACAGGAAGGTTCATTGTCGGATGTGCAACTAAAAGTCCAAGTGCTGCTCCGGCGATCATTCCGATGAACATATAAGTCGTCATTGCATCACGAGGCTGTTTTAAAAGCCACATCGGAAGTACTGCTGCAAAGAAGATATATACAAATGTGATATAAGTCCAAGTATCTTTACCTGCTGTGATCGGTGCAAGCATACCAAGAGCAAGCGCTGCTACTGTAAGTACAAGACCAAGAACTGTTTCTTTCCATCCGCGGAACTGGAATTTTTTCTGCACCAGACCAAATACCATTGCAAATGCAATGAATAAAAGGGAAATAGTTCCTGCAGCTCCGTTTGTCTTTGCTGCATCTGCAAGTTTTAAAGCTCCGTCGACTTCTGTATACGCATTGAATGTACCTGCAACCATATCTGCAAATGCTGCGATAACAAGAAGTGTGAACAGCCAACAGAACAACAAGAATAATTTTCTACCGAATTTACCAATGTATTTCTCGATCAGAAGTCCCATAGACTTTCCGTCATTTTTTACACTCGCATATAAAGCTCCGAAATCTGTTACCGCACCAAAGAAAATGCCTCCGATCAGTACCCACAGTAAAACAGGAAGCCATCCAAATACAGCTGCCTGAATGGCGCCGGTAACAGGACCTGCACCTGCGATTGACGAAAACTGATGACTGAATACTGTCCAGCCGTCTGTCGGAACGTAATCCTTTCCATCTGCGAATTTCTTTGCTGGTGTCTCTGCCTTTGGATCGATTCCCCATTTGTTAGCAAGCCAGCGTCCGTAGAATACATATGCACAGCAAAGTAAAACGGCTGCAATCAGTACAATAACTAATGTATTCATACTTATCCCTCTCTTTCTCTCTTCCAGTAAAAATTGTTTTATATAGTATTTTAATTTGATAAGCTTTTATCAAATTGCCATAGTGGTGTTTTACCCCTTTAAAGGGCGTTTGTCAATGGATTTTCGGCATTTTCGGCACGTTTACACTATTTTTTTAGAGTATGCTCTGTTTTTTGTGCATTTTTCCATACTCCGCGTTACAAAAACATATGACCGCTTCTCGAAAGCATTCCTGTAATATACAATTTGTCCGTGACACCTGCATCTGACTCCAGAATATGAGACTCCAGAATATGACCGGATATATTTTTATATTGATATTGACATTTTTTCCCAACCGAACTATACTGAATTTTGTAAATGAAACGGGGAGCTTGTTTGACAGGCTGAGAGGAAGTTCAGAACTTCGACCCATATACCTGATTTGGATAATGCCAACGTAGGAACGTATATTTTGATGATAACGGGAGATACATTGGTATCTCTCTTTTTTTGATATACGGCGTCAAATACCATCAGCATACTCTGATGATATTTGAGAAACAGGATTTCTTATAATAATATGAAATGATACCAGGGTCAAAAGGTCAGAAAGCTGATGCAAGCTTGCTTGCAAGAGGATTTTTGACCTCTTGACCCGCCAAAAACATGAGTAAGTAGCCATTTTTCAAAGAAAAATGAGCGGATTACGAATGTTTTTGAGGATTGCGAGAGGGCAAAGCACGTAGCAATCTGGTATCAAAGGGGGCAAAATACCTTTTGACCCCAACATCATGAAATTCCACATTCAACCAGGGTTTACACGAAAATGAATAAGGTAAAGTTGAGATTGGGCGAGAGTTCATGAAGGGGTACACCACCACGGGTGTAATTCTTTGTGTACTCTTTTTTCATTTTTAAGAACTTTTCCGTTTTGAAAGGAGGTTTTTCCATGATTACAGTTAATGGTAAAGAAGTTACTCTGACCGGACCGCTCAGTGTTGCGGATTATCTGGAACAAAACAATTATCAGATCAAACGGATCGCCGTTGAAATGAATGGTGATATTTTACCAAAATACAGCTATTCTGACACCATGCTCAAAGACGGGGACCGTCTGGAGGTTGTAAGTTTTGTAGGAGGAGGCTAAGAAATCATGTATCATACACTTACAAAAGAAGAAATCTACACCGCCCTTGACGAGCGACATTCACCGGAGACGCAGAAGCTTCTCTCGGCAGGAAATGTAGCGATCGCAGGGCTTGGCGGTCTTGGCTCTAATGTTGCTTATGCGCTTGCACGGATTGGTGTCGGTCATCTTCACCTGATTGATTTTGACGTAGTTGACATTACCAATCTGAACCGCCAGCAATATTTCATGGAGCATATCGGAATGTACAAGACCGATGCCCTGAAATCCCTGCTTCTGAAGATCAATCCGTATCTGGATATCCGCACGGACTGTGTAAAAGTTACGGACGATAATCTGCAGGAATTATTTGCAGATGCCACAATTGTCTGCGAAGCTTTTGATAATCCGGAAGCCAAAGCAATGCTGGTCAATGGAATTCTGGAACATTTTCCAGAGAAAAAGCTCGTATCCGCAACCGGAATGGCCGGCTATGGAAGCAGCAATACCATTATCACAAAACGGATCATGAAAAACTTTTATCTGTGTGGTGATGGCGTGACAGCACCAACTTACGGTCATGGACTGATGGCGCCGCGTGTTGCCATCTGTGCCGCACATGAAGCCAACATGATCACGCGGCTGATCCTCGGTGAAGAAGAAATTTAAAAATATAAGAAAGAAGGAACTTTATTATGAGTACAAATGAAGATAAATTTATCCTGGGAGGTCATGAATTCACTTCCCGTTTTATTCTCGGATCCGGTAAATTTTCTCTGGATCTTGTAAAAGCCTGTATCGAAAAAGCAGAAGCTCAGATCATCACACTTGCCCTGCGTCGCGCAAATGAAGGCGGTCTTGCAAATATCCTGGACTATATTCCGGACAATGTAACCCTGCTTCCAAATACATCCGGTGCACGTAATGCTGAGGAGGCAGTCCGTATCGCCAGACTTTCCCGTGAAGTCGGATGCGGCGACTTTGTAAAGATCGAAGTCGTTCATGATTCCAAATACCTGCTTCCGGACAACTACGAAACCATCAAAGCAACAGAAATCCTTGCAAAAGAAGGCTTTGTTGTCATGCCGTATATGTACCCGGATCTGAATGCTGCAAGAGCACTTGCTGATGCCGGAGCTGCCTGCATTATGCCGCTCGGCTCTCCAATCGGTTCCAACAAAGGGCTCAGCACAAAGGATTTCATCCAGATCCTGATTGATGAGATCGATCTGCCGATCATCGTTGATGCCGGAATCGGTCGCCCTTCCCAGGCTTGTGAAGCCATGGAAATGGGTGCTTCCGCTGTCATGGCAAATACTGCTATCGCAACTGCAGGAAATGTTCCTGCCATGGCAGAAGCTTTCAAAAAAGCCATTGAAGCCGGACGCAGTGCTTATCTTTCCGGACCGGGACGCACCATCGAAAGAGGCGCAAGCGCATCCTCACCTCTGACAGGATTCTTAGAGAATTAGGAGGCAGTCAAAATGGAAAATTCACATATCAACGAAAGTATTTTAAGTGAAGAAATTCTGGAAGACCAGAAGAAAAACCGCATTGATCATATGACTTACCTTCCGGGAATGGAAGATATCGGATCTGACGTAATGGATCAGGTCATAAGTGCCATGAACGCTTATGATTATGAAAAATATACCGAAGCTGACGTAAGACGCGCCATTGCGCATGACATCCGTACACCGGAGGATTTCGCTGCACTTCTCTCACCTGCCGCACTTCCTCTTCTTGAGGAGATCGCACAGGCTGCACAGGCAGAGACACGAAAACATTTCGGAAACAGCGTCTACATGTTTACTCCGATCTACATTGCAAACTACTGCGAAAACTATTGTATTTACTGTGGTTTCAACTGCCACAACAAGATCAACCGTGCACAGTTAAATGAGGAAGAAATTGAAAAAGAAATGGCAGCCATCGCCAAAACAGGTCTTCAGGAGATCCTGATCCTGACCGGTGAAAGCCGTAGCAAATCCACGGTGGAATATATCGGAAATGCCTGCAAGATCGCCCGTAAATATTTTAAAGTCATCGGACTTGAGATTTATCCGGTCAACTCGGACGAATACGCATTCCTCCACGAGTGCGGTGCCGATTATGTAACCGTATTCCAGGAGACTTACAATTCTGACAAATATGAAACCCTGCATCTTGCCGGACACAAACGGATCTTCCCATACCGTGTCAATGCCCAGGAACGTGCACTGATGGGCGGCATGCGCGGTGTCGGATTCGGAGCACTTCTCGGACTTGATGATTTCCGCAAGGATGCCTTTGCAACCGGATACCATGCTTATCTCCTGCAGAGAAAATACCCACATGCCGAAATCGCCTTCTCCTGTCCGAGACTTCGTCCGATCATCAACAACGACCGGATCAATCCGATGGACGTCCATGAGCCACAGCTCCTTCAGGTAGTCTGCGCTTATCGTCTGTTTATGCCATTTGCAAGCATTACGGTATCCACAAGAGAATGTGCGCGTGTAAGAGACAATCTGGTACAGATTTCTGCAACAAAAATCTCTGCCGGAGTCAGCACCGGAATCGGAAGCCATGTGGATGATATTGAGGATAAGGGAGATGACCAGTTCGAGATTTCTGACGGACGTTCCGTAGATGAGGTTTATCAGGCACTTCTTTCCAACAATATGCAACCGGTTATGAGTGATTATATCTATGTATAGAGATCTTATTGCCGTAACAAACCGCCATCTCTGTTCCCGTCCTTTTACAGAACAGATTACCCGTGTCTGCAAGCTGCATCCGAAAGCTCTGATCCTGCGTGAAAAAGATCTGCCGGAAGAGGAATATTTTTCTCTTGCCCGGCAGGTGAAGGAAATCTGTGAACAGTTTAAAGTTCCGTTTATTCCGCATTTTTATCCAGCCGTTGCGAGAGAACTCGGCTGCGACAAGCTACATTTACCACTTCCACTTTTGCTTGAAAATCCGAAAGTGGTTTCCGATTTTCATACAGTTGGAACTTCCATCCATTCTGTTTCTGAAGCAGTCGAAGCGGAAAAGCTGGGAACTTCCTATCTCACAGCAGGACATATTTATGTTACCGACTGCAAGAAAGGGCTCCCGCCACGGGGACTTCCATTTCTGCAGAATGTATGCCAAGCTGTGCAGATTCCGGTTTATGGCATTGGCGGAATCAAAATTGATGAAGCACAACTGCACGAACTGAAAAATGCCGGTGCTGCAGGAGGTTGTGTGATGTCAGGGATGATGCACATTTGACCGGTCATTCCTCAAAATAAAAAAGGCACTATGCAGGGTAGCATATCAAACTGATATTGTCACCTTGCACAGTGTCTTTTTTATTTCACCCGAAGTTGCACTCCTTTGCCTTCTTCTACTTTTATATTTCTGTCTGTCCGTACAATAATATGTTCATGATTCATTGTTTCAACATAATACTGTCTGTAAAACCCAAGAAATTCTTCCTGTCTTACAATTCCTTTCACAGAACCTTCTGCTGCAAATTCCAGTTCCTCCGGTCTGCAGCATATTGTATTTCCATGGATATCAGTAAAACGGTTGGATATTCCAAGGAAATCTCTTGCAAAATCATTCTGTGGATGCAGATACACTTCTTCCGGCTTTCCAATCTGAACCAACTTTCCCTGATCCATAATAGCGATCTGATCTCCAAGTACCATTGCCTCTTCCTGATCATGCGTTACAAAAACCATTGTAATTTCATATTTCTTCTGGATTTCACGGATTTCTTCTCTCATTTTTACCCGGAGTTTCGCATCCAGATTACTAAGCGGTTCATCCAGAAGAAGCACCTTCGGTTTTGTGATCAGAGATCTGACCAGTGCTACTCTCTGCTGCTGTCCTCCGGAAATTTCCCCGATCGATGCCCCGGCATATTCTTCCATATCTACGATTTTCAGATATTCCATACCCATTTCTCTGGCTTCTTTTTTTCGGATGCCACGAAACTTCAGACCATAGATCACATTTTCCAGAACACTCATATGTGGAAATAATGCATAAGACTGAAAAACAGTCGATACCGGACGTTTCTCCGGAGCCAGTGTGGTGATATCCTGGCCATCAACCAGGATCTGCCCTTTATCTGTTTTTAAAAATCCACTTATCATTTTGAGTGTTGTCGTTTTTCCACAGCCGGATGCTCCCAGAAGACACAACAGTTCTCCCTTTGGAAGGGAGAGTGATAAATCTTTTACTACTTCTTTTTCACCAAAACTTTTACTTATGTTTTTCAGTTCTAAATACACGTTTCTTTTTCCCTTTCCATGCAACAATTATCGAAAACAGCACATTCACTGAAATTGTGATCACAATAATAAATGTCGCAATCATAGATGCTTCTCCATACCGACCTGTGTTAATGCAATCAAATAATGTAAATACTGCAATCTTCTGTCCCGGTGTCACCAGGAAAATAACTGCTCCTGCCGTAACCATCGCACTTGTAAAATTATTGATAAATCCCGTTGCAAATGCCTGCTTTACATTCGGAAGAATGACATCTTTCATTACCAGAAATTTATTCGCTCCAAGATCCCGCGCTGCTGCATCAAGCTCTGTACTGATCTGTAAAAGGGAGGATGCCGAAGCCTTCGTTGTAATTGACATCTGTTTATAGATCATATTCAAGATAACAATGACCGCTGTTCCGGTAAGTTTTAACGGTTCATGATTAAATGCCAGAATATATCCGATTCCAAAACAACTTCCTGGAAGCATATACGGAAGTGTAATAATAAAGTCCAGTACTCCGCCAAATTTTATCTTTCGTCTTTCAATATAATACGAAAGTAAAATACCAATCAGACTGCCAACTATTGCTACAATAAGCGCATATTCCACACTTCGGATAAATGTATCCATATTCCGTTCCAGAAGTGCGTCCAGATACATCGTTGTAAATGTGATTTTCCCACGTAAATTTCTACTGAAACTGTTTAGAAAAATGGATCCGTATTCAAGCGCCATCATTACAAAAAAGATACCTGCGCCCAGCCATACAATCACTGCTGACAGCCCACGAACCCGGAATGTATCTCCCGCTTCTACCGTCTTATTACTGTTTCCGCTGATGACTTTTTCATTTTTCTGCATTAGATAGCGGTACAGGATAAAAACAAGAATCGTCGGGATCAGAAGCAGTACATTAAGTGCCGCACTCTTATCCAGTCTGGAATATCCGATTACCTGCATATAAATTTCCGTCGAAACTGTTTCAAAACGTCCACCTATCACAACAGGCGTTCCAAAATCAGCAATCGACCGGATAAACGAAAGCAAAAAGCAGCTGAGTAGTACCGGTTTTAACAGTGGTACAACAATTCTCCACAATGTATACCCGGAGGATGCTCCAAGGTCAAAAGATGCCCTTACGAGCGACATATCCATTTTCCTCAGCATTCCGATAATCATCAGTGCATTTAATGAAGAAAAGAATAACGTCTGCATTACAACAACACCAAGCCATCCATACGGGTTCAGCGAAAGTCCGAACACTCCTTTTGTGATCAGACCGTTTCTTCCGAAAAGCTGGATATAAGCGAGCGAAGCAATAAACGGCGGCGAAACCATGCTGATCAGCAAAATCGCTTCCAGAAATTTGTCCAGTTTCTTCCCTGCTGTCCATACACAGATTGATACAAGCAGCCCCAGAATTGTTGAAAAGAATGCGGATAAAACACCTACAAAAACACTGTTTTTTACAAGCTGCAGATTGGCACTGAAGATGCTCTTGTAAACTTCTGTCGAAAATCCCTCTTCTCCCACAAAACTCTGTCTGATCATGCAAAGAAGCGGATACAGAATAAAGATCAACACACCTGCTACCAGCACTGCTAATATAAAATAATCCAATATATTATAAAAATGGGCATCATAAAATGATGCCCGTTTTTCTCTAGGTTTTCTATTCTTCACCTTTATCTCCCATCAGAGTGCTCCATTTGTCAAGGATCTCTGTTCTCTTTGATCCGAACAGAGAAAGATCTTCTTTCATAAGCTGATCCTTGTCAAAGTTCAGTTCAAGTCCTTTCAGACTTGGTTTTACCAAAAGACAGGTATTGTTCTTGTCAATTTCAGCCATCATCTTCATGTTCTCATCATCAGAGAAGAACCATTTGATAAATGCTTTTGCAGCTTCTGTATTGTCTGCATTTGCAAATGCTGCAACGCCTTCCGGAACGTATGGCATTCCGTCTGAAGGATAGATTACATCAACATCTGCCTGTTCTTTCAGTTCATCCAGTGTACCATTGATATATGTGATACCAATACCAACTTCACCAGCTGCTGTCTTCGTACTTGGATCTGAACCACGTTTTGAATAGTAATCTACGTTCTTGTTAAGAGCTTCAAAATACTTCCAACCTTCTTCGTCTCCCTTTGTCTGAAGAAGAGCGTTTACTACTGCGTAGTTTGTTCCTGAAATAGCCGGGTTAGACATCAGGACTTCTCCCTGATATTCTTCTTTTGTAAGGTCATCCCATGATTTAGGAGCTTCAAGTCCTTTTTCTTTTAAAATATCATTGTTAACAATAAATCCTACAACAGTAACACCTTTTGAGAACCAGTAATTATCACTGTCTTTGAATTCCGGTGCAAGTTCATCAGCTGCATCAAAATCTACTTTTTCAAGAAGGTCATTATCTTTTGCATCCATAAATGCATCGATTCCGCCCCCGAACCACAGGTCAGCTGCAGGTGTTCCGCCTTCTGCTTTAAGCTTTGATAAAACTTCTCCTGAAGACATGGAAATGAATTCTACCTTCGGTCCTACTTCTTCTGTAAACTTATCAAATAAAGGCTGATAAGCATCCCCTGTTGTAACAACCTTCAGAGTTCCTTCCAGTTTCTTTGTCTCTTTGTCGTCTTTCTTGGTTTCTTCTTTTTTTGTAGTCTCTTCCTTTTTATCTGAGCTTCCACAGGCTACCATACCTGCTGCCATTGATACTGCAAGGAGAAGAGCTGCAAATTTTTTCATTTTTTTCATAATGTTCCTCCCTTTAACATATCTCTGATATTATTCCGACATGCTTTTTACATTCTAGCACCAGATATTTTAATTTTCAAATTGTTTTTCTCTATAGATAATCATTCCTATAGTTTCTATCTATTTTTTTATTTTTATTTTCTATAAAAGAAATGCATGTGGGATACTGTACTGTCTTTACCGTTTTATTCAGTAAAAGCATTTATATCCTACACGCACTTCGTTTTACTCTCTTTTATAATTATCCCGCCAGATGAAGCACTCCGATCAGCAGAATACCACACAGTCCATAGTAAGCTACAACTGCAACAAGGTCGTTGATGGTCGTAATAAGTGGTCCGGATGCTACCGCCGGGTCGATATTGATCTTCTTGAAGAACAGAGGAATCAGTGTACCCACCGCACCAGAAATTACCATTGCCACCATCAGAGACAGACCGATACAGCCGGATACCGCATACGCGAATGTCCAGGTCTTTCCTTTGAAAAGTGCAATATAAAGTCCTAATACGAGGAATGATAAAATTCCAAGAATCGCACCATTTGAAAATGCGATCCGCATCTCTTTGAATACCAGTTCTACTTTCTGCTTTCCTGTCAGTGATTCATCCATCAGAACACGGATCGTTACCGCCAGTGACTGGGTACCGACGTTACCTGCCATGTCCAGGATCAGTGACTGGAAACACATAATGATCGTCAGCTGGCTTACTACCTGCTCAAATACACCTACAACAGAAGATACAACTGTTCCCAGTGCCAGCAGAACAAGCAGCCAAGGGAGACGTTTTTTCATGCTCTCTTTGAGTGGCTCTTTCAAATCTTCTTCTGCAGTCAGACCAGCGAACATCGCATAATCTTCACCCATCTCATCATCGACCAGATCTACAATGCTCTGAGATGTGATAACACCGAGAAGTTTATTATCGTTATCCAGGATCGGAATAGAATTTTCCGAATAATCTTTCAATTTTTCGATACAGTCATCGATCAGCTCGTGACCGTATACATATGGATATGATGTCACGATCAGATCCTCAAGACGTGTATCCTGTCTTGCCGTGATCAGATCCTTCAGATCCATCGCACCGTAGAAGGTGTGATCCGCTGTCACCATAAAAATTGTAGAAATATTGTCATTTTTTGCTGCCTGACTGACAAGTTCGGTCATCGCCTGCTTTACAGTAAGATTTTCTCTGATCTCAATGTAATTCGTGGTCATTCTTGAACCGATCTCTTCATCATCGAATGCAGCAATAACTGCCATATCTTTTCTGGCTTCATCATCCATCAGCTCTAGCAAAAGAGCTCTCTTTTCTTTTGGAATCATCCGCAGTACATCTACAACCGCATCTGTTTCCATTCTGGAAAGAATTGCTGCTGCTTTCCGCACATCCATCTCATCCAGATATTCAGCAGCCTGCTTTTCATCGATATACTCGAAGATATCCGCAAGCATGTCCAGATTCAGAATCCGGCACAATTTCCGCCGCTCTGCAACGGAGAGATCCGGGAATACATCTGCAAGGTCATTCTCATGGTAGTCTTCCAGTTTGTTTCTCATAATTCCCGGAGAGGCATTGCTTCTTACAATGCCCAGGATCTCAGCTCTGTAGTCCTGGTAGTCCTGATAATCCTGTGTATTTTCCATAACTTTCGCCCTCCTTATCCTTTTCCAGCACAAAAACATGCAGAATCAAAGTCTAAAATTCTCCACATTTCTGTCTTTCATCCAATATTCAATTATGAATGTCAATACGGGAAAACAGGATAAGAAATGCTATACGAACAAACAGAATGAACTGCTGCCATTTTCCCATCCTGCGTATATACTTCGCCCATGACTATCACAACTGTCCATTCTGTTCACCTGCCTTTTGTTTGAATTTGATTAAGAAGTTTTCAACTTCCTACGCTATTATAATACCTTAGTCTACAAAATTCAAACCTTTCTGTTTATAAAATTAATTTTTTATCAACTTTTTTCTTATTTTTAACATGAAATAAAAATCAACTGTTTTTTCGCTCCTCTTTACTCCTCTGCTTCCACTCATACATCTGTAAATCCGCTTTTTTTACACAGCTTTCACAATCATTCTTATCCGGATTAAATCTGCTGTAGCCGACAGATACATACGGAATCCTTCCCTCATAGCTCTGTCTGTTCATAAGTCCTATTATTACATCTGTCTTCACGATAATACTGCTATAATAAATATAACCATCGCCAGGCAAATATAATCCGTCCGTACCTTACTGCTTATCATCCCAAACATAACACCAGAGATTAAGAAAAGAGTATCGTTCCCAATACAATACGATTACTGTTCTGATATCTCCCTCCGAACTTCCATGCCTGAACAACAAAATATAAACTACAGCCGAGATAAAAAGCAATATATGCCCAATAAAATCTTTCATGATGATAATTGCTCTGCGCATCAATATAATAAATCTATCCGAAATATACGGATAAAATTTCAATCAGTGCATGTCCACCTACCAGAAACGCAAAAATTCTCTTTTCTTCTGTCTTTCAATCAGGTCATTTCTTTCAATCATAACGCTCATGACCAACATCACTAATATAACCAAATAAATCTGGACCGTATACTGTTCCATTTTTTTACAACTATCCTTCCGCTTTATTATCATTACATTATATGCGATTTTGAAGAAAACATGAATATTATTTATTATTTTCTATCAAAAAAGGCAGAGATTTCATTCTGTTAAAATCTCTGCCTTTTCATGTTGCTCTTTATTTTCTAAAAACAATTTCAACAATATCACATTTCGGATATATCACTGTTCCGCGTTCTGTGTTTTTCCATTCTGCTCCGCAAACCTCTTTTACATCATGAACATTTACCAAAAGATATGTAATTTCTTCATTTTCCCCTGAACTGCACAGAACAATTTTTTCATCCTTATATCTGGCAGTAATATCCAGAACCTCATTTCCTTTTTCATCTGGAACAATACATTCCGCAATCTTGTCTTCTTCTAGTGGATATACCAGAATCTGTAACTGTTCCGGGTAATGATATGTTGCCGTTTTTTCATTATTACCAATTGGAAGAAGCGTGTTCTCACGGACAAACAACGGCAGAGAATCAAATCCATACACTTCTGTATACCAGCGTCCACCTTCTTTTTCTTCTCCGCTGAGCAAATGTGTCCATCTTCCCTTCGGAAGGTAATACTCACCAATACCCTCTTCATTGAAAATCGGTGCAACCAAAATCTGCTCCCCAAGCATATACTGTTGATCCAGATATCGCACTGCAGGGTCTTTTTCAAATTCCATGATCATTGGTCTCATAACAGGTATTCCAAGTTTATTTGACCGTACAGCCGCTTCGTAGATATACGGCATCAGACGAAGTTTTAATTTTGTAAACTTCCGACACACCTCAACTGCCTCTTCATCGAACGTCCACGGAACCCGGTAACTCTTGGAACCATGCAGTCTGCTGTGAGTAGATAAAATTCCAAACTGCAGCCATCTTTTATATACCGTAGGATTGGCAGCTTCTTCAAATCCCCCAATATCGTGACTCCAATAAGAAAATCCCGAAAGAGTAAGAGAAAGGCCTCCTCTTAAAGATTCTGCCATTGACTCAAATGTACCTGTGCAGTCACCACCCCAGTGAACCGGGAATTGCTGTCCGCCTGCTGTCGCACTTCTCGCAAACACAACTGCATCTTTCTCGCCACGTTCTCTTTTTAAAAGCTCAAATACTGCCCGATTATACAAAAATGTATAATAATTATGCATTCCCCATGGATTGCTTCCATCATGATACTCTACGTCTATCGGAATTCGTTCTCCAAAATCTGTTTTAAAGCAGTCTACTCCCATATCAAGTAATATTTTTAATTTACTTTGATACCATTTTACAGCTTCCGGATTCGTAAAATCCACGATTGCCATTCCCGGCTGCCAGTTGTCTACCTGCTTGATTCCGAACCCATCTTTTCTTAAAAGAAAATATCCTTTTTCTTTTCCCTCTGCAAATAGTGTAGAATTCTGAGCAATATACGGATTGATCCATACACAGATTTTCAGTCCTCTTTCTTTATAACGTTTCAGCATTTCTGCCGGTTCCGGAAAAATTTTATTGTTCCATTCAAAATCGCACCAGTGTAATGCTTTCATCCAGAAACAGTCAAAATGAAACACTTCCAGCGGAAGATCTCTTTTTTCCATTCCTTCAATAAACTCTGTTGCTGTCTTTTCATCATAGTCTGTTGTAAATGAAGTACTCAGCCACAAACCGAAAGACCACGCTGGAAGAAGTGCCGGTTTTCCTGTCATATCCGTATAATTCCGAATAATTTCTTTCATATCATCCCCGCCGATTACATAATAACGAAGTTCTTCTCCTTTTACCGAAAACCCTACATATTCTACTTTCTCACTGGCAACTTCAAATGAAACATTGGAAGTATGATCAACAAAAACGCCATAACCTCTGTTGGTGATATAAAATGGAATATTTTTATAGCTGATCTGCGAAGCTGTTCCTCCATCTTCATTCCAGCAGTCAATCTGCTGTCCGTTTTTAACAAATGCTGTAAAACGTTCTCCCAATCCATATACGTTCGTTCCTGCTGTTAAAAGCAACTCATTTAACATATACGGTTCCCCGGTTTCTGCCATATACTCTTCTTCTGGATATTTTGTTGCATACCCTCTGTTGTAGCGCATATAACCGACATTTTTAAAAGCTGCACCGGTAAGAAGTTTCCCGTTTCTCTCAAATCGGATATAAAATTCTTTCAGTCCTACCCGAACCGTCATTTTTCCATTTTTTAATACAGCTTCCTCCTCAGAAATTATAACTTCCGCTTCCTGATGTTCCAGAAAAAGTTCAAATCGTGGCTCTCTGTTTTTATACCCTAGAAAATGTGTGTATGTCACCTGAATCCGATCTTTTCCGGCTGCAGTAAATTCCATTACCATTGTACCGACATCCAGTTCATCCGCTCTTCCCAGGATTGGTTTAAACGTTGCAATCACACGCATACCAGCCGCTATTTTTTCTGCATAACCGGCCTGCACAGCATACAAAGCATTGGCTCTTTCATTTTTTTCCCAATATCCTTCTGTAAATTTCATACTCACAGCCTTTCTTAACAAACAACTGCTTTTGCGTAAAATCCCCGTGTTTTTCCATCAATATAATCATCTTCTGAAATGCTGACTATATCAGAAAGTCGAATATCTTCGCAAGAAGCTCCTACCAGAAGTTCAATTTCACCCTTTTCTACTTTCCACTTCATTTCTTCGTCAAGGAAGGCGAATTGTGACACCTTTATTTCAAATACAACTTTCTTCTTTTCCCCTTTTTTCAGGAATATTCTTACAAAGCCTGCCAGTTCCTTTGTTGGTCTTACCATTGATGCAACCTTGTCTGAAAAATATAATTGTGCGACTTCCGCGCCATCATATTCTCCTGTGTTTTTCACTGTAAAAGTAACTTTCACTGTATCATCCGGATTTATGTTTTTCTTATCCGTCTGCAAATCTGAATAGGTAAATTCTGTATAACTTAGACCGTGTCCAAAATAATACAGCGGTTCTGCCGTATCATTGATATAACCATTTTTATTGCGAATCATCCCTGTATGTCCGGCTGATACATATCCGCTTCCTCTTGGAAGACCATAGTATACTGGAAGCTGTCCTACATTTCTTGCTACTGTAACCGGAAGGTGTCCTGATGGTGACTGTTCACCAAACAATACCTTGCACAGTGCCTGACTGCCATATTCTCCCGGCTGCCATACTTCCATAATCGCATCAAAATGTGATGCCACAAATTCATTTGAAAGCGGTCTGCCATCATAATGAAGAACCACTGTCTTTTTATGCAGATCATAAACCCTTCTTGCAAATTCTTCCTGTCGTCCCGGCAGATCAATATCCGTAGAATCTATACCTTCTCCAACCGTTGAAGTTACGCCCCATCCATTTTTTCCACCAATAGTCAAAAGAATCACATCTGCCCCTGCTGCCACCTGTAGTGCTTCTTCCATGCCACCTGTATTGTCTCCAGAGCAGTTAATTCCCTGTGCATAAACCACTTCCGCTTCTGGAAGATATTCCTTCAATGCTGCACATAATGTTCTCGAGTTTGGAAATTCCTTTTGAATCTTACGATTTACCCGTGGTGATACTTCTCGAATCTCACCTTTATATTTCTGTTCAACATCATAAATAATCAGTCCTGGCTCTTCAAATTCCTGCCCATCTTCTTCTCTCGACATGGTCATATCAAGTACAGCCGGATAAGAAAATGTACCAAAAAGACTTCGAATATTATCCGCATGAGGCCCTATTACCGCGATTTTCTTAATTTTCTTAGAAAGTGGAAGTGTTTTATTTTCATTTTTAAGCAGTGTAAAACTTTCTGCTGCAATTTTTTCATTCAGTTCATCTGCTGATTTAAGATGAAGATATTTTTTCAGTTTTTCAAGATCCGGATAAGGATTCTCAAATAAACCAAGTTCAAATTTCTGTGTCAAAACACGCCGTACTGCCTGATCTATTATATCCATAGAGAGTCTACCGCTTTCAATCGACTCTTTCATTTTATAGCTGAATCCTTTTGATCTTGGATACTCTACATCTAATCCAGCCTGGATTGCACGAATTCCGGCCTCTTCAAAATTCTCAGCGACAGCAAACGGATCCACCAGGCGGTCAAGTGACAAATAATCAGAAACCACAAAACCCTGAAATCCCATTTCTCCACGCAGAATATCTGTCAACATCTTCTTTGATCCTACAACCGGTTCTCCATTCACTGAGCAATAGGAATTCATTACACTTTTCAGTCCTGCTTCCGTGATCGCGCATTGAAACGGCTTACAGTGTATCTCCCGCATATCTCTTTCTGAAACAATATTACGCCCCATATTAAGACCGCCCTCTGTGATACCGTGACCTGCAAAATGTTTTGCAGTCGCCAAAACCCCTTCTTTCAGCTCATCTCCCTGAATTCCTTTTACAAAGGCAGATGCCATGGCTGATGTAAGTGCTGCATCTTCCCCGTATGTCTCAGTAATACGTCCCCATCTCGGATCTCTTGTAATATCTACTACCGGTGAAAGTGCCTGTCTGAACCCAACATAATACATTTGTTTGCGAATAATATCTGTCATTTCGCCAACCACTTCCGTATCAAACGTTGACGCCTGCGCTATTGCACTCGGAAATACATCCGCCTCCGTAAACTGTGCCCCAGCACTCGCCTCACAGTGAATCAGTGCCGGTATTCCAAGACGTGTATGATTTACCAGATATTTCTGCAACTTATCCGCATATTCCACAATTGGCTCTACCGTATCTGCTACTGTAAATGCACCTACATTTCCAATGCCATTCGGTATATAATTTTCAAACTCCGGAATATCATCAGCAATAGTTACCAGACATGTAATCTGGTCAATTTTCTCTTCAAAAGTCATTCTGTCCAGCAGATCCTCCACTCTCTCTTCTACGGGAAGATCTTTATTCCTGTATTTTTCCATAGTAGTCCCCTTTACAGCACTCCCCTTGCCTTTTGTGCCATCACATCTAACAAGGGGAGAATTTCATTCTTTATTATTTACTTAAATAATCTGCTACATTATCTTTTGTTACAATTTTAAATGGAATATTGACATCTTCGATATCTGCCGGATCTGTTCCTTTTTTCAGTTTTTCAAAAATATCTGCTCCTGCTTCTGCCTGTGCCTTTGCATCCTGAAGTGCAGTCATTGTCATTTCTCCATCCTGAATTGACTGCAGAGCATCATCACTTCCGTCAATTCCAAGTACCTGAATACTGTCAAGTTTTCCTGCTGATTTAAGCGCCTCTACAACACCAAGTGCTCCATCATCGTTTTGGCATACAATTGCATCAATCTTGTCATAAGAAAGAAGACTGTCTTCTGCAGTACTCATACCAAGGTCTTTTGAATTTTCTACGTTATATTCATCAAGGATTTTGATATTTGGATTTTTCTTAAGTGCTTCTTCCAGTCCTTTTTTACGATCGACATACTGCTGATCATTTGGTGCACCGGTAAAATACAAGATTGAAGCTCCATCCGGGAATGCATCACACAGATACTCACCCTGTGCTTTTCCTGCATCTTCATTTGGCGAACCCACATAAATATATCCGTCATAGTCGTCTCCACCAGATACAGAAGTAAGGAATGATACATACGGAAGTCCTGCATCTTTTGCTGCCTCAAGTGCCGGAATTGAACCGTCAAGGTCATTACTGATTGCAGATACAACATTTGCATTCTGCACAATAAAATCATCGATCTGTCCATTCTGAACATTTGTATCACCGCCTGCATCTGTTACTGTGATTGAAATTCCTTTTGCTTCTGTGGCATCTTTCAGATAAGATCTGAACTTTGCACAATAGTTATATGTATCACTGTTATTTGCAAATCCTACCAGATAATCGCTTTTCCCTTTTGAAGAACTACTGCTGTCCTTTGTATCATCTGCTGTTCCACAGCCGACCACCATTGTTGCACACATTGCTGTTACCATTAAAATTGAAAGTAATCTCTTTTTCATTTTCCTTCTCCTTTTACTTATTTACTCTTTTTGTTTTCTTTTGTCTTAATATCGATAATAACTGCGATTGCAATTAAAAGACCTTTTACAATTAACTGATACTGTGTTGATACATGAAGCAGGTTCAGAATGTTGTTGATAAGACCTACAATAATTGAACCGATCAGCGCTCCTGTAACCGTTCCGATTCCACCAAGGAAACTGGTTCCACCAACAATAACTGCAGTGATCGCATCAAATTCATATCCCTCACCAACAGACGGCATACCTGCCATCAGTCTTGCCATCAGTACTACACCCGCAAGTCCTGTAAGTGCACCACTAAGTGTAAAGATCAGACGTTTCGTTCTGTTTGTATTGATTCCGGATGCAATTGTTGCCTGCTCATTTCCACCGATCGCATAAATATAAGTTCCAAACTTTGTTGATTTCATCAGAACAGCGATCACAATTACAGAAAGGAGCATAATGAGAACCGGAACCGGAATCCCCAAAATAGAGCCATGTCCTAAAAATCTCGCTTTGTTCACACCCCCAATTGTCTGACCGTTGGTGTATATCTGAACAATACCCTTTAATACATAAGTCATTGCCAGTGTTGCAATAAATGGCTGAAGCTTATAATAGGTGATCAGAAAACCATTAATCCATCCACATACGCATCCTATTACAATTCCTACTAGAAGAGCCAGTGATAAATGTCCTGTTGATGCAAGAACTCCGGCCGATACACAGGCTGATGTCGTACACAGGAAACCTGCTGACAAATCAATCATTCCTGATACGATCAGCATTGTTTCACCACATGCTATAATTGTTACAACTGAAATCTGTTTTAAAATATTGAGCAGGTTCTGAGGTTTCAGAAAGTTGTGATTGATCACTGCCGATGCAACAAACAGAATGATCATAATAATTACGATTCCGTACTTTCTGTAAAGCTCACCTGAAGATAATGCTTTTTTCTTATTCATCGTCTTTTGCCTCCACTATCATCTTCATAATCTTATTTTGTGAAATTTCATTCCGATCCAGAATTCCAAGCATTTTTCCTCCGCCGACAATGCCAACTCTGTGACTCATTGACAGTACTTCCGGCATATCAGATGAAATCAGGATGATTGCCAGTCCCTGTTCTGCAAATTCTGTTATCAGAGAATATATTTCCTGCTTTGCACCTACATCAATTCCTCTGGTAGGTTCATCCAGGATCAGAAGTTTGATATTTCTTACCAGCCATTTTGCAAGTACTACTTTCTGCTGGTTTCCACCACTTAAATTTCCAACCAATGTATTTGCATCTGGTGCTTTTACAGATAATCTTTTACAGATTTTTGCAACTTTCTGCTGTACTTTTTTCTTATCCCAAATGCCACCTTTTGCAAATAAATCTCCATTTGGAAGAATGATATTATCACTGATTGATCTGACACCGACAAATCCATAAGTTCTTCTGTCCTCTGTTACCATTGCGATTCCATTTTGGATTGCATCTTTTACAGATCGAATTTTTATCGGCTTTCCATCCAGGATGATTTCCCCTTCATTTGCCCTTGCAAGCCAAAAAAGAGTTTCAACAATCTCGCTTCGTCCTGCACCTACCATTCCTGCCAAACCAAAGATTTCTCCTTTATGAACCTGAAAAGATACTTTCTGAAACACATCCTTTCTTCCTAAATTCTTTACTTCAAGGCGAATGTCTTTTCCGATTTGCGGTATCGGAGGGTAAATATCCTTGATATCACGTCCCACCATCATTGCAATCAGTTTATCTGTATCTACATCTTTGATATCTCCAGATGCAATCCATTTTCCATCTCTTAATACAGTATAGCTGTCACACAGTTCAAAGACCTCTTCCAGTCGGTGTGATATGAAAATAAACGCAATTCCTTTTTGCTTTAATTCATTTACCTTACTAAAAAGAATCTCTGACTCTTTTGAGGTAAGTGCAGATGTAGGTTCATCCATGATGATCACTCTGCTGTCCCGCGATAAAGATTTCAGGATTTCTATCATCTGACGCTGTGCCACATTTAGATTTCCCATCTTTTCCCTCGGATTATAATCAAGTCCCATTTCATCAAGTAATCTCTGGGTTTCCTTTAGTCGTTCTGCTTTATTCACAAAGACTTTTCCTTTTTTCGGCTCACGTCCCAGAAACAGATTTTCTGCAATGCTTAATTCTGAAACATAGTTCAATTCCTGCGCTACAATAGAAATTCCATATTTAAATGCATCCTTTTCACATTTCATATGAATCTCTTCACCTTTGCAGATTACGGATCCACCGTAGTTTGAATAAGTACCGGACAGTATCTTCATTAAGGTCGATTTTCCAGCTCCATTTTCTCCTACAAGTGCATGAACTTCAGAAGCCCGTATCTTCATATTTACATTATCCAGAGCAACTACACCAGGAAACTCTTTCCGAATATTCTTGAGTTCGATAATTGTTTCCTTCTCCACTTTTCCTCCTCCTTTGTGTTAAATCGTTTAACTTGTTTTTATTCTTGCCTATCGTTTTCGACATGGTTATCATACCATTTTCACAAACAAATATCAATATTCCATTGCTATTTTATGCATTTTCGTTGTTAATGCACAAATCAAAACGCTTCAACAAAATGTTGAAGCGTTTTGATTTAGATAGTTTTATATGGTTTAGATTTTTAAATAACGGTAACCGGCGGAATCGACTTTGTACTTCCTCTTACCAACAGCCTTGGTGTATACAAAATTTCTTCTCTTTCTTTCAGTTTTTCTTTATTATCAATCAGCTCAACTACTTTTTCGCCCAGTTTTTTCCCCATTTCAATAACAGGAACCCCTATTGTTGTCAGCGGAACCTGCATCACATCCGCAAACGGAACATTATCAAATCCAATAATTGAAATATCTTCCGGAATTGAAACACCATACAGTCTTGCAGCTCGATAAATTCCAAATGCCATTTCATCATTCATCGAAAAAATCGCTGTTACTTTCTGTCCCAGTATATACGAAAACGCCTCATAACCGCTTTCCATCGTGTAATCTCCAAAGTACACTAAGTCCGGATCATATGAAATTCCACTTTCCTCCAGTGCCTTTTTATATCCATTCAGGCGCTGCATCGTAACATGAAAACTTTGTTTTCCAGCCACGCATCCAATTCTTCTGTGTCCGCATTCTATCAGATGTCTGGTTGCCATATAACCGCCCTTTTCATAATCGAATAAAATATCTACCCCTGGACAGTCAAACCCATATTTTTCCATTGTAATGACCGGAATACTAAGATTTCTCATCGCATTTTTCAAAAAATCAGGTTTTTCCATATCATTCATTTCCATTGATTTTGACCAGATTAGTGCTCCGATATTATCCGCAGCAATATCACGGATAATATCTGTATCGATAGTCTGACCGTCTTCTATAATGTGACATACCAGAGAATATCCGTTTTTTTCAAGCACTCCGTTAATCGCCATGAAAAGCGAAGAAATATGCGTATTTCTCAAATCATTGAAAACAATGCCTATCAGACGGCTTTTCTTATTTGCAAGACTGACCGCTGCATTATTCGGACGATAATTATGTTTTTTGGCGATTTCCCGCACTTTCTTTTTTGTATTTTCCGAAACCCGTGACGGCTTATCTGACAATGCCATGGATACCGTTGCCACCGATACACCGCACTCTTTTGCAATATCTTTAATTGTAATTCCCATATTTTCTATTCCGTTCCAGTTATTTTTCTGCCCTCTTCTTTTCCCACTCGTATTTTATTTATGCATCCGATCTCGCATAAGAATTCTTCATCTGATTGCTCAGTTCGTACAAAACCTTAGACAGTGTATCCGAAGTTTCCTTCTTCACCATCTTCGCAATCTCCCGGTTTGCTTCCCGTTTGATCTGCATACGCTTTGCTATATCACTTTCTTTCGTAAGATCGTCATCATACCGGTTTATGATCTGATGTGCCTTTGCCATCACATGTTCCTGGTAACGCTCAATATGGAAAATAGACTTTTTATAAGAAGCATCTGCCATCGCAGCGATCATTCTGCTTGACCAGTAGAAGTTCTCTGTTGAAACTTCCCCTGTCGTATTTGCAAAATATTCCGGTGTTTCATCAATATCTGCATAGAATGGAGCCATTACATTAAATGCATTTGATGCAAATGCCACCCATTCAATTGCGCGGGAATCTTCCGGCTGATCCGGTCTCATCTGGATCAAAGACATAAAATCATTTCGATTGATACCAATGGAGCGATAAGCACCATTCATTGATTTGTCCCCGTAAGCTCCATACGGATCATAAGGTGTTCCCTGATAATGTGAAGACAGAACATATTTTACATCTTCTACTGTAACCTTCTTTTCCGGAACCATACACCACGGAATATCATCGGATACTGGTGTATAATCTGCATCCGGTCCGTCCCAGCTGTATGAATTTGGATTCAGGCAACGTTCCATAAACCAGGCTCTCGGTGTATTGTATACATGATCCGAGTCATCATGGCTTCCAAAAGCATCTCTTGGATTTAAGGTTCCATCCATGGACGGGTTCAGATGATATTTCTCAATGAATTCCTTCATATCCGGAGAACACATATAATTTTTCTGCTCACCAAGTGCATCTTCCAGATCAAATTCATCCATTCCAAGCTGGTTCGGCATCACCACATAAACCTCATCCGGCACTTTTCTGGCAATCCAGTGATGTCCGCCGATTGTTTCCAGCCACCAGATCTCATTTACATCCTCGAATGCAATCCCATTCATCTCATAAGTACCGTATTTCTCGAGAATACTTCCAAGTCTCTGCACGCCTTCTCTTGCGCTGTGGATATAAGGAAGCACGATATATACAATGTCCTCTTCCCCGATTCCACCTGCAATTTCTTCCTGGTCGTCTGACTTCGGCTGATATGTAACCAGCGGATCTGCTCCAAGCACACGTGGATTGGATGTGATCGTTTCGGTTGCCGTCATTCCTACCTGCGCTTCATTTACCCCGCTTGCCGCCCAGATTCCTTCCCCCTTGACTGCGTTCGGCATGGCAGTATAACGCATCGGATTTTCCGGTAATTCTATTTTCACATGCGAAATCACTGATTCATATACCTTCGGCTGATCTTCCGGATGAATCACCACAAATTTTTTCGGCATATAAGCGCCTGACGGTGAATCATCATTCCTTGCGATCATCGTAGAACCGTCATACGATGCCTTTTTTCCAACCAGTATTGTTGTACAAGCCATTTCATTTTCCTCCTGTTATCTCCTGACAAAATCTTTTTCGTCTAATTGAAATTATAGAATCATTCCTTCTTTTTGTAAACCACCAGACAATTTGTTTATATTTCAAATTTTTCGTGGACGAATTCGCAAAAACAAGGTAAAGTAATTTTATAAACTTTACACTTTACTTGAGAGGGACTTCCTTATGAATAATGACAAGGATAATGCAACTTTATATGCTGAGCTGAAAGCCGAACGTTTTATGACAGATCAGATTTCCCTGCTTCATGAAGCAGAGGATCTGGCTGACGGTATCAATTTTATGCTCAAATCGATCGGAGAATTTACAGACGCCGACCGTGCTTATGTATTTGAAACCAGTGAAAATCATACTTCTACCAATACTTATGAGTGGTGCGCCGCAGGAGTCACCCCGCAGATCCGGAATCTGCATGATATTCCTTTTGAAAGCATGCCAAAATGGATCGAGGTTTTTCTTCATGGTGAAAATATTCTGATCGAAGATCTGGAGGCTTACCGTGAATCTATGCCTCTGGAATATGAACTGTTAAAAGTTCAGAACGTTTCTACCCTGATCGCCTTTCCTATTTCTGTACACGAAAAGCTGATTGGTTTCGTTGGCGTAGATAATCCGGATATGGAGAAATCCAGCCTGATCCACCGCCTGCTGTCCCTTCTTGGAAAATATGTCGGAACCATGATCAAAGATCATAAGAATGAGCAGATGCGCCTGGAGGTTGTTGCCTCCAAATCCCGTCTGGATTATCAGCTGGAGATGGACGAAATTCTTCGTGGCGCACAGATCGGTATCTGGACGCTTGAGATGGATGACGTTAAAGCTCCCCGGCTGCACCCAAATCCTACAATGTGTACTCTTCTTGGTGTGTCACAAGAGATGTCTCCTGAAGAAGTTTATCAGTTCTGGTATCACCGGATTCCTCCCAAATACGTAACCCCGGTGCTTGATTATATACAGAAGGTCATTCACGAAAGTTATTCAGAAATCACATACCCATGGAATCATCCGTTACTTGGACAGATCTGGATACGATGTGGCGGTATCCTCTATCCGGATTATCAGGGAAATGGAATATGCATCCGTGGATACCATCAGGATGTCACCCGTAATATCGAAAATGAACGTAAATATCATAACCTGACCGCTGCAACCAGTCAGATTTATCATGCAATTTACCATATCGATCTGATTCAAGACCGGATTGAAAAGCTTGCCGGTGCCAACCAGAACTATACACCGACCGGAGTTGTTACTTCCGCCACTGCGCAGTTAAATGATATCCTTGAGAAAATGGTTGCACCGTCACATCACGAGATCATGCAGTATTTCTTTGATCTGACAACGGTAAATGACCGGCTACACGGAAAGCTTTTTATAAGCCGGGAGTATCCATCTCCACAGGGGATCTGGCGCCGTGCCACCTTTATCGTCCAGAACCGCGACACTGATGACGATGTTACAGAAATTCTTTATGTAACCCAGATCATCGATGATTACAAGCAGAAAGAACTGGCTTACCAGCAGGAGCTGGTTAAGGCGGTCGAATCCGCAAATCAGGCAAATACAGCCAAGACCGACTTCCTCAACCGGATGTCACATGATATCCGCACCCCTCTTAACGGAATTCTTGGAATGCTTGATATTGCACAGAAAAATGAAACAAATCCCAAAGCACTGCTGGAGTGTCATGAGAAAATGCGTACTGCTGCTTTTCACTTAAAAGCTCTTGTCAACGATGTCCTGGATATGCAACGGATGGAAACAGACCGATTCTTCCTTGAACAGATACCATTCGACATCCGCGAGATCCTTGACAATTGCTGGAGTATGCTGGAGGCACAGGCTTCCCGGCTTGATATCACTCTGAAAAAAATAAAACCGGGTAGTTTAAAATATCCTTATCTGATCGGAAGTCCATTACATATCCGTCAGATTTTCATGAATCTTTTAAGCAATGCAATTAAATACAATAAGCCCGGTGGTTCGATCTCTGTACACGCAAAGATCATCAGGCAGGTACATCAGAATGTTATTTACAAATTTATAATTTCTGATACCGGTATCGGTATCAGTCCGGAATTTCAGAAGCATATTTTTGAACCTTTTGCACAGGAAGATACCGGTGCCCGGACGATTTACAAAGGGACCGGGCTCGGTATGGCGATCGTTCACAGACTGGTACAGGAAATGGGCGGTACGATCCAGTTGAAAAGTGAAAAAAATGTCGGCTCAACTTTTACTCTGATCCTGCCATTTACCATTGACGAGCATCAACCTTCCGCCTCTGCGGAAACTGCCACTGATACTCCGGCAGATCTTACGGATCTTCATATTCTTGTTGTAGAGGATAATGAACTGAACCTTGAGATTGCTGTTTTCTCTCTGGAAGCCGCAGGACTTAATGTATCCACAGCCATCAACGGACTGGAAGCCGTCCGGCTTTTTGAAAAATCAAAGCCATATGAATACGACATCATTCTTATGGATATTATGATGCCGGTTATGAATGGTCTGGATGCCGCAAAGGCGATCCGCGGACTTTCCCGCCCTGATGCCACAACGGTTCCAATCATTGCCCTCAGCGCCAATGCTTTTGCGGAAGATATCCAGAAGTCAAAGAATGCCGGAATCAATGAGCATCTCGCAAAGCCACTGGAAATGGATAAGGTGTTGAAAGTGATTGCATCATATTGCAAGTAGCAGAAAGAAACAGATACTCGCTATGTATTGCATATTTTTCAGAGTTTCTGTTTTATAAAAAATCGGATTATCAGGCGATCTGTCATTTCCCCGATAATCCGATTTTTATTTTACTTACATCTCAAATGCTTTCTTTATACTGTCATAATGCAGAAACTTTCCTTCTGCCGCAAATGCCTTAATTTCATCTAATGTTGCAAACATATAACCATCTGTCTCTGCCGCCTGAAGATGGAGATCTTTTTCATCAATATCCATCACAAAACGATACACATCTACGAAATAATTATCTCCTTCCCCCGGATTCTCTCTCTTGTAAGTGAAAAGATAACCTCCGTCTGCCCGGCTTACATCCAGTCCTGTTTCTTCTCTGACTTCTCTTAATACAGCATCGTAAGACGCTTCTCCCGCCTGCGCAGCACCGCCGGATACCTCCCACCAGCCCGGTGCCCAGGCTTTCGTCATTACCCTTTTAGTGATCAGAAATTCCCCGTCCGGTCTTGCTACAACGCCAAGAACAGTAAGGTGATACTCCCCGTTCTTCAGACACCAGTCATTGCGCTTCATCGTTCTTCCTGTTGGTTTCTTATCTGCATCATAAATATCCCATAATTCCATTGTCTGCATCTCCTGTTCTTCTTGTCTGTAGTTTCTTATGTCATTATAATATGTCTTTCAGAACTTCACAATCCTTTATCGTCAGTTTCTCTCTGCCTTCCAATTTTTCCTTACACTCCTTCTCTCTGTAAATCCTACAATATCTTTCAGCAGTATAATCAGTTCAAATCCGCTCCGGTACGGATAATCTCTTCCCCAGATATGCACTATCCCCTGAAAAGATGCGAACTCCCGTCCCATTACTTTTAACCAGAAAACAGCTGCATGCTCCGATTTTTTTACCAACTCCAGTTCCTTTCCCGCTTCAAGATACCGTCTTCTTTT
The DNA here is from genome assembly GCF_027682785.1 of Coprococcus sp. AF51-11b1. Lineage (NCBI taxonomy): Bacteria > Bacillati > Bacillota > Clostridia > Lachnospirales > Lachnospiraceae > Coprococcus > Coprococcus sp. AF51-11b1. The sequence goes on along the minus strand of NZ_JAQCZB010000002.1, from coordinate 178,082 downwards.
CTGATTTCTTCTGACCTGTGCTTTCCTCAGTAATACACCATTCTGCTCGCAAGTTTCATCCAGATACAGCAAAAGCCCGTCAAATCCTGTGAAATTGATCTGTGCATCCTCTCTTTTGGCATCCTTCCAGTACAGAATATTTCCAGACGGAATCCTCCCTTTTTCCCAGTACATCCGGATAAAGAAAAGCTCCCCGATATGTCTGTTATCATCCAGCGACCGGTCTTCTGTTTTTTCAGCAAATACTGTCTGCATTTTTATCCCCCTCATTTATATTTATCCTCTTCTTTTTTTCTTCCTTTTCCAGCACAAGATCACGCCTGCCACAAACAGATTCAGTCCGATCACAGCGTACCATCCCCGATACGTCTTCTCGCCTGTCCGGATCGGCTCCGCTCTCTCCGTCACCTCACAGCGTACGCCCCGCACCAGAAGCCGTTTGGTATTGATACCGTAAGGCGTACATGTCAGTAATGTGCAGTAATCCTTCTCCTTATCCAGGGCAAGCAGTCCCGTTTCCTCCGGTTCTACAATATCGATCCGATCGATTTGATAGAAAATCGTCTGCCGGAGCACTGTAATTGTAAAATAGTCTCCCACCTTCAGCTTATCCAGATCCGAGAAAAGTTTCGCCCCCGGCAGTCCTCTGTGGGAAGAAAGCACCGCATGTGTTCCCTTTCCGCCTATCGGGAAACTGCTTCCTTCCACATGTCCTGCGCCATTGCAGATTGCAAAATCACCCGTTCCATGGTAAATCGGAAGTTTCAACCGGATTGCCGGAATTTCCAGATATCCCATCACACCGTCAGATGTCATATTCAAAAGTGCTCCATAACTATCAGCATTTTTGTCATTCGGCACTGGGTTATTCTGTTCCAGAAGCATCACATTATACGCTCTTGTCTGTGCGATCATTTCCTCTTCCTTCCTGGCATCCAGCTTCTCCACTGACCTTTCATATCCATCTACCACCCTGCTTTGCCGACCGGCATTCCAGATCTTTCCGACTTTTGGATAGAGCATGACCGCGATTCCCACAAGAAGGATTCCTGTCCATATAAAAAAGAAAAATCTTCCCCTTCGTTCCGGCTCATTCACTATCATACAATTCGTTTTCGTCTTTTTGTATTCAACAGGACAATTCCTGCAACAATTGCAATCAGTACTCCACTGACCGTAAAGATCATTTCACCTGTTCCACCTGTCCCCGGAAGAAGTTTTCCTGATTTATTTACAACAACTTTTACCTTTGCTGCAAAATCTGCATTTGTATAAGTTACTTTTGTCTCAGTCTCACTTTCTGTAACATTTCCGTTTTCATCAAGATATGTACTGGCGTCCGTCCTTGTCGCCCTGATCTTTTCGGCACTTACCAGAAATGACTCCGTCAGCTTGTTATATCCTTCTGGTGCTTTTGTTTCTGTAACTCTGTAATCACCCATCTTCAGACCTTTGATCACCACAGCTCCATCACTTCCGGCTTTCACCTTTCCGGTTCCGGTCTGTCCGCCTTTTACAGTATACACACCGCTTTCTTCTTCTGCCTGAACCGGGAACGGCACTTCAAATTCCACTCCGGTAAGTGCCTCTCCTTTTTCATTGACCTTCTGGATCACAACCGCATAGGTATCTGTTGTTGTAGAGTCCTCTATCGAGCTTTTTCCCGGTTCCTCTGTCGTATAATTCCATGAAAATCTGGCACTGTTCTTATTTCCTTCACCGTCGATCACTGCTTTATCGTTTAACACAGCCGTATAATCAATGGTAATTTTTGCCCCGGTATCATAAAGATTTTTCCAGCCATTTTCTCCTTCATCCGCTGCCCAAGGGATCGTAACCGGGAAAGTTGTATTTTCAAACTGTTCCAGCGGTTCTTCTTCAATCATCACAGATGTGATCTTTGCTGCATCAAATCCGGTCGGAAGAGTATCTTCAATGATGAATTCCTTGATCTGCTTGTCTGCAACATAATTCGAGGTGTTGATCTGTAAACGGAAATGAACTGTTTCACCGATACTGACATTATTTTCCTTTACCTGTTTACCATCGTCAAGTACAATACTTTTCCCTCCGGCATTCCCGTCATTCCCCGGAGTCCACTGCGGCTCCTTACTGTTTTTGTCCACGATCTGCGCGTCTTTTGCGACACTCGTTACCATGATCATACCGCCATCTTTTAAAGTGCTGGTGACATAATAGTAGCCGTATGGAAGACCGGTGATTTTTAATATAGAGCCATCGGATGTTTCACTGCATATCTTTGTTCCATTCTCCTTAATCCATTCAATTGCACCTTCTGAAAGCTGTTCGTTAGAATCTGTTTTATATGCTTCTTTTTTCGCCGATATGTTTCCTACCAAATCTTTCTCAAAATACGGATTATCTACAAAATTTTTTGTACTATACGCTACTGAAGTCCCTTCCGCATTCACTTTTGCATCAAATACTTTATAGATAGAATATACAATCCCTTTTGATGCATTCTCAATCGTAATACTGCCATTACCTCCTGCCCCCGATACACTTTCCTGTGCAAATGCCGTCATCGACATCCCCACGATCGTTACTGCCATTACCAAAACGGATAACAGCCGTCTCAATTGTCTCATTCTTTTTCCTCTCTTTCTTTTTATTTTTGGATCCTTTCCTCATTTTACACATCCATACAACCGATTTCCGTTTCTTTTCCGTCCAAAAACCGTTTCTTTTTCATCCTTTTTTCGTTTCTTTTACAAAATCTTTTGAACCATTCATTTTTTATTCCTTTTACAGCAGACATTCACAATCAAAAAACTGTACAAAGAATGTGTAGTCCAATAAAATCTCTTCAAAAAAATCGGGAGGCTGTCTGATAACAGTCTCCCGATTTTTGCTATATTCCCCATTATTCTTTTTGATTCAACAAAGTTCCCAAAGTGTTTTCCGCCCAGCTGTAATTCGTCATATACACTCCTTTGAACAGCTTTTTATGTTTTTCCTCATCCTCCAGGTAGTCATACAGATCACACTCCACATGCTCTGTGCGGATACGGCTCTCCTGATTTACCCGGTGCAGGACTCTTTCGATTCCGTATGCATTTAACGTTCTCCGAAGTTCTTTTACCACTTTGCGGAATTTATCTTTTATTCTTTTTTCTGTACATTCATCCTCCCATAAATAACTGATCGCATCCCCCGTCGTCACAAATCCTCCTCTTCTGTCAACCAGAAGTGCCAACAGTTCTTTGGCTTTCTTACATGAAAAAGGAATCGTTTCCCCATCCACAAAAATATCAAAATAACCGAATGTGCGGATTACAATCCTTTTCCCTTCCATCTTTGTCAACTCACTATACATTCTCTTTTCCCCCTTCATTTAATGAGAATCTTTATCATCATACACTATCCAAATGAGCAGACTCAACATTCCATGCCAAAACATTACTTTCGTAACTTTTTCACACTATTCGACATTCCACTTTAACACTCTTTTCTTCTGAAATCTTTCATCTCTTTTCCATCTAACGCTGCATATTCCAGAACATCATCTGTGTTATATACAAGCTTTAATGAGAAAAACGGCTGCTTATTTTCAAGGAGTTCAAAAAAGATCCGATCCCCTTCCCACAATTCCAGTTCTCCGATCTTAGACTTTTCTACCCATTCCAGTTCTCCTTCATCACACGCAATCGGCGTTCCTGTAAAACCATCTGCCGTATAAAGCGACATATATTCTACTACATCTTCGCCATATACAAAGGTTACAATCCCACGATATCTCCAGGATGTCAGCGTGTATCCCGTCTCTTCCCATACCTCACGAAGAAGACATTCCTCCGGGCTTTCCCCTTTTTCAAAATGACCGCCTACTCCGATCCACTTGTCTTTATTGATATCATTTTCTTTGACAGTCCGGTGAAGCATCAGATATTTTCCATCCTGTTCAATATAACAAAGTGTGCTTAATTTTACCATTTTACGTTCCCTTTCATACACAAAATATTTTGATGTTTGGGTCAAAAGGTATTTTGACCCCTTTGATACCAGATTGCTACGTGCTTTGCACTCTCGCAATCCTCAAAAACATTCGTAATCCGCTCATTTTTCTTTAAAAAATGGCTACTTACTCATATTTTTGGCGGGTCAAGAGGTCAAAAAACCTCTTGCAAGCAAGCTTGCATCGGCTTTCTGACCTTTTGACCCTGGTATCAATATTTTATGAAAATTATAATCTATCTTCTGGTATTTCTCAACTTCCATGACCTGTCTTTTTCCACCATTCCTCCTTCTCTTTAATTGCAAATATTGTCCGCAAATAGTATAATGATGTTTAAGGATTGTGGGAATTGCGTAGCAATGGAGCAATCCGGTTACATCAGTAAGTGGCAAAATTCACTTTTGACACTCACATCGTATAATATCTTCAAATAGACCAAAATTGTAGATAAGGAGTCTCTGTTTTGACAAAAGAAAACTATAAAATAAGCAAAATCCAGATCGGATTTTACTATCTTCTGATGTTCCTGATACTTATCTGGTTTCTGGTAATACAATTCACAGGAATTAACAATCACAATGCCAGAATCCAATCCAGCGACATCACATATCGTGGTACTTTTACCTGGATTCACTCCGATGGGAGCAAAGAACAGATTGCCATCCCCGGACATTACAATGTTCCTGCAAAAGAAACTATGGTCATTACCACAACACTTCCTGAAAATTATACGCAAAGTTCACTTGCTATACGTTCCTCTCTGCAGGATATCCGTTTCTATATTGACGGAGTGCTTCGCACTGAATACACAACCAAAGACCATCGACTGACTGGGAAAAATTCTGCCAGCTGTTATGTTTTCTGTCCTACTTCAGCAGCAGATGCAGGAAAAGAACTCCGTATTGAGCTGACTACCAATACCTCTAACTATTCCGGTGTAGTCAATGAAATCTATTCCGGAGACAAGAGTGATATCTGGGAATATATTTTTGAATCTTACGGGCTTGAGACTATTATTGCTTTCTTTATCTTGTTCGCCGGTATCATTACCATCCTTTTCAGTATCGCACTCGGAATTGTCTATGACAGAAAATTCGATATGGAATATCTTGGATGGTGCATGACCATGGGAGCTACATGGATGCTCGGCGAATCCAAGCTCAGACAGCTTATAGTTCCGAATCCATCTGCACTGGGGACTTTATGCTTTGTGATGATCATGCTCGTTCCGATCCCGGTACTTTTTTATGCAGATCTCATTCAGCAGGGGCGTTATAAAAAGCCTTACTTTTACCTTAGCTGTGCGGCATTTGGTAACTTTTTGATCTGTCTGGTTCTTCATCTGACTGGCATTGCTGATTTTATTGAAACTCTGCCGGGCGCCCACGTGATTCTTGCAGTCACCTTCTTTCTGGTTTTCCTGACTTTCTGTCTGGATATGCGAAAGAAAGAATACCGGAAAAACAAATTGGTGCTGATTGGCCTGATCATTGCAATGCTTGCCATCGCCATCGAATCCATTTCTACATATTTTGTAGTTTTGATTTCCGGTCTTTTTATTGGTGTCAGCATGTTGATCCTTCTTTTCATTAACATTATCCATACAATAAAGAATGTGCATACCATTGAAATGCATCGTCAAAAAGAGGAGCTTTTGAAACGTAAACGGCAGATGGAAAAAATTTCCTTACAGATGATGCAGACTCTCTCTACAACCATCGAGGCCAAGGACGAATACACCAGAGGGCACTCCCATCGTGTTGCGGAATACTCTGCACTGATTGCGCAGGAAATGGGTTGGAATCGCTCTGAAATCGTCAATCTCCGACATGCAGCTCATCTGCATGATATCGGAAAAGTCGGCATCCCTGATATTATTTTAAACAAGCCATCCAGACTGACAAACGAAGAGTACGCTGTTATTAAGGAACATACGGTTATTGGTGCTGAGATTTTGAAAAATGTTTCGATCATCAATCATGTAACCGAAGTTGCCCGATCTCATCATGAGCGTTATGATGGCCATGGTTATCCGGACGGTCTAAAAGGGGAAGAAATTCCGATCCATGCGCGAATCGTTGCTGTTGCTGACAGCTATGACGCAATGAATTCCCGCCGTATTTACCGTAATTCTCTTCCAAAAGAAACAATTTATGAAGAAATACGCAAAAACAGAGGAACTCAGTTCGATCCGGAAATCGCAGATATTTTTCTCAGACTGATGGATGAGAATCGTCTGACAATCACAGATACTTATCTGGAAATTGATGATGAGCCAGCTCTTCCTGGCATGGAATTTGAAATCAGCAACTTCATTTCCAATGTTATGAATACGATGAAGAGCCAGGAGGAATCAGAAAATTTTGATCTTCTTACCGGACTCCCTATGCGAAATACCGGTCAGAAAATGATCGCACAGCTGATGCAGGAACACAATGGCTGTCTGATCTTTATGGATATGGATAATCTGAAAAAGATAAATGATATCTACGGTCATAAAGCCGGCGACCGTGCACTGAAAGCACTCGGAGCTCTCCTCTCCGAGCATATCGGAAATTCGGTTGGCTGCAGGTTTGGTGGCGATGAATTCCTTCTTTTTGTACCGGATGCCGGTAAAAATGAAATATCCGAGCTTATGGAAACTCTGTTTTCCCGCTTTGATTCTGAGAAGAAAAAAGATTTTGAGATCCGTGTTGCATCCATTTCTGCCGGACTTTGCATGTGTACCAAGGGAGATTCCTTTGACGAGTGTTCTTCCAAAGCAGATAAAGCACTCTATTATGTCAAACAAAACGGAAAACACAACTTCTTTTTCTATCAACAGATGGGCAATACCGTATTCCCGGTTTCCAGCGTAGCAAAAGATCTTTCCCTTGTGGCAAAAGTACTCCGCAACAGCGGAAACTATTCCGGAGCACTTAATCTTAATTACCGTGAATTTTCTAAGATTTATGAGTACATCAACCAACTTGGAGAACGACATAAATACCATTGTTTCCTGGTCATGGTCACAATGGAAACCGCTCCGGATTCTATGATGTATATTGAAAATATTGAACAGGCACTGGAATACATGGAGGAAGCGATCCGTCACAAGATCCGTAGGATTGACGTGTGTACACGGTATAGTGCCATGCAGTATCTGATCATTTTATTTGAATCAGATGAAAGTCAGATTCCAAAAGTTATGGACCGTATTTTCATTCAGTATTATAAACTGTACGATAAACGGGATTTCATTCCGAAGTATGAATATCTTCCGGTGAATGAACACTCGGAGGAAACAAATCCTCAAAACACTTCAGATCACCTTAACCAAGAGATCCATCCAGTATAGAAATTTTACTACCTGAAACTTTTATCTGCTGTGAAATGCAATTTTCCAAACTTATTAAAAAATGAGGAAAACAACCGGTTTTCACTTCGGTGTTTTCCTCATTTTTCTGTATTACTTGTTTATTCTTTTCTTCCTCTGACCTTTCCGGTCAGCAGTGCCACCACGATCACTGCGCCTGCAAATATTGTCTATAGAAATCCCAACGAAATTTTCCGACTGTTTTCGAAATTGCCGTTTCAGCAGACTTATGCTACGATATCCATACGCAAACAAACTTCTTCTTGTTTGCAACCTTATCTATTCAACCCAATCTCATTTTCGGAGCCAGTTTCCGGCAACTTTTTCCGACAATGAATGACAACTGAAAATATCCGGATTGAGATCGCCTCTTTTACATATTCCCGTCATATGTTAATATAATCATATAGCCTTTCTCCTTTCGGAACATTTTTATCTAATGAAAGGAGAAACAAATGAACAAAAGAAAAGAATTCTCAAAACTTAATCTGTTGGACAGATTTTTATTCGATGAAGCAATGGAAGATTCAGAGAATATGAAAACGGTACTGGATATTATTCTGGGGCAGGATATCCCACTTAGATTGCCACCACATTCTGAAAAAGAAATACGGACTTTTCCGGATAACCGGCAGGTCCGATTAGATGTCTATGCATGGGATGACGATGATACTGTGTACGATACAGAAGCGCAGAAGGAAGATACAAAAAATCTTCCCAAACGCAGCCGCTTCTATCAGGCGGTACTGGACAGTAATCTGCTACCGCCTGGAAGCGTTGATTTCAATAAACTAAATCGAGCTTTTATCATTCTGATCATGCCCTTTGATCCATTCGGAAAAGAATTTTACAAGTATACTTTCCGAATGAAATGCGAAGAATGTCCAGATCTTGATCTGCAAGATGATGCAACACGTATTTTTCTGAACTGCCATGGCACGCATCCTGAAATGGTATCACCGGAACTGATAGAGTTACTTCATTACATGGAAAAATCAACGAATGAGGTCGCGGGTTCGTGCACAAGCCAGAAGATTAAATTGCTCCATCAGAAAGTCTGTCAGATCAGGTCGAACAAGAAAATGGAGGCGAAGTTCATGCGGGCATGGGAAGAAAGAGAAATAGAACGGCAAAAAGCCTTTGCTGAGGGTGAGGAAGCTGGAATCGAGACGGGAAAAACTCAAGGAAAAAATGACCTTTTAAAAAGTCAGGTAAAAAAGAAACTTGAAAAAAATTATTCCAAAGAACAAATCGCAGATATGCTGGAAGAAGATGTCGCAACCATTGAAGCAATTATTAACGAATTACAATAGCTAAATGCTGGCCAGAAAGAGAAAAACTATCACTGATATCTTTTCCTGCATACCAGATCACGACAGCAAGAGATCCCTGCACCATTTACGGCACAGGGATCCCTTTAATCTCTTTCAGTTCCATTCCAATTAGCTAGAAGCACTCCAGAAATATTTCCAGAATCTCCTCATGTGTCATCTTCTTATAACTTCCATCCACCAGATAACAAGAATCCGCAATTTCTTTCAGATCCTCTTTTTTCTCCACGCCTACTTCCCGAAGTGTTGTCGGAAGTCCGATCTCTCTGATAAAATTAGCCAATGCCTCTACGCCAGCTTCAGCCATCTCTTCATCGGTACGTCCATTTCTCGGAATTTTCCATACATTTTCCGCAAACCGGGTAAATTTCTTTGCGCCTGCCTGACAGATATGTCGATAATAAACCGGATGCAGCACAGCAAGTCCACATCCATGACTGCAGTTGATATAAGCACTGATCTGATGCTCCATCTGATGGCATTCAAAATCACATTTTTTGCCGAGCTTGATGATCCGGTTCTCCGCCATGGTAGACAGCCACATCAGATTACTTCTTGCTGTATAATCCTCCGGATTTACCAATGCCGCACGAAGACTTGTTATCACGCCGCGCATCAGAGCTTCCGAAATATCATCTGATACGTTATCCTCGTCCGGCTCACTGAAATAAGTCTCCATAACGTGAGACAGGATATCAAAGCTTCCTGCCACCATCTGTTTTGTCGGAACAGTATAAGTGTAAGTCGGATCCATTAATGCAAATTCCGGATTGCATTTCGGATAATCCCGGTCTGTCTTGATCATGACCTCTTCATTGGTAATAACTGCTCCCCCGTTGCACTCGCTGCCTGTTCCGGACGCTGTTACGATCACGCCAAGTGGCATCGGTTCAAAATCCACAACACCCTTCTTCGCCCAGTACTCATCCCACACATCTTTCTCGCTGACCGCTGCCATGGAAATTGCCTTGCTACAGTCCATAACCGAGCCGCCACCGACTGCAAGGATCCAGTCCACCTGTTTTTCCTTTACCAGCTTTGTGCCTTCAAGCACCTTCTTATAAGTCGGATTTTCCATGATCCCCGGAAATTCAATGATCGTTTTCCCAGCTTTTTCAAGTGCCGCTATGACTTCCTCATAAACTCCATTTTTCTTGATCGAGCCGCCGCCATAGGCAAGCAGAACTTTATCCCCATGCACCGCAGCGATTTTCGGCAGATACTCGCCGACACATCCTTTCCCGAAATATACTTTCGTTTTATTTTCAAAAATAAAGTTATTCATCCTTTTTCTCCTTTATGTAATTTAAACAAAATATGTTTCGACAGATTTTCTTTTTTCAATGATCCATTCCGAAACATCCCTCTTTTGCCACAGATACTTATATTATAGTCCCTGAAAAAATTTATCGTCAATATCCTTCCAGTTTGCACACATTCCAAAATGGAACCCGCACTTTTCCCGGCTGACTTCTTTACATGGTTTTCCATACCATCATGTAGTTTATACAGGTTTCTCTCCCACAATTTTTAATCAATTACAAAAAAGAATGCAAAATAAACAGATATATGGTATGATAGAAAGCAAAAAACAGAAAGTACAGGAGGGTTAACATATGTATATTACTTGTCTGGATGTCGAAGGAGTACTTGTACCGGAAATCTGGGTTGCATTTGCAGAAGCAAGTGGAATTCCGGAACTGAAAAGAACCACAAGAGATGAACCTGATTATAACAAACTGATGCGTTGGAGACTGGATACTTTAAAAGCGCATGGTCTCGGGATCAAAGAAATTCAGGAAACAATTTCCAAGATTGATCCGCTTCCGGGCGCAAAAGACTTCCTGGATGAGCTACGTTCCTTCACCCAGGTAATCCTTCTTAGTGATACCTTCACCGAATTTGCAATGCCGCTCATGGAAAAGCTTGGTCATCCGACGCTTTTCTGCAACAGTCTGGAAATTGCAGAAAACGGCGAGATCACAGACTTCAAGATGCGTGTGGAAAATTCCAAACTAACAACCGTAAAGGCACTGCAATCCATCGGATTTGAAACGATTGCAAGTGGGGATTCTTACAACGATCTGGGTATGATCCAGGCAAGTAAGGCAGGATTTTTATTCCGTTCAACCGACAAGATCAAAGCGGATTATCCGCAGATCCCGGCATATGAAACCTATGAAGAGCTGCTTGGCGCAATTAAAGATGCAATGAAATAAAAGATAATTGCATATTGCATGGCGATATGCGTAAAAAACCTTACCGGTTTTCAGTTTTTACATCTGAAAATTGGTAAGGTTTCTCTTTTTTATGCAATATAAAATAATGTCCGGTGATTACAAACACAACCTCTACACACTGCACTTCTCATATGCAAACAATGCAGCTCCAAGCGCACCACAAAGCTGTGCCTCGTCGCAAATATACAATTTCGCATCCAGCTTTTCTTCCAGTGCTTTGATGATTCCAGGATTCTTTGCCACTCCGCCTGTCATCATATATTCTCCCGGATTCTTTTTTCCAAGACGTGCCGCCAGTGCTCCTACTTTCGAAGCAACCGACACATTCAGACCATGGATGATATCTGCCACATCTTTATTCTGAGCCACAAGTGATACCACCTCTGACTCTGCGAACACCGTACACATACTGGAAATCACAATATTTTCCTTCCATTCCAATCCTTTTGTACTCATCTCTTCAAGAGAAAGTCCCAAAGTCCGTGCCATCATTTCCAGAAACCTTCCGGTTCCTGCCGCACATTTGTCATTCATCAGGAAATTCTTTACTGCACCATTTTCATCGATGCTGATCGCCTTGATATCCTGTCCGCCGATATCGATCACCGTCCGCACATTCGGGTTCAGGTAATGCGCACCTTTGGCATGACAGGTGATCTCTGTAATACTGTCATCCCCGCTTTCAATATAAGCACGTCCATATCCTGTCGTGACAATTCTAACGATTTCTTCTTTCTTAATTCCTGCCTTCTCTACAGCAAGATCCAGACTTTTCTCCGCACTCATCATCGCTCCGCCGCCTGTCGGAATGATCATCGTAGATTTAATTTTTCCGTCCTGATCCAGAATCACAACGTCTGTACTTGTAGAGCCACTGTCGATCCCTGCTACATAATATATTCCTGACTCCATCTTTTTTCTTGCCTCCTCACTGATTCCTTTTCCCGGATCCATATCTTCCGATCCTTCAATCGTCTCTGCAAATGCTTGGATTCTCGTCAGTAACTGTCCAGCGCTCTGACTTGTAAAATCCGTCTCGATTTTCAGAATCGGTACTTTAATATTCTTTTTAATGCTCGCATATTCAAATCCATAATAATCACAGAATTTGATCGTATGATAAATAATTCCCTTCAGGTTTGGATCCAGATACAGCTGATTTCTCCGAGTGTTGTTATTCATTCGGAAACATGGGATCTGGCAAAGCAGGGCATCCGCATAAGCCAGAAACATTTTTTCTTCATCCATCTGTCTCATCTGCTCCGGAACAACTGCAAGCTCTCTTCCACCGGTGCAGGTAAGATTGTCCACGTCCATCTGAATATTATCCCGGATCATTTTTTCAAGAATACCCGTTACACGCACACCCATCAGACCAATGTATGGCTTCATTTCTGTCTCATTTTCTGTAAATGAATTTAAAAATGCTTCCTTATCAATTGTTTTTCCGGAAAATTTTTCGTATGCTTTTTTCAGGCGCATGATTGCCTGTGCATACTTTACCTTCTCACATTCATTATCTTCATGCGGAAGGTCCAGCATATATAAAAATTTGCATTTTCCGGTGCTCTCTACAATATCATAAACTCTCCGCGCAGAATCACAGCAGTTCACAAGTACAAGCTGCTTGACCTTTCCTTCCAGAACTGCCTGAATCACCGATTTCCCAAAGCCGCACAGATTTGCGTGTGCGATCTGATCCGACATTTCAAAGTTCTCCGGCATTTCCTCCAGTACGGCACACTCTTCTCCAAATGCATTCAATAACTCTACCGGCGTATATTTACAGACATAATGTATCATCTGACCCAGCCCCCTTTCCGTGATTTGCGGCATATTTTTCTGCTTTATTTACCTTCAGCATCTCCATATAAGCCTGAAGTCTTGTAGAAATCTGTCCATCACTGCTGTTTGCCGGATTACATCCATCTCCATCAAGGATCATGGTTGGGATCCCTGCTTCCTCAAGCGATTCTTTGATCAGGCTGGAAGCTCCGATCGTACCTTTGCATCCCCAATGTGTAAAAAGGATTCCTCCATCCACATTTGTCTGCGCCGCAAGCTCTTTTGCCTTCTGGATTCTCTGCTTGACGCTTCCATTGTAAATGCAGTTCACCATCTTTTCTGCCATGGACTCATACGGATCTTCATAATGTGTCTTCTGAAATCCGTCTGCCACAAAGTCACAGGCACTGATATGAATCTGGTCACTGTAATTGAAAATATCCTTTACCGGTTCCTGCAAAAATGGCATCATATGCATCCAGAGAATATGCAGACCTTCGCTCTTCGGTGCCTTTTTCACATCTTCCAGAAGCAATTTCGTGTACTTGACTGCCTCCTGCGAACCCGCCATGAGGTGGCACATGAAAATCGCGTACAGCTCATTGGTCAGGCTCGTGACCGGATCATGTTCTTTGCGCAGTGCCAGCTGTTCATGATAATATGCGGCTGCCTGGTTACTGTTATTGACCGCCTGCCGTACTGCCTCTTCGGAAATCTTCTTTCCAGTAACATCTTCTAAAAATGCTTTCAACTCCCGGAGCTGATCTGCCACATATTTTACAGAATCTTCGTTCTTGTCATATGGTACATCTATAAAAAATCCCGGAAGCATATTTTTCTGCTTCAGATACGGAAAGGTCATCATATTGCTGTCACATGCCAGATTTGTGTAGATCATACATTTTGGCTTTGGCACAAGTCCGGATAGTGCCGCTCCAAGGAAAACTCTGTGATAGGAGCACATCGTTTCCGGAAATCCCTCTTCTTCTGTTTTTCTCAAAAATGTCTGCTCACATCTTGTTCCCGCGATAAAGCAGGACATTGCTTCTACCGAATACGGAGTCAGCCCTGCCGCCGTCAAAAGCTCTCCTGGAACAAAGATGCTGACCATCGCTGAATTTTCAGGCTTTGAAAGTGCCTGGATGATATTTTTCATAACAATTCTTGCTACATACTGTCCCGACTTGGGCAGCTTTTTATCTGAAAAAAAGAGCAGTCGTTTCTCCTGAAGTCGGTATCCTGTAAGAAGAAGCCTGCGCGCCTTCCCGGGATCCTCCAGAGACATACTGCTCACTGCGTTACCAAATTTTTGTATAATGTCCATTATAGAATTCCTCTCTGTTTTGCCTTTACTTGCTGTCTGATATATTATAGCAGTTGTGTCGGGAAAGTAAAGAGGAATCTATTGACTTCAACGGAACCAATGGAACGTACTTTTTTCAAGATATAATATCTGCTCTTCTATCTCTTACTCAAATTTAATAGCTATCTCAAGAAATTTTCATTGATTCATTATAAGCCTGATGATAAATAGCCAACTTTATATTTTGAAAAGACAACTTTCCCACCGAATAGCCAGTTTTTCACTCTCAATAGACAACTTTTTCCAATAAATTATTCTAATTCATAAAGCATCGAATTTCAGAAGTAAAAAACCTTACCGATCTTCAGTTTTTACTTCTGAATATCAGTAAGGTTTCTTTGCAACTATCTCGTATACATAGTTTCTTCTTCTTCGTCATCGCCACCAGGATTTATCGTGCCGAGCTGATTCCAGTCCAAAATAACAGAATCAGTAAACGCATTGATGACAAGACCTGTTAATGCATATTGTGATCTCTTTGCCATATCCATCACATCAGAAAAGCGTAACTCTCTTTGAGAAAATTTCTTTCCATATTCTTTCATTTCCGCTCTACTTGTAAACACTGGAAGATAATATCTTTCTCCATTTTTCAGAATATCTAGCTGATTTTTTTCACTAATGTATGGAACCCATACTTTGCTGTTCTTCAAAGTCTCTATCATATCATTTTCTGCAGACCAGCTTTTTTCTTTTTTATAAATGTTCAGTGTTTCCTCCAGACTTTTAGGGCTGTCAGCTGATACAAAATCATTATTTTTTTCCGCCTGCTGCCAGGTGCTTCCATTATTAGCAGTTTCGGATGTGTGAATTTCTGTATATGTGTTGTTCTGTGTTGTTCCGGCTGTACTATTCCCAGTATGGTTTAACTGATTGCTTCCACCTGATATTTCCTGATACTGTTTCCATTTTTTATCAATCCGGATCGCACCGACTAAAGCAAGTAAAAAGGCTATAGCCCCAATACCTATCGTCCCGCCTAATACAAGTACCAGAACTATATAGACCAATTCTGTTATAGCAAGAATATACGCCATTTTTGTTGTTTCCTTTTTTAGCAGAAGAATTCCCATAACAATATCAAAAATCATAAACAACATATTAAGCTTTACTGCCCATAGCCGGCTCATATCATCATAACTTCCACCAGCCTGAAATACGCTTTCCGCTGTCTTTCCTATCTCTGAACAAATCAATATCCCTGATCCAATAGATACCACACCAGCCCAGGTAAAAAAAGAACGTATCTTTTTAAAATTAGGCAAAGCTGTAAATTCTTCCTTTGTAAGTCCCTTCGGAAGTGTATTAAGATCAATTTTTTCCGCCATTCTTATCTTCTCCTTATGTGTCTGCTCTTATTTCCTATTATATTATTTTATGTTTGATTTTTATCATTACTCTGTCTTCAAGACATATCTGACTTCTACACGTCTTGATGCTGCAGCGTCTTCTTTTCCTTCTCCATCCAGAATCAGATTATTTGCTCCATTACCGACAACCTCGATAGCATTCGTAAGTTCCGGATAACCTGCTTTAATATAATCTGCAACAGTCTTTGCTCTTTCCTCAGAGAGTTTTAAATTGTAAGCCTCGTCTCCTGCTGAATCGGTATAGCCCTCCACTACGATTGTCGATACCTTTCCATCTTCTATCGCACTGGATATTACCGGTACATAGGCTGCAAGGAATTGATCCAGATAAGCCTTTCCCTCTTCTGACAAATCTGCCTTATCCCATGCAAAAAGCACATTATTATCCATCTGTACTGTTCCCGTCGACTCGTCTATCTTCGTAGAATCAAGTCCCTGCTCTTTGAAGGCTCCCATGAGTCCGCTTGAGACTGCTGTCTGGTTTTCTTTTAACTCTCCCAGCTCATCTTCACTCATACTGCTCACATCAGCATCTGTCTCTAAATTATCACTTAATTCACCATTCCAATATGCAGTGGAATCATAAACATAAGGATACCATTTTCCATCAACACAGATGGACAAGCCTCCATCCATTCCTCCATTTGGTCGGTTAGTAATCAGGAAAATCCCTGTGATTTTTCCACCTTCGCCTTCTTCAGATTCTCCAAGATCATAATTGTAACGATAGGTACTATCCCAGGTAAGAGTAAACCGATTACCGTCAATCTTTGTTGTTACATTCTCACCCCTTCTGCCATCTGACCACTCAATCGAAGAATCATAACCTTCTTCCGTACTCAAAATCAGGTGAACAATCCCATCATATCCGGAAGTAGAATTTTTGGCATATCCCCATTCATAAAGTCCTTCATTCTTTTTTTCCGCATTAAGTATGTCAAAGGCTCTAAGTCTTGTACTTTTTCCATCCTTAGACAAAATCAGATCCAAGCCATCGAAGCCATAAGAATATTCAATCCAGTCTTTGCGATCCTGTACGTAATACGCTACCGGCTTAGTGTCATCCGCTTCATCAGTAATCATGGCTTCCAATCCCATATAGACTTTGTTTCCAACAACTTCATAGGCAAATTGGAAGCTATTATTTGTCGAATAGGAATATTCTCCGTCTTCAGAATATTTTTCTCTATCGATATATCTGGCTTGTATATGATCATATTGCCAATATTCATGCAGTACGCTAATCTGCTGGTCTGTCAACCCCACCTCTTCTTTTAATTCTTTATCTGTTTTTCCACCGATTCGATAATCCAGAAAATCGGTATCTGCCTGTAGCTCCATCGGAAAGACCTGTACCTCATATTCTTCTGAGTCTTCAAGCTGCAAAGTCATATAATCATAATCATCTGCATGATCATCCAAATCGGAATCATCTTTATACATTTCTTCATTCCGATAGGTCCCGTAAAGCATATAAGCCTGCGGATCTGATCCTAAATCCACCAGCTCTGCATTTTTAGTTTGCTTACTACCACTACTATTACTACTATTACTGTCACTACTATACTTAATGCCAGCTCCACATGCTGTAAACACCATTGTGGACATCAAAAGGCTAAACACTACACAAAACTTTTTCATACCTTTCTTTTTTTCCCCTTCACCTTACTCCGTATATACACTAAAGAACTGATCCGCCTGATCTACTACATTCAGATCTACTCCAATTATATTGACAGCTAACATATACTGTGAATCCTGCTCATTCACCAAAAACACAGTCACACCATAATACGAAACATCATAGTTCTTAAATGTATATTGTGCCGCATAATGTTTCTCACCCAAAAATGTGATTTCTTCCACATTATTTTGAAATTCAGTAACCTGTGCATCTTCTCCCATCAATTTTTTAGCATCCTCCTCAGTCATCACTGAATTTTCCGCTATTTTCTTTTCTTCATCCCATGTAGCTGTTTTATCTAAAACCGCTGCATTTTGAATGTTCAGTTCAATATATGTATTCCCATCCTCTGCCGAAAAAACTACCGCACTTCCCATCGAAATTAAAGATTTTAAATAATCATAAGTGCCTTCTGAATTAGAAGATTCTACAATGTCCGCATCGTTTAGTGCGACATTGTTTCTATTTTCCAATGTATAAGTATCCGGGAGATTAATTGCAAATCCAAAGGAAGGATTTTCATATCCCTGGGATACATAGCGCCCAATCATATCATCACTTATTTTATCCTCTTTATCGGCAGAATCTGCCTCTGAATCATCACTTTTATCTGCTTCTTTTTTTGCAGATCCCATCAATCCGCTATCTGATTTGGACGATGTATCGTCAGTTGTCATCTTAATTCCACCGCCGCATCCTGTTAATCCAGATAAACACAGACAACCTGCCATAACAAGTGCAAAAATTTTAACCTTTCGATTCCTCATACTCTCTCTTCCTTTCTTTTCCTGTTTCTCTTATGATTGGACAACTTTCCAGCCACTTTAATTAAATATCTTCATTTACAAGAAGTAACAGCCCCGGTATAAGTCCGATCATAGTAGCCGCTATCTTTAATCCGTCGCTGATTGGCTCTCGTCTGTCTATTCTGTTTAGAATTTTCTTTCTGATAGGAATACACCATAACAAAGCAATTCCAAACGTACAGATTCCCATTATAACTGTGCAGATATTTAAAACCTTCTTTATCGTTTTAAGTTCTTGCTCATCCGGATAAGCTCCTTCTAAAACAGCAGGTCCTTCTTCTATATTCCTTTTCTCTTCAGTGACATGTACAGAACTCCACTCATCCTCATCATCTAAATTCTTTCCATTCTCCTTACCATCTTCTGCTGAAATCCATCCTCCCAGCAGCCCGCCTTCATCATCCGGCAGTTTCGGTTTTCCGGGTGGTTCAGGCTTCGGCAGTTCTGGTATACTTCCACCTGATTGTAATACCTCCAACGCCTGGTACATTTCTCTGGCAGAAGAGAATCTGTCTTTTGGTGCATATGCACAAGCTTTCAAAACGATATTCTGTAAATCCCTGCTTCCATATTTAGGTCGTGGCAAAGGATCCCCTTTTTCTCTCCTTGCCTGTGCCAGTTCAATTTCATCATGAGTTGGTAAATGATCCGCATCGATAAACGGACGCTTACGGTTATTCAGCATCCAGTAAAGCACCAGTCCAAGACTGTAAATATCTACCTCTTTTCCGTATTCTTCTCTTTTAATCACTTCCGGCGCCATATAACGCTCTGATCCTACTGTCGTTGCCTGGGTTGTATGATCCATAGTTCTGGCAATTCCGAAATCACCTAATTTATAATCGCCAAATTCCGATACCATAATATTTTCCGGCTTAATATCTCTATGTACGATATTTTTAGAATCACAAAGCATCAGCGCCGAACAGATATCTTTTCCGACTTTTATAACCATTTCCTCAGGAATAATTCCTGCATACTGTTTGATCAATGTAGTCAATGGGGTCAGCAGTTCCATACGGATAAAAACATCCCATCCAATTCCATCTTTATGCGGTTTTGCTTCAAAATCATCGCAACTGACAATATTGGTCTGCCCTTTAAATGCCAGCATGATCTGATACTCATCTACGTATCTGTGAAGCATATTTTTATACTTATTTCTTACACTGACAAGATCATATCCATCTGTAAAATCAGCTTCAATGTCTTCTTCATTTTTTGGGAAAGAAATCACCTTTACAGCAGCATCTTCCATGACACCCGCCGAATTCCGCTGTGCCAGATACACACTGCCATAACCGCCTCGTCCCAGCCTTTTTACAATCTTCCATCCCTGCCAGGGCAGAGCTGGATATCTCTCCTCATCCATTTACATCTCCTGTAATTCTATCTGTTTATTTCCAAAACAATTGCTGTAATATTGTCCTTACCGCCTGCATCTAACGCTGCTGTGAGAATTGCATCGACACACTTCGCCGTACTTTGCGTTTGCTGCATCATGGTTTCCAGAAAATCTACCGGCACCATGTCACTCACGCCATCGCTACAGATAAGAAAACGATCTCCCCTTTTCGTCTGCAGGCAATCCATATAGGGAAGTACGCGCACTTCCTCCGGATTCATTCCCATATACTGGGTCAAATAAGGCTTTCGTCCCTGAATACCGTTTTCTTTCATATAGGCTTCATCTGTCTGATCTTCGGAAATCTGCCGAAGCTTCCCATCTCGCAGGAGAAAACATCTGCTATCCCCCACATTTACAGTCCAAACCTGGTTTCCTGTAAAATAAAGTCCTGCCAAAGTAGATCCCATCATCTCCGCATCCAAACGAAGGGTTTCCTTAAATATCCTGTCATTTACATGCGTACACATTTTTTCCAGATAGCCTTTTTTACCTGCAATATCATCTGCTTCTCCTGCATTCAAGTATTCCTCTGTTGCCTTTGCACCCATATAGGAAGCAATCTCGCCATATTCTCCGCCTCCCATGCCATCAAAAACAGCAAAGAATCTGTCCTTTTTTAGCGGAAAATTTTTCTCTAAAATACTTCCGAGTCCATTGTTACAGCTTGCCATATAGCGTCCCGCAAAGAAAAAATTGTCCTCGTTATTTTTTCTTCGCTTTCCTATATGACAGCTACAGGCAGCGGAGATTCTCATTATGCTCCGATTACGTGCCAAATAAATGTCGCTGATCATACTATGAATCACTTTCTTTCTCAGCATCGTTTTCATCTGTTTCTTCTAATGCAGTTCGAAAAACCTGCATTTCTGCATCTACAAAACCTACGAAAGATACATTTTCGATATCCTCCTGCATAAAGAGAAACATGGTTTCCGAATCGATATAACCCTCCGGATAGGGAATTGCGATATAATCGTAGGTTTTTTCATCTCCCTCCATTTCAACCTCAATGCCAATTGTCATTAACTTCTTTGTTGCACCTTTTAAGGTTACAACGCTTCCATTTGGTAGTAATTGCTTTGCCATTTTATTTTCCTTTCTCGTCCTAACCAACGGCCAGATCTGCTATAGTATTGCCAAGTTTTCCTGCTGACTTTATAGATTTAATCGTACCTGTGACGACGTCATATCCAAAATTAGCTACAGAGTTGGGGTCTATATTAAGTATAGTCTTAATAATTCCATCTTTGCTGAGATATTTAAGATCATTGTCGATAACGTCATCCATGTGAATTTCTCCCCATACCTTTGACGTTTCTGCGGTGTCGCTTGTTATAGTTTGAAGCTTACCAAAAGATTTTCCAAGTTTATCTACACCATTTAAGAAAGAAACAACATCCAATCCTGTGTAAGCCCAACTGCCCATTTTTTCTCCCAGCTTCTCATCTCCAAAGAGGATTTCTCCTGTCTCTCCACCTTTTTTTACAAGAAAATCCTTTAATGCATTTGTATTACCAACCTTGTTATAGTCACCGGTATAGGTGTATGTTGCATCCATCATGCCATTATAAATATCATTGCAGGCACTTAAAGTAATACAAGCAGCTACAGGAAGTGCTGCACCACCGGAGCCTGCTACCAGAGCTACCGCACCGGCAATTTTGACAACACCTGCACCAACTTTTACAGCAGATTTTCCATATTGAAGTGCCTTATAAACAAATCCTTTTTCATCATAGGATTTTTTTATTTTTGCAACAGTCTTCTTTCCTTTTTTTACAATTGCTTTCGACACTCCTGCCATATCTGCTTTCAAAGAATCCAAAAAACCGTCTTTTTTCTTTTTACTTTTTGCTTTTACTTTTTTAGATTTCTTTTCCCATTTCCTGTAATCCTCTATGACATCAGTCATCCCCTGTACCTGTCCGGAAATAATCCCCTCACCAGCTTCTCCTCCGAACACCTTAAAAAGAGACTGGTCTACCGACTGCATGGTTGTAGCACTGTTTTTCGCTGCTGCCGCCCCACTGGCAAGAAGCTCTGTAATACTTGCAAAGCTTTGCTGGGCGCTGCTTATTTTCCCTGCAAAATTATGTGCTAACAGTTCACTCCAATTATTGTTGGTGTCATTCAGAGTACCCGTAACCTTCGAAAACAGGGATTCATATTCTGCTGTCAGGCTCTGCATTTCACCAGCCTGCGCCAACAGGGTTTCTGGATCTAATATAATTCTGGATGCCATTCTTCTCCTCCTGTCCCTACAATTTCATACTTGCCAGATCGATCACAGAAGAAAGATTGATATCTCCTGCTCCGATTGATTTATTAATTGGCATTACACCCTCCGGGATATTGCTTGTCGTAGTCCCACTTCCGATCGGCTGGATCGTAAGCATGGAGGCAATGATGCTCTCTACGCTGGTAAACATTTCTGATATATTTTTCTCATCTGTCGTAAATTTCTCTGCAACCACCTTCATGACATTTGCAAAATTTCCGGATTTTTCACTGATTTTCAAAATCTCCTGGGCATTTGAACGGGTATAGTCATTGATAGCATCCCTCTCTTTGCAATTCCAGTTGTTATGTTCCGTGATGGATGTCAAAATTCTTGCTGCCTCTTCCACTTCTCCATAAGCATTTGCAATCGTCTGGGCGATTCCCGTAATTGTCTGTGGATTCACATCTATAATCATCTTCTCATCTCCTAGCATCCCCTGATAGAGTACGAACTTTCCTGATCTCTTGACACAAATTTTGTTCTGGTAGATTCCATATAGGATATAAATTCCTGTAAAAGCTCTTTCATCTGCCCTACTTTTTGAATTCTCTCTGTCATAATATTAATATAAGCCGTGCTTGCCTCTCCCTCCCAGGAAGAAGCAATCTGTGTCATAAGCGTCTGTGTCCGTGCATTCAAAGAATCCAGTTCATTTATATAGGCTCGCATAGATGAAATATTGTTCTGCAATCCATCTGCGTCAATTCTAATATTAGCCATGTTGGATACCTCCACTTTAATTCATGTTTTGCGCTGCTGCCATAATCTCCTTGAGCATTTCATCCTTCGCCTTATAAACAGCAAGCACATGGCGAATATAATTTGTTGTTTCCTCCAAATTACTATCAAGCCTTTGAATCTGGTTAATCAGTTCCTGGGATTTATCATAAATAGCCTGGGCTGTCTCACCTTTTGAATTTGCCCCTTCTGTCTGAGCTGCTCTCAGACTCTGCAATGCATTTTGCAGGATAGACTGTGCCCGCTCGATTTTCCTGATATCCTCTCCGGCTGCGACATCATCAATTGTTATTTTTCCATTTTCATCTTTGTATGCCATTTTCTCAGTCTCCTATCAGAATCTTTTTTGCCTGCTCACAAACGACATTCTTTTCAACCAGGCGAAGTATCGTTTCTTCTTTTTGTTCCGGATCTATCTCATAGAAAGAACCACCTTTTTCTGCATAGAAATAGAGACAGGTATCCTTTCCGATATGAGTACCTTTCAGAATGATGCTCCTTTCTGCCTGGTCAATCGCAATGTATGCTTCTCTTTCCTCTGTATGCACATCTTCCTCCAAAAGAGAATACAGCATCTTTTCTATTCCTTCTTTGTCCTGCGCCCTGACGCGGTACTCCTGTGCATGGCACTCTACAGATGTAATTCTATTCTCCATATGATGAAATTTATAATGTACAGATGCTCCTGACTCTTCCCGTAAAATCAGCTCAGATTCATACATCCCCTGATAAACCGGTTGCAGCATTTCTGTACATGCCGGCTCTACTTCCAGATTGCCTAAGAAATCCTCCTCGGCATATCCCTTCCTTTCAAGACCATCCAGAATTTCCTGCGCTTTTATTTTCCCCCGCTTTCCAATATCCTGCATAGCGGCAATATAATCATAATCCAGATATTTTCCGCCACTTACTTTTCCGATATAATAGATTTCTTCCGGAGATAGTATTAGTTCTTTCATTCTTTTCATCACTCATTTCTGTCTCAGCACATCTTTGTGCGAGGACGTATCCCCGCACAAATTGCCTTTTCTTACTGTCCCATAGATGCAGCAAGTCCCCCGTCAGTTTCTTCCATAGTATTGGCAGCTGTATCCAGCTTCTGTGCAAAGCTTTCCAGAAGTTCTCCAAAAGATGTAAACTGGGCATTGTAGCTTTCGAAATTTGATACAAAAGCTGTTGCAGCCTCACCTTCGAATACGCCACTCATGCTGTTTACAATTGTGCGCATGCTGCTGATACACTGTTCAAAATTAGCCTTTTCAGTGCGGATATTTGTTGCGTTACTTCTCATTTCCTCTGGAGTTACAATAATTTTCATTTGATTTCCACCTTTCCTTAATACATCATTTCTGACTTTTTTATCTTTAAAAACATACATCGTTTTTAAGATCGTTTTATTTCGTAATCTCTTTATTTTAGATACATTCTTCTATCTATATCCCTGTATTTCCAGGATATCTCCGTTCCATACACACTCTTCCGACAAGGAATTCTCTGCGTTTAATCTTCTTCCATTCCTCTGATCCACAAGACTGACCTGTTCCGGGTCAAACGATGCCAAAGGATCCAGTCCTTCCAGAGAATCTGAAATATCCTGCATCAAGTCTTTGATCTTCTGATTTACAGGAAGTTCCAAATCATATTCTTTTTTTTGCTTTATTCTTATTGTGACTATGATTCGATTCATCTTCCCATCCTCCTAACTATCTATGCACTTGATCTTCTTGCTGCCATTGCCTGCAAAAAAGATTCCAAAGCCTTTTTCCAGCTCTGCATTTCTTTGGCTTTGCGTAAAATTATTCTTATAAAAGCCTTCATAATGCACTGCCGTATCTGACAAAGCAAGAGCAACACCGGAAGATTTGAGGTCCACACCAAGCTGATCCTGCGTATAAAAATTGAAAAGATCACCCTGACGGATTCCACAGAGGACCAGCACGCCATAACCTTTTGTCTTTGTCATAATCCTGTGTAACTGCAGCTGTATATCATCCGGTAACTTGCTACATTCTTTTATGTCATCGATAAGCAGGATCATCCAAGGTTCTTCCGTGATTTCGACCGCAGCTTCTTTTCTTTTTCGCATGCGATCTGTCAGTTCTTTGAAGATCTGGGAAAATAAATCCTGTACTTTCTCAGTTTCTGAAAGCTGCGCATAAGCAGTTCCCTTCTCCTGCAAGTCCGCCAGAGATTTTCTTTCTGAGTCCAGGCAATATAAAAGTGTATTTCCATTCACTTCCAGTACCATCTTTCCTATTCTGCGAAGCATTGCGCTCTTTCCACATCCAACTCTTCCGGTAACTGCCATTGCCGTCGTTTCTCCGGGCATTACATGAACCGCTTCTATGCTTTCTGCATCCAGTCCAACGGCAATTCCCTGCTCGTTGTTGCTGAGATCTGCCATACTTTTCACAGAAATGCTTTCCGGAAGAACCGGTATTCTCAAAGCAGGTTTTCCTTTCCAAGCTCTTGTCATGCCCTCTGCTTCTGCTTTCAAAGCCATTTCACGCTCTTTATCATTTTCTCCAGGTTCATACATTGCCTTCTGGAAATTGATCAGTTCCTGATTTACTTTAATCAGAGCATTACCTACTCTGTCCGGCAATCTTGCTTCTCTCACCTGTCCTATTAAAGTGCTGTATTCACTTCGGTCAGACTGCATGAAAGAAATAGCCCCAGAAACATTTGCCGTCAGCTTATAAGGCACGCCTGTATTGTTCACACCTGTATAAACAAAATAGATTCCTTTTGATGGACCCTCGCTAAAAAGACGGACAAATATGTCTTTATAATCCTGGTTCGATTCCAGAATACCACTGAAGCGATCAATCAAAACAAAAACAGCCGGCATCTCTTCACTAACCAGTTCCCGGTAAGCTTTCAGAGAATCCACTCTCTCCTGATTGAAGATTTTTCTTCTCTCATTCAGGAAACTGATCAGCATATTTATAAGCTTACCCAGCTTCTCTTCCTGTCCGGATCCCACAACGCCTCCCACCTGCGGGAAGGCCTCCATACCTGCCATATCCGCAATGATATAAAGATGCATATCCCGCGGAGAATACATACGGCATAAAGATGTTGCAATCGTCCGGAGCAATGATGTCTTTCCTGTCTGCGAGCTTCCAAAGACACCGAAATTGCCTTCCTTCAGGAAATCCATATACTGTATTCCCTGCACCTGAAGCTCCGGTCTGTCAAAAATACCTATCGGCACTGATAACCAAGGAGCATCTGTCATCTCCCATTTTTCTCCGTCAAAGCCACCCTCAACCGGCAGTTTCTTCCAGCTAAAGAGATCTGGAAGTTCTGTTTTCCACGGCGATGGCTGCTTCTCTATACCTGCCGCTTCTGCTGTTCTTGCTATATAAGCTATCACTGCCTCAATTTCTTTCTTATCCGAAACAAATCGGGTGTGGTTTTCTTCTACTGTTTTGATACGCGATCCATCTACTTCTACATAGCGCACTTCCAAAGCACCCTGCTCTTTATTTTCCTGATAAGGAGCTCCGGACCAGGCGGATTGGATCAACGCGAAAATTTCTGCCTTTTCGGAGGTTCCGACTCTTACATAAGCTCTTCCTGCCTGTGTAATCATCGCCGCATCCGGTTCATGAATCATCACCTTGCTGGCGGCAGCATTTTGCACCTTCATACAAATCTGATATTGGGTATTATTCCAGGTTCCCTCATCTACTGCATCTGCCGGACTTTGGGTAGCCAGAATCAGATGTACGCCCAGAGAACTTCCTTTTGCAGCTATGGAGTCAACCATTTTTTTGACAACCGGTCTTTCCTTGATCAGCTCTTTAAATTCATCAAATACGATCAGAAGTCTTGGCACCGCTTCTTTAAACTCACCCTTGTGATATCCTTTTATGTACTCCTTGATATCCTTTGCACCTACCGAAGCAAAAATGGCTTCTCTTCGCCTCAGCTCATGCTCCAGCGATTGAAAACATCTGTCAATCCCACTGCCAACATCCGTAATAATTCCACAAACATGTGGAAGCTTTTCAAGCGATGTTGCCGTACTTCCGCCTTTATAATCAATCACTACAAACGAAACATCCTCCGGATGATAATTACATGCAATAGATAAAAGCCATGAAATAAGCAGTTCACTCTTTCCCGATCCTGTCATACCTGCGACAAGGCCATGAGAACAGTGTCTGTGAAGAGATAATGAAAACAGCTTGCCGCCTTCACCTTCCCCTAACGGCGCAGTGATATTCACAGCGCTATCATTCTTTTTCCATCTTTCCAGCACGTTCAGGTCGCGTACCTTGTTTGTATCCATGCATTGCAGGAAGGTAAGCGAAACCGGGATCTGTCCCTTGACAGCATCTTCAACCTCGATAGCCGACATCTGTCTGCAAAACGCATCAAACTTTCTCTGTGGAATCGGCTGATCCATGGTAAACCACATTTTCTCATCTGCTCTGTATTTATAAAAAGCGGTGGCCGTTCTGTCATCATACGGATCATCCACATTTACAATATACTGGCAGAAATTCGGCAGATAATACTGTTCATCATATAAAAAGATTGTTGATATCCCCATAGCAGGATCATTTTCGGAAAGCATTGATAAAAAGCACTCCGTTTTTTTTCTGGAAGCGAAAAGAAAAATATAATGCGGAATCGGACTCGTCCCATTTTTCCACTTCGCCTGAAAATCCGGATCCTTTCGTTCCGCAATGATACTGTTTACTTTCTCACGGAATTTAGCATAAGAATCTACATATCCTTTTTCACTATTCAGCGAAAGACTTGCAAGAGATTCTTCTGTAAGCGGATCAAAATTCAAATATCTGGTCTGCAATTCATCGTCCCAGATATGAGGAAGCCAGCGCAACGATTTCCATTCTTCCTCTTCTTCCGGATCAAAAACGCCTACAATACGAACATCTCTGAAAAAGTGCAATGTAGAAAGCGAAACCAGTATATTCTTTAATAAGTCTGTCACCTTGCCCCTGTTTCCGATCACACCTACAGAACTATACTTTAAAAGATCCAGTCTGGCAGGGACATCATCTACCAAATGAGTCTCCTGTATAATACGGTCTGTCAGCTCCTCCAGTTCATCCCTTTCCATATGGAAATCGTTGACATCTGTAGGCGGCTTTACATCTACACAAAGAGGGGCATACCCGGCGCCCATTCTGACCTGCAGGAAATCAGAGTCTGTCGCTGTTCTCTCCCATAAAGAAGTCGACATCTTATTCAGAATTGTTTCGCATATTTCCGGCGAAGGATTCTCCTGGTTTATGATTTCCTTTTGTTTTTTTCCGATAGCATGAATATGCGCTTTTTCTCCTGCAATATAGTCCGCATATTTCTGGAAACGTTCTTCCTCTTCGACCATAAGCATCTTACGCGCTTTTTTATTGCTATTTCCAATCAGGCTTCCAACAGGGGAAATCATCATTGCTGCACGCATAGCAAGCATAGCAGGAGAAAAACTCGACATTGCAAGCGAAGCTCCCGCCATGGCGCCACTACTTAAAAGTGGCAAAAAGTTGGCTTTCCTGATAGAAAATCTTTGTGGTTTATTAGGTAAATGCGACAATCTCACCTCATCCACAGGCAAGGATTCTCTGATTCTCGGCGAACGATGGTATAACGGATACCCTTTCTGCATAGAAACAATATTCGTCGCCATCCCCGGATGATTTATCTCTTTCTGATATTTGAGTTCCGGTGTTTCATGAAGATTATAAAAATATAAAGTGTTCTCTTTGCAAATAATACGCAAATCACAAATATCAATTTCATCACCGGATTTCAGCATTGCCTTTTTAAGGGGACTTCCATTCAGATAAGTGCCATATTTACTTCCTAAATCCTCTATTCGTATTTTTCCTCTTTCAGATGTAATGAGCAGGTGATTTCTGCTCACATAAGAATCATTTAACACAATATCATTTTTTTTAGATCTTCCGATATGAATCTGACACTCATAAGGAATAGGATATGATTCTGAATATTCTCCAGTATCCCTGGTAAACCTTACTTCTATTTTCGGAAATTCACAAATATTAACTAACTTAGCTTCTTCTTTCATTTCCTTTACTGACAAAGGGATTTTTTTTGCATTCAACTTCAGGATTTGTTTTTTTGCATGAAAACAGATCCCAAGTTGCCCGTCTACGCCAAGCTCTGACATCGGAAATGCATCTTTTTCACCAGATCCAATGGTATATTTTGTTCCTTCTTCAATATTCACCCGATATAAATGCTTTTCAGTGAAAATTGTAACTACATAACTCATACTGTTCCTCTGATTCCTTCCTCTAAACAAATGGTTTCCGACATCTTTTATATCAGATTCAACAGAACCTCCAGCCTCCTGTTTTTTGCAAACGCCGGTGTTCCGTCTTTCTTCATAATTTGCCAGACCATGGTATAGATACCTTCTATCGGTGGCGTTGCGAATTCCACTTTGACAGAGATTTTTTCCCCCGGCATAACATGCGCTTTAAGTGGTACGCATAATTCCTTTTTCACGTAAGAAAAGTTATCTCCGTTGATACACTCCAAATAATACTCATTCCAAATAGTCATTCCTGTATTTTGAATAATCCAGGTGTGAGAATACAAATTCCCTGCAATAATCGGGGCAGAAAGTCGAGGTATTTCTTCTATTACATTATAATTTTCACCCCGGATTGCTTTATCCTCTTCAAAATCCATTACCATGAAATGCAATCCTATTCCCAATTTATCCGGGAAAACAATCTTTCCTTTGCTATCCTTCATTTTCCAGTTCATGACATAAGTTCCCGGTTTGTCCGGTGCATAAAATGATACACTTGGAGACACTTTATCTCCCGGGTAAACAAATTTCGGAATCCGAAGAATTCTGTTTTTTTCATCTAATTCCATCATAGACTGATTACATTCATAATATCGATTCTCCCATAGAGTATCCCCTACATTTTTGATTACCCATGTATGATTTATTTTTTCTCCCGGCGATACAATGCTCATATCCGGTGGATATTCATATTGAAATAATGCAGCATCTTTTATTGCTACACCATTACTCTCCTCTTCTCCCTTAAGTTGCGCACTCTGTTCTTGATTATACAAATACTGTACGTAAATCTGATTAATTTCTTCCGGTAAAATAGCCAGTAGAACATAAAACGTCAGTACATTCCCCCATTTTGTTTTCAACTGATTTGTCTCGTCATCAAACAAATATGATCTAAGCTTCCTCGAAATCTCGATTCCTTCTTTCTCTACAATCCGTAAAAAGCTTTCATTCATAACCTTTTCGGAAATCTGACCACTCAAAAGCTCATTCGCTTTTCCTTCTATCCTCGAGATAGTCCATGGTTGTTCAAATAAAAATGTGCGTAATGATGCAATATATCGGGTTTCTCCTTTACAATTCGAAAAAAATCTGCTTCTTCGTGCTTTATCATTCCAGATTTTAAAATTGATCCATCGTATTTCCATTGGAAGAAGTTCTTCAAAAAAATCTTTTTTCGAACGGTATTTTGGGGGAACATTCCACACAGATGGATTTTCTTTACATTTGCCCGGATAAAAAATCTCATAAACTTCTTTTAAATTCATTCCGGCTGTCCCTCCTTTATTCAAGCACCATTATTTTTCAACAAATATGTTGAATATGCATATTTATTTTAACATTATGAGGTTGTATTTACATTGATTTTTGGGTTGTAAATTTTTCCAAAAAAATTCCTACAAACTGCTTAACTTCACAGTTCGTAGGAATTTCGTCTTTTATCTTTTTTTCATTGACTCTCGAGTGCGCTTCTATGATATGATGATACTATGGTCAAAAGTATAACAATTATTATTTCTTTACTTCCGGACTTCTTCCATACTTGCTTTACGGAAAAATTCCGCGAATATCAAATCATTACAAAGGAGATTTTTATCATGAGAGAAACTATTTTGGGCAATCATCTGCAAAAAATTCCTTCCATTGCAGTCGGATGCATGCGACTTTCTGAAAAATCGAAGGAGGAAATGAACCATTTCATTCACTCTGCATTGGAACAGGGCGCATATTTCTTCGATCATGCGGATATCTATGGCGGAGGTATGAGCGAGACTGTGTTCGGCGAAGCCTTTGCCGGCGATCCATCCCTGAAACGGGAAGATATTTACCTGCAGTCAAAATGCGGCATCCGGCAAGGTTGTTATGATCTCTCAAAAGAGCACATTTTGAAATCCGTCGATGGTATTTTAAAACGGCTTCAGACAGATTATCTCGATCTTCTGCTGCTTCACCGTCCGGATGCACTCGTAGAACCGGAAGAGGTTGCTGCCGCATTTGATGTTCTGTTTGAGAGCGGAAAGGTCCGCCATTTTGGTGTTTCAAACCACAAACCGATGCAGATTGCACTGCTGCAGAAGTATGTCTGCCAACCGCTCGTTGTCAACCAGGTTCAATTCAGCATTCCTGTTTCCAATCTTGTTGCAAATGGCATGGAAGTCAATATGGAAACCCCCGGTTCAATTGACCACGACGGAAGTCTGCTCGACTACTGCCGCCTCCACGATATCACTCTCCAGGCCTGGTCACCATTTCAGATGCCGGCATGGAAAGGATGCTTTCTCGGAAGTGACGAATACCCGGAGCTGAATCAAAAGCTTCATGTACTGGCTGAAAAATATAATGTCAGCGACACTACCATTGCGGCTGCGTGGCTTTTACGCCACCCGGCAAATATGCAAATCATTACCGGAACTGCAAGCGAAAGCCGCCTGAAAGAAATTATCGCAGCATGTGAGATAACACTGACTCGCGAAGAATGGTATGAGCTGTACCTGGCTGCAGGTCATCCGCTTCCATAAGGATTTTCGGCATTATATTTCTGATTTCATATTCTTGCTGACTTATGCTATTACCCGCACCGTTGGTGCGGGTAATTCTATTTCCGGAATAAACAGACAGTTAGCAAACTGAAGCTGCTTTATCAGTTGGCCACGATTTTCTAAGTGCCACATAGGAAATCGCAAAATTGGCAAACCAGCCAGCCGGTACAGCAAGCCAGACAAATTCGATACCAAAACGAGGTGCAAAAATCAAAGCAACTGTCAGGCGGATTGCAAGGTTTACCATATTGGCGACGAGAAACGGGCGCATAACACCAAGTCCACGGAGTACTCCATCTGTTGCCATCTTGATACCCATAAAAATGAAAAAGTAACCAAGCCATCTCATATAATCCCCGGACACCTGATATGCCAGGGCAGTTCCGTCTTTCCCCAGGAATAACGAGGAAATCTGGGTATGCAGCGTTTCAATGACTATAAAAGCAAGAACTGCAAAACATAAATCCAACACCAGTGCCGCATGATATCCTTTTTTGATACGTTCCATTTTCTTTGCGCCAAAATTCTGGGAAACATACGGTGAAACTGCATTTCCAATGGATACAAAGATCAGTGAAAAAACGTTCTCTACCCGCATCGTTGCCGAATAACCGGCAAGTGCCTGTGTACCGAATGGATTTACAACTGCCTGTACGATCATCATGCCAATTGACACTGTAGACTGCTGAAGAACAGATGGCACAGCGATCCGAAGCATGGAATGCAATTCCTTCCCATCAAACCAGTCAAAATGACTTTTATATCGACGCATCCGGCTAAAGAAAATCAAAAGTGAAAACACTGCCGAAATCCCCTGCGCAATGAGGGTTGCAAGAGCTGCACCAAATACCCCCAAACCAAGTCCGGCCACCATCCAGAGATCCATAAAAATATTCAAAATAGAAGAAAATATCAACAGTCCCAATGGAATCTTTGATTCACCGATCGAGGTAAACATCGTTGAAAGGATGTTATACATAAACAGAAACGGAAATCCCACAAAATAAACACGAAGGTACAGTACTGCTTCATCCAGTATATCAGCAGGTGTCTGTAATAAACTCATCATCGACTGGGAAAAACAAAAGCCAAATATACCCAGAAGTACGCTTAGAATCAGGAAGCTGATCAATGATGTTGACACGATTGTTTTCATTTTACTATAATCTCTGGCTCCAAAATAGCGGCTCACGAGCACTCCTGCACCTACACCGGCACCCAATGCTATACAAATGAAGACATTCGTAAGTGCAGCGCAGGCACCGACTGCCGCCAGTGCAGACGAACCAACAAACTGACCTACGATAATAGAATCAGCCATATTATATACTTGTTGAAAAAAGCTGCCTAAAATCATAGGCATTGCAAAAACAGTTAATGCTTTAAGAGGCGCATCTGTAATTAAATATTCATCTTTTGACATTCTCCAGTTTCTCCTACTGTTTATTTTTTTCGTACTTCCTCAATTCCTCCAGTGCCTCTCCACCCATAGGATACAAAGTCACAATATTAAAAATCGTCATAAGTCCGATTCCCACATCACCAAGATCCCATACAATATGATAAGCCGCAATTCCTCCGATAAAGAGCATCACAAGTGCGAGGATTTTATATGCTGTCTGCCAGCACCACTTATCCCCTAAAAGATATGCCACATTTCCTCTTGCATAAAACAGGATTCCAAGAAACGTTGAAAAGCTGAAAAGGAACAACGTAACCGCAATAAAGATCACGCCAAATTTACCGAGATGATAATTCATTGCTGTCTGCAAAAGCTCCATTCCTTCCAGTCCTGCTATCATCTTTTCCGGCACAAGAAGCATGATCATCGCCGTACAGCTGCAGATCACAATTGTATCTATAAATACACCCAATGCCTGTATAAATCCTGCTTTTACAGGCGTATCACATTCTGCAGCCGCAGCTGCGCATGGTGCTGATCCCGAACCCGCTTCGTTGGAAAATAACCCTCTTTTTACACCATTCATAAGAACTGCTCCGAACCCTCCGGCTGCTGCCTGACGGATTCCAAACGCTTCCTGGATAATCCGCTCAAATACACCCGGAAGGCTTCGGATATTCAATAAGATAATGACTATCGTAATCACAAAATAACAGACTGCCATGATTGGAACCAGAATATCCAACACCTTTACTGTGGCATTTTTTCGCAGTACAATCACTGCCGCAACGGCTACCAGAATCACCGTCGTAAAAATTGGCGGAATCCCAAATGCATTTTCAAAAGAAGCTGCAACCGAATTACTGATCACCTGACTGATCCCGGCCCAGCAGATAAGCCCTGAGATTGCAAAGAGCACCGCAATACAGACATGTTTCTTTGTCTTTCCTGTCCGTCTCTCTACATAATGATGCATATAATATGCCGGACCTCCGCGGTAGCCTCCGTAAAGCGGATCTTTTTCTTTATAAAGCTGTGCAAGTGTTGCCTCGATAAACGCAGTTGAAGAACCGATGATCGCTGTGATCCACATCCAGAATACCGCACCGGCACCGCCTGCGGAAACGGCAGCGACTACTCCTACCAGATTTCCCATTCCGACTCTTGTTGCAGTTGAGACGATCAGTGTCTGAAAAGTCGACAGACTGCCATCTTCCTTCTTTTTCCCGGTAAGTGCGCGAACCATATCGCCAAAAAGACGAACCGGCAAAAATCTTGTTCTGATCGTAAAATAGATTCCTGTGGGAATCAGCAAAATAATAAGCAGTGACACACCAAAAGAGGAGCCTCCCGGAAGTGGTATCCTTAAAAGATCTCCCCATAAAAATTGGTATACTGCTTGAATCCATGTAGTTAGCATTTCTCTTGTTTCCTTTTCTTTAAATTATTGTTCTCATTTATCTTATCACAAAGCTATTCTTTAAAATACAAAAAACACGGAAATATTCCGTGTTTTTTGTATTTACATCCTCTTTTTAGATTATTCTCCCCAGCGAAGTCCTTTTCCGGCTTCTACTGCCTTATCATAAATCACTTTTGCTGCTACCAGATCCTGCGCAGCAACTCCTACAGTTTCATATACGATAATTTCTTCGTCATTTTCACGTCCTTTGATCTTTCCATTGATCACATCTCCAAGACTTCCAAGCACATCCTCTTCTGTAATGATTCCCTCTGCAATCGGAATCAGAAGATCCCCCGTCTCTGAAAGCGCCGCCTCTTTTGAATCACAGATAATCTTAGATGCTCTCGGTAAAACTGCCGGATCCAGCTCATGCTTATGGGGCTCATAAGTACCTACGCAGCTGATGGTTGCACCGGCTTTTACCTTTGTTCCGTCAAATACCGGTTTTGCGGAAGGAGTCACTGTGATAATAAGATCTGCATCTTCGATACAGTCATCTGAATCCTTGGCCGGTATGATTTTTGCACCGTATTTAGCCAGTCCCTTCTGCATTTCTTCGGCAAATGCTTTGCATCTTTCTTCATTCAGGTCAAAGATCTTTACTTCTTCCAATTTTCTGGCTGCAAGCATTGCTTCAAGCTGAGCTGCTGCCTGTCCCCCTGTACCGATCATTGCACCTTTTTTACATTCCTTTTTTCCAAGCAGATCGAATGCTGCACCGGAAGAGGCCCCCGTACGAAGCTGTGTCACATAAGTTCCATCCAGCATCGCGATCACATATCCCGTCTTTCCGTCGATCAGTATGGTCTGCGCCGGTGATGTCATCAGATTGTTATCGATATTGTGTGGAAAAATGTTGATCACCTTCATGGCTGCTGCATCTAATTCCGGAGCATAAGCCGGCATAAACAGAAATGCGCCGTCATATTTTCCATTGATGACTGTACGAAGCGGTGTATCTACCGTACCATCGACAACCATCTTAAATGCCTGCTTGTCCGCCTCGATCATATCTTTCATTGTAATTACACTTTTAATATCCTCTTTTGAAAGCAATAACATACCCGTTCTCTCCTTATCCATACCAATACTTTTATTCGTGATGATATCCGTAGTCTGCATCCAGTGCCCATGGCTGCATTGCACCGCCTTCTTCTGCCGGTCTGCAGTTCTGTGCGTAAATATTTAAAACACCCTTCTGCTGCTTAAGCGGCGGACGTACCCAGGATTTTCTTCTTTCTGCTAAGATCTCATCGGATACGAGAAGATTGACGGTTCCCCCTGCAATGTCCATCTCAATTTCATCACCATTTTCGATCAAAGCGATCACACCGCCGTCATAAGCTTCCGGAGAAACATGTCCGACGATTGCTCCGTAGTTGAATCCGGAGAAACGCGCGTCTGTGATAAGCCCGACCTTTTTATCAAGTCCAAGTCCGATCAGCGCATCGATACTAAGCATCAGCTCTTTCATACCCGGTGCTCCTTTACAGCCTTCATAGCGGATAACAAGAATGTCCCCCGCAACAATCTCGCCTGCCATAATGGCTCTATATGCATCCTGATCGCATTCATACACTTTTGCCGCACCTTTGATGTATTTTACTTCTTCATATACTGCTGTCGGACGTACGATCGCCCCTGCCGGAGAAATATTTCCCCGCATGATTTTAAGTCCCGGTTCTTTTGCTACAGGATCTTCCAGCGAATGAATGACTTTATTTGGCGCGCTTTTCACAGAATCGAGGAGTTCACCCCAAGTTGTATCCCCGTAAATCGTCGGCGCATCGGTATGGATTTTACCGGCAAGCTGCTTCATGACCTGCTTTACACCGCCGGCATAATGAAAATCTACAACTGTATACGGTCCGCTTGGAATCACTGCATTGATGCAGTAAATTTCCTTCGCATACTTTTCAAAATCTGCCAGTGTAAGCTTGATACCAAGTTCATATGCGTATGCCAGGATATGCAGTACCGCATTGGTTGATCCTGCAACTGCCATATCAAACATGATCGCATTTTCCAGAACATCTTTGGTGATCAGATCTTTTGGTGTCTTTCCGGACCTGGCAAGCTGTACCATGTATTTTCCTGCTGTTCTTGCAGCACGAAGTCTTGCATTATCTGATGCAGGAATCGTAGATGTTCCCGGCATAACAAGGTTCAATATCTCACCTAACATCTGCATCGTGTTGGCTGTTCCCATGGACGGGCAGGCACCGAATGACGGGCAGACGCTTTCTTCCATTTCAAATAACTCAGCTTCGGAAGCACCTGAGAATCTTGCCGCATCCAGATCTGCCTCTACAACTGTCTTACCACAGTAATTTCCGGCCTGCATTGATCCCCCGGTCACTACCAGAGCCGGAATATCCAGTCTGCACGCTGCCAGATAACATCCGGCAATGATCAGATCACAGGATGCCACACAGCAGATCGCATCGAAATTATGTATTCTGGATACAAATTCGATGGACATTGCCACGATATCTCTTCCTACCTGCTCATACTTCATCTCATCCGCACCATTTGCCACATTTCCGCAAGTAGCCGGGATTCCGAATTCTACCGGGATTCCTCCTGCTGCCCAGATTCCCTCTTTTACAGCTTCTGTCACCTGGCGAAGATGCGCAGTTCCGGGAGAACCTGCCATGTAAGAATTCGGTATTCCGATATGCGGTTTCTGACGGATATCTTCATCCGAATATCCTGCCGCCTTCATCATAACACGGCGGTGTGCCGCTTCTGTTCCGTTCCAGTAATTGTATCCCATTATTCTTCTCCTTTAATTCATGATACACTTAAACTCCTTTGAATTTCATTCCCCTGTTCTATGCTATTCCAGTTTCCGGTCATTGAAAAGTCTGTAAAACTGATATCAGACTTCACTTTTTCTTAATACATTGTTAACTCTTTGATTTGCGCTTATATTTTCACTTTTTCTTATGTTTGATTTTAAAAAAATTTATAATAAAATCCCACAGATATTGATTATCTTCCTTATATTAAGTAAGATAGTAAAAGAGCATTGTTTATCAACACCACGGGAGGTTTCATCATGTCTAAATACGATGTGATTCTTGATGTCTATGAGAATCAGAGCATCTCAAAAGCTGCTCAAAAACACAACTACACACAGTCAGCTGTCAGCCAGACTATCCGCAATTATGAAAAAGAGATTGGTCTTAAGCTGTTCAAGCGTTCAAAAAACGGAATGGAAGCACTTCCCGGAACAGAACCCATCTTTGAAGAACTTATGCATATCCGCTCCGCCAATACACGGATCGATCAGATCGTCTCAAATATCAACAATCTGGACAGTGGTTTTATCCGCATCGGAACGGTGCAGAGCATTGCCTATAACTGGCTCCCCGGAGTACTGAAAAATTTTTCTGCCGAATACCCGAATATCACCTTTCGGCTCTATGTTGACGGATTTCAGAACCTGACGGAAAAGCTTCACAAAAAAGAACTGGACTGTATCTTTGTTTCGCAATATGTCGCAAAGGATTTCCCAAATCTGCCTGTCGGCACCGACGAACTGGTTCTGGTTACTTCCCTGGACCATCCTCTTGCCGATCAGCTGACGGTATCTTTTGCCGATATTGACGGACAGGATTTTGTTCTCTCCGCCGATGATTTTGATTATGAAACCGGAAAATTATTCCGATTAAACCATATCACGCCTAACGTAAGATTTCGGATCAATGAAGACTATACCGCGATTAAAATGGTGGAACAGGGCTTTGGCATCACTGTACTTCCCAAACTTCTGCTTCATAATATTCCATTCAACGTCTGTGTCCGTTCCTTTACCGAACACTTCCGCAGGAATCTGTCCGTAGCCTATCTGGATACACCTGAACTCTCTCCTGCACTTGATAAGTTTCTTACCTTTGTCACCAAATGGGCCAAAGAGTGT
This sequence comes from Coprococcus sp. AF51-11b1, assembly GCF_027682785.1. Taxonomy (NCBI): domain Bacteria; kingdom Bacillati; phylum Bacillota; class Clostridia; order Lachnospirales; family Lachnospiraceae; genus Coprococcus; species Coprococcus sp. AF51-11b1. The sequence goes on along the minus strand of NZ_JAQCZB010000002.1, from coordinate 140,094 downwards.
AAGTTGATCTGATTTCCTGTCACACACAAAACGGTACAAAGTTCTTCTATGACTTTGTACCGTTTTGCGCGTAACTTTATTTTGTTTATTTTCTCAGACCATCTCTGAGCGCATCCAGATTATTTCTCTATAATTCCGTATTTATAACCACTTTCTTTCATTAATTCAAGGTATGGTTTCGGATCAAAATATTCCGGTGCATAGACTCCAGCTTCTTTCCAGATTCCTCTTCCGATCAGCTCCAGTGCAAGTGCTGCTCCAAATCCTGTCTGGGCGGTAACAGCCTGGGTTCCCCATCTTTCGATAGACTCCTGATTATCAAATGGCTGATACAAGAAGTATTCTTTTTCCTTTCCGTCTTTCTTTCCGATACACTGTACTCCGACCAGCATTTTTCCGGTCATCTCATCTCCGATATCTTTTGGCTGTGGTGCACAGGCTGCAACCACATCTCTTGGAACTACCTTCACATCCCCTACCTGCACCGGCTTGATACTGCGAAGTCCCAGCTTATCCAGCACCTTAAGTGCCGTGATCAGATTCTCATCAAGACTGATCTTGAAGGTTGCCTTTTTCAATCCATACTGGCTTAAGTAGCGTGCCATCGTCACAACTTCCTCATGCTCTACCTTTACCAAAGTATTTTTTCCTACTCCTTCCGGCATCTCATAGACTTCCTGCCCTGCAAATGCTTTTTCTACGATAAATCCGCCCTTCTCCTTATCATACTCAACATTCGGGTTCATTACCTCATCCAGCACGGTCCACACGTTGAATCCAAACATAATGTCATCCGGATCTGCACTCGGAACAGACAGATTTCCGCCATCTTTTACATGAACTTCTGTTATTTCATCCAAAAGCTCTGTCGCCGCGTATTTTGCAAATACATTTACAACACCCGGATCGATTCCCATACAGATCACAGCCATATTCCCCTGCTTTTTCCAGGCTTCATGACGGTCAAAATTGTATTTTGTCATCGGTTCAGTATAGCTGTTCTCAATACCAAGTCCGTAAGCCGGATTTTCCATCGGAACCGACCAGGTTCCCATGCTTCCGTAATCTGCACCCGTTTTAAATGCAGCGTCAAAAATCATATTACTTGCAAAAGGTGGTGCTGCATCCATCACAAAATCAATCTTATGCTCCCGGATCAGTTCTGCCATTTTCTCTGTATTTGTCGCATCAATCTTAGAAGCTTCAAAACGGGAATCCCCCTTCATCATACCGACAACTTCCTCTGCCCTTTTCAGATCATAGTCGCAGACCAGCACATATTTCAGCCATTCTCCCTTTTGGTCTCTCCACTGCATTACTTTTAAAATACTTTCACCGACAGCACCGGCTCCTACAAGCATCATTCTCATCTTTTTTTCCTCCAGCTTTTCTTTTTCTTCTGTCAAATTTTATTCAAAAAATGCCCTTTCCCTTCTTCCTCGGATAATACTTCTGTATGCCACCACGTACTGCCTGCTAACAGTCTCATCTCATATTAGTGCCCATATAAAAAGGGCAGAAAAAAACAGATACACGAAAAAAATCGTTCATCTGTTTTCTCTGTCCTTTTACCAGTTGGTTCTAGCCTCGTAGGTGGTGCTTTCTTTGCACACTCTCCAAAGATTCGTCAGGTCGCCTTCCTTTTTGCCTGTCAGTTTCCACGAAAGGAAGATGTTACCTTACGCTTTGCTTCTTCGGCCCCTTGCGGTGTCTAGGACGTCCCTCATCCGACATATTCTTGATAAATTTAAGTTTACCCTTTTTTATCTGTCCGGTCAAATCTTTTATTTCTTTCCTCCGAAAATAGCCCCCATAAAACGAACATAAGTATAAACAACAAGTGCTACTGCAATAATTGTCTCGATCAGAACTACATATTGAAGGAATGGCATTGGATGTCCCATATTTGCTGCACATGCCATAGTTTGTTTACTTGCGATCGCGCTGATAACAAATGGGAATGTGAAGGCTGCATAGCTTGGGAAGAATGGCATCTTCAGATATTCCACTGCTTTTACCAGGGCAAAAATATAAATAACCGTTGCAACTACAAACATTGCCATCAGGAAACCGTATGATTTCGGTGTTACGGACTGTACATAACCTGCAATACACAGGCTGGTCGGTGCTGCGTAGATACAGATCAGCGGTTTTGCCGGATCCGGCACTTCTTTAAACTTCACATAACGATAGGTTACAAGTACAAGAAGTACGATCAGTGTTACAAATCCAAACCAAAATGCTGCGGTTCCGATTCCAAGTTGCTCATAAGCCGGTGCTGTAACAGCCGCTACAGCAATTCCTACATATACAATATAATAGCTTGCAAATACTTTCGGCATCTGAAGTTTCAGAACAAACTTCACCGTAAAGTATATGATCAGAATGATGTGAAGAATGATTGCCAGAAGCCATATGTAATAAGCTGCCTTTCCGATAAACGGTTTTACATAAGTGCTGAGAATCATAAGTGCCATCGGAAATGTTCCTGATACGCTTGCCATGATCGGATTTCCCATATCTTCTTTCACTGCTCCCGGGAACATGATCAGCTTCAAAAGCACCAGTATCAGAAGAAATGCTGCGAATATACCGCATATATAACGGATTCCTTCTGAATAGCTCTGAAGTAAATTTCCAAGTGCTGCCGCGCCAAGCATGACTCCGCAAAGCGGAATCGGTACTTTCTTAATTACGTCTTTCATTGTTTCTTTCCCTTTCTCTCATCAAGCGGCTGTCGTTACCACTTTATTTAGATATCTGCAATTTTTCTTCTTTCGCACGGTTCATCAATTTCATCCAGATTCTTGATACCAAGCTCACGACAGACAATCTGCGCTACCTTCCATGCACAAAGTCCTGTAAAATAGATACACTGTTCTTTGTGTTCACCCTGTCCCATATTGAATTCCTTTGTAAGAACTCTGCAGCAGATTGCATTTTTTCCATTTGCCCGTTTAAACCAGTCATGAAGTTCGTGTGTCAGTTCCATGCACTTCACGCTCTTTGGATTTGTAGGTCCGTCCTGCTCTGTACGTCCGAAAAAAAGCCCAAGTGCAAGGATTCCTCCGTTAAATGCACCACATACACATCCGGATTTTCCTGCTCCCACAGCCATTCCTGATGCCATGGCGATTACTTCTTTTGGTACATCCAGTTTAAATTCATCACGGATTGTACTTACTAAAGCTTCACAGCAATAGTAACCGTCTTTAAAACACTTTTCTGCCTTTCTCTGCACTTCTCTTGGACTGATTTCTGTTACCCCGATATTCATTTTCAAATCCTCCTGTAAAAAATATATTTGTACCAGCGCGATTATTTGTATGTTTTGCCAGCATCCATGTATTACCATTATATCCTTTTGTACATTTTATTCAAATTCAATTTTTCTATAAATATTCCATTATTATAGTCATCATCTATTTCCATGGAATTGTCGACAAAAAAGCCACAAACTATACTCCGCTTTTTCATGCATTCTGTATAGTTTGTGACTTACCCGCAACTTTTCGTTACTACTTATCAACTTTTTTCTTATCGTGTAATCTCTCCTGAGCGTATCTTTTGCAGCCATTCCTGTACGTGTTTCCGGAAACACTGCACGCCTGTGCGATCATCAGAAATATTTTCAAATCATGAATATCCATCTATTTTCTCCCTCTTTTACTCATATTTCTATTATAACACACTTCGTTTGTTTTTCCTAACCACCCATTCAACACTTTTAACCGAAAATTAAATCCAGTTACAGTCTCCACCGGTAATTGCAAGACTCAGAAGTCCATCCATTTTCTCTACTTCTTCTTCACCGATGATCTTTTCCAGTAATTCTGCCGTGTCCAGAGCATCTTCCATGGATTCGTCTGGTCCGATCTCATAGTCGATCTCTGCCTCACATTCCGGACATGGGATCCGGTTCATTGTCTGTAAGGATAAGAAACGGTTCCCACATTTTTTACATTCATAAAATCCACACTCTTTTGTGCCATCTGGTACGTAGTACATCGTATTTTAACTTCCTCTCCACATTTTAGTTTTTATATACAAAACATTCTCTCTTTTGTATGATCTTCCACTGCCTAGTATACACTATCTGACATATAAAAGTATAGTGTTATCCAGTTCATGCCCAAGCAAAAAAAGGACCATTTCCCATTTCTCAGGGAAACAGTCCTTTCACTTATCTTCAATTATTCTTCGACTTTCACCGGATTGGTCACACTTACCTTATGATCATACCAGACTCCTTTTTTTCCGAGCAGAGCCACATCAAATTCTTTATCCAGTTCAGGAACCGGAATATCAAATCCATAAACTTCTTCTGTTGCACCGTCGCTATAGGTTACCGTATCTGTTGTAGGTTCCAGAAGTTCTGCACCATCTTTCTGTGCATCTTCGGATGTTCCTTCAAACAGGTTGACGATCTTCTTAGAAACCAGGCTGACATGGATCGTCATTTTCCCGTCTTTTACTGTGAGTGTTCCTTTTCCGTCATTCGCTTCATTTACATGAAACATTCCGCTGTCAGTCTTGAACTCTGCTGTGTAGGTTCCGTCTTCAAGCTCACACTCTGTCTGTTCCTCTGTTTCCTCTTCTTTAGCAGAAGAGCTTTCTGCTGTCTTTGCTTTCGTATCTGATGTGTCTGATTTTGCACCACATCCGCTCATCATTCCCACTGCCATTACAGCAGATAATACCAATACTAACAGTTTCTTTTTCATCTTATAAATCCCTCTTTTTTTATTTATTCTGCATCAATTGCAGCCTGTGTATGTGCCACATAAAGCTGCTGGATCGCATCGATCTCACCAAGACCTGCAATCTGTGTATCAATACTGTCAAATACTCCGGATGCTTCAAACTGGCTCTTCCAAGAATCGTCATCATCGCCTGCCATATCGTTGTTTGCATGATCTCCTGCTACAACCATCAGTGGACGAAGGATTACTTTCTTGTATCCTGCATTTTTGAGCTTTTCAATTACTGCTTCACAAGCGGTATCTTCCGGTTCGCCTTCTACGGTTCCGATAAATACATTCTCATAACCAAGCTGTTCCATCTGTGTCTGCATCTGTGAATAGCTGATCTTTGCTGTATGAGAAGTTCCATGTCCCATAAATACAAATGCGGTTCCCTCTTCTTTTGCCGCATCCAGGCTGTCAAATCCAGCTGTCTTTACAGCTTCTGCTGTAATTGCTTCTGCAACAGCTGCTTTATCCTCATTGATCGCTGTTTCATCCGCTCCGACTTCACCGAGAAGTGGTTCTGCAATTTTTACAGATTCAAATTTATCTTTGTAGTTCTCAACTGCTTCTGTCAGTTCATCATACTCGGCACCATGCATCAGATGTGTCGGCTGTACGACCAGGTTCTTAACCCCGTTGTCGACTGCTCTTTCCAGTGCCTGATCCATATTGTCGATCTTCTCATCATCACGGGCCTGTACATGGTTGATGATGATCTGTGCTGTAAATGCTCTTCTTACAGACCAGTCCGGATATGCTGCCTGAAGTGCTTTTTCCACACCACCGATATCCTCTGCACGGCTGTCATTAAAAGATGTACCAAAGCTTACAACCAGAATTTCATTTTCTCCGATGTTATCTTCGTTCAGCGGATCATCTTTCGATGCATCGCCTGTATCCCTTCCAAAATAATCCGGATCAGCGTTCTCGCCTTCTACCAGTTCTTTCTGTGCATCAGTAAGCTTATCCCAGGCTTCTTTTGCAGCCTTACACTGTTCATCTGTCTTGTCTGTTCTTTCCTGTACATAAATGTCATCGATCAGCTTTGCCACTTTGTCTGCTGCCTCCTGATCGCTGTCTTCGGATGTTTCTTCTGTCTTTGTAGAAGAAGTGTCCTCTGTCTTCTTGTTTCCACATCCAGTCATCATAGACACCGTAAGTGCTGTTGCCAGTAATGCTACTAATACTCGTTTCTTCATCTTGATCCTCCCTGACTTTTTTGTCATACTTTCAGGAATCGGAATGATATTCATTACACTTTACAGCATATTTTTTGTAAACAAAAAAATCCCCCGTATCTAAATTTAACGAGGGCGTACAAAAAAGAAACTGACATTTTGCCCTCGCAAAATCAGTCTGAAGTTTCTATCTTTCGTACTGCCAGTTACTCGTGGCATGAACTTTCCGTTCCTGTACTGCGAAAGGCAGGTCTCCCGACTGATTGCTCAGACGCTTGTGGCTTTCCTTCCCGGTCTCCCAGTGGTATGACAGCCTAAGCTTGCAAATTACGGTGACGAGTTCATACAGGACTTGCACCTGTTTCCCTTTTCACCAATCCAGACATTCCGTCTGATTGACACCTTACGCATCTGTATTTATTTTTCTAAACAAGCCTATTCTAGCACAGGCGTATGAATAGTGTCAAGAAAGGCTTGTCTGCTTCAGCACCGGCATCCGGAAAATCTGCACGATCAGCGGAATCACCATAACAAACCACACAATCGGCTCCGCAATGATAACCCCCGTGTATCCAAGATGTGGAACCAGTGTAAATGCGATTACAATTTTTCCAAGCATCTCAAGTGTACTTGATACGATCGGTGTAATATGGTCATCCAGTCCCTGCATGGCATTTCGCACAATGCAGATTACTGCTGTTACATAATAAAACAATGTATCAAATTTCAGATATCTGGTCGCATTTAAGATCACATTTTCATTATGTGTACCTGTTACCAGATAGACCAGTTTATCTCCAATCGTGTAGCTTGCCACGATCACAAGTGTACACCAGATACAAGTATAGAAAATCGCAAGCCAGATCCCTTTTTTGATCCGGTCGATCTTTCCTGCTCCAAGGTTCTGTCCACAGTAGGTCGCCATCGTATTCCCAAATACTGTAAACATGATCATGAACATTTCAGTCAGCTTCCGGGCCGCTGTCTGTGCTACGATATAATCATTTCCAAGTTTATTGATCGCTGTCTGAAGCGTCAGGGAACCGATATTGATCAGAGAACTCATGAATCCCATGGACATTCCCGCACCCAACATATTTTTCACCATAACCGGATTCGGATCTTTAAAATCTTCCCGGCTAAGTCTTAACAGTTCATATCTCTTTACCATATAAATCCAGCACACAACAAAGGCGATTGCCTGTGCCAGTACCGTTGCGATCGCAGCTCCCCGCACTCCGCTTTTCAGCACTACAACAAAAAGCAGATCCCCAACAATATTCAGTGCAACTGAGATTGCCAGGATCACAAGAGGCGTCACGGTATCTCCGAGTGACCGGAGTGCAGCCGCGCAGGCATCATAGAGAAATGTCGCCACAAGCCCTGCAATGATCACAAAAATATAGCTTTTCGCCGTCGCCATCAGATCTGACGGAACATTCAGTATATTTAAGATCGGCTGTAAAAATAACAATCCGAACACCGTAAAAAATATTGCAATTCCTGTACCCATGGTCAGCGACATTGCGAATGATTTCTTCACATTTTTATAATCTTTTGCGCCAAATTTCTGTGCGATGATAATGGCGAATCCACCGGAAAGTCCCTGCAGAAATCCTACGATCAGATTACTTAAGGTTGTGGTCGCGCCGACAGCCGCCAGCGCGTCCTCTCCCAGGAAAGTTCCGACAATTCTGGTATCCACAAGACTGTATGTAAGCTGCAGAAGATTTGCGAAAAAGATCGGCAGCGCAAAAGCCAGTATCAGTGTGGATGGTTTTCCTTTTGTTAGATCCTTCATATTTTAAATTTCATCCTGTCTAATTTTTCTTGTCCATCAATCCGAACTGTATCGTAACGCAGGTCGCAATGATCAGTCCAAACATATAGAACGAATATTTCAGTACATTAAGCGGTGATACATCAGCAAGTGCCGTAATCATCAGCATACCACCATCATGTGGCATCAGTGCAATAAATGCGCAAGCAAAGATATCCACCAGACTGGCAAGTCTCTTCGGTGCGATCTTATATTTTTCCCCGATTTCTTTTGCAATCGGACAGGTAACAATGATTGCGATTGTATTATTTACCATAGCTGCGGAAAGGATACCTGACATCAGTCCGATTCCATATTCCGCACCACGTCTGCTCTTGATCTTGCTGCTGATCGCGCCCACCAGCCATTCAACACCGCCATATTCACGTACAAGACCGATGATACCGGATACAAGAATGGCAACGATACTGATGCTGAACATATCACTCATACCACTTCCAATTGCCTGGATCCATTCAAAAAATCCACAGCTTCCAACACAAAGTCCAATGATACCGGATGCAAGTATTCCTACAAAAAGGACTACCGCAACATTAACTCCCATAAGTGCCGCAATTAGAACAATAAAATAAGGAAGGACTTCGATGATACTATAGCTTCCTGCTTCGATTGCTCCACTTCCGACTCCGCCAAAAATCGAGTACAGGATCATTGCCACAATTGCCGCCGGAAGAGCAATGAAAAAGTTCATTTTAAATTTGTCTTTCATCTCAGAACCACATCCTTCTGCTGCAGAAATGGTTGTATCTGAAATCATGGAAAGATTATCACCAAAATATGAGCCTCCGATAACTGCTGCACCGACGACTGCCACATTCAGGTGTGCACCCTGTGCTACATTAATAGCAATTGGCGCCATTGCAGCAATCGTTCCCATGGATGTCCCGATTGATGTAGAAATAAAACAACACATCAAAAATACGCCCGGAACCAACAGTTTCACAGGAATAAAATGCAGACAGAGATTTACAACTGAGTCTTTTCCTCCCATTGCCGCCGCTGCTCCCTGGAATCCGCCGGCCATCAGATAGATCAGAACGATCATCATAACTCCTGAATTTCCCATGCTCGTTGTCATAATATTCAGCTTATCCTGTACACCCATGCCACGATTAAGGAGAAGTGCTACCGCACACCCTGCAAGAAGTGCGACGTGACGCGGGAACTTTCCGAACGGTTCGTCTGCTCCAAGCAGGGTAAATGTAATCCCGCACCCTACATAACATACCAGAAATACGATCAGTGGAAGAAATGCCACTGCCCCCATATTTTTCTTTTGTTTGTCCATCTTTTTTCCCTCTCAATCCTCTTTTTATATTATTTTGCTGCCAGATGCTTATCCAGTGCGTCTTTCAGCTGTGTCAGTGCCTGCTCTACAGTCACACGCGGGCAGGCAACATTAAATCTTTCGAACTGAGCGGTCTCCGGTCCGAAGATGATTCCCGAATCCAGCCACAGTTTTGCCTCTTCAAGCATCAGATGTTCCAGTTCTTCATTACTAAAACCGTAACCAGAGAAATCAACCCATACCAGATAGGTTCCTTCCGGCTCAACCATCGTTGCCTTCGGGAAGTTCTCTTTCACAAACCTGCTCATATACTGTACATTTTCATAAATATACTGCACCAGTTCATCTACCCACTCAGCACCTTTGGTGTAACATACCTTGACTGCAAGCTGTCCCATCAAACTTCCCTGGCTGTAAGCTGCCTGTGTATTCGCCCACTGGTATTTTTTCCGCAGCTCTTCATTTGGAATGATGATATTTGCCGGCTGAAATCCTGCTACATTGAATGTCTTTCCAGGGGAGCTGTAAAGCGCAAGGATCTGACGGTACTTTTCGTCCAGATTCATGCAGCTTGTGAACGTATGTCCCGGGAAAATGAAATCACAATGCATTTCATCCACCATCCAGATTACATTGTATTTCAGACAGATTTCTGCAACTCTTTCCAGTTCTTCTCTTGTCCAGACTCTTCCCACCGGATTGTGGGGATTACAGAAAATCAGAGCTTTGACACCTTCTTCCCGAATCATTTTTTCCATCTTTTCAAAGTCGATGGAATAATGGTTATTCTCATAGCGAAGCTGGCAGTTTACCAGTCTTCTTCCGTCATTTTTTATTACTTCACTGAATGGATAGTAAACCGGCTGCATAACCATCATGGCATCTCCCTCTTCGGTAAATGCTCTTACGCTGGTTCCAAGTGCATAGACAATCCCGGCACCAAGTGTTACCCACTCCGGTTCGATCGTATATCCATAACGTGTGGAGAACCAATGGTTCATTGCTGCAAAATATTCATCCAGTGGATCGGTATAACCAAAGATTCCATGGTCAATTCTCTTGTGAAATTCATCCAGAATCTCATCCGGAAGACGGAAATCCATGTCTGCCACCCAGAGCGGAAGCAGATCATCTCTTCCCTTTCTCTTCATTCCGAAATCATATTTCAGGCAGTCCGTTCCATGTCTGTCAATTACTTCATCAAAATTATACTTTCCCATCTTATGCCTTTCTCCTTGTCGCAAAATTCTCTCGTTTTTTATACCTCTTTTTGTTAGACATGTCAATGTTTTTTCTATAGAAGTATAAAATAGAATGTACACTGACCCAATAAAAATAGCTGTGGATTGAACCGACTTCCAATCGTTAGAATTTAGGTCTAACTTTTGGGGCAGGTTTCATCCACAGCCATTTTTCCTTATGATTCTTTTATTTTATCGTATGCAAATATATGCCATATACACTGCATACATTCCAAGCATCGTAGCGCCTTCTCTTCGGTCGATCATTTTTGAAGTCCATGCAAACACCAGAACAACAAGACTCATCGCAATCAGTACAACCGTATCAATGATATTATCGGTAAGAAATTTCACTGGACTGATGGCAGCTGCAACTCCAAGTACCAACAGGATATTGAAAATATTAGAACCGATCACATTTCCGAGTGCCATATCCACTTCATTCTTTCTTGCCGCAACAATCGATGTTACAAGTTCCGGAAGACTGGTTCCCATCGCAACGATGGTAAGTCCGATAAGTGTCTGACTAAGTCCGAATGCGCTTGCAAGTGCTGAAGCACTGTCTACAACAAAATCACCGCCAAACTTGATTGCGATCATGCCGCCAACAATAAATAATGCACATTTCCAAAGTGGCAGGATCTGAATTTCTTCGTCTACTAATTCTCCCTCTTCGAGCATCATCTGACTCTCTTTGTGTGCTGCTCTTGCTTTCTTGGCAGAACCAATCATCCAGATCAGATAAGCTGCAAAAATAAGGAGAAATACACCGCCATCTAAATGTCCTAAAAGCATCCCGACATATCCAAGCACCATCAGCAAGGCCGCACAGATAATTGACAATGGAAACTCTTTTTTCAATGTATCTTTTTTTATCGTAAGAGGTGCAAATAACGCACAGGCTCCACAAACAACCATCAAGTTGAAAATATTCGATCCGACAACATTACTTACCGCAAGTGAGTTATTTCCTGTCAGGGATGCCGTTACACTGACCGCACATTCCGGAAGGCTGGTTCCCATTGCAACGATGGTCATACCGATGATCATCGACGGAACATGAAGCTGCTTCGCAACAGAAGAACTTCCTTCTACAAAATAATCTGCTCCTTTCATCAAAAGAGCAAACCCTATAATCAAAATAATGATTGATTTTATAAGTGCCATGACCAAAACCTCTCTTTTAAATACTTCCTACCAAATTGCAACTTCCACTATAAAACAAGAAAGTTTGGCTGTCAACTCTAAAGGCAGGGATTCGTGATATTTCACAAATCCCTGCCTTTTACGTGTTCTACCGAATAAAATTTGTCGGAATCTTTGCTTCTTTTTCCGGAAGTCCAAACTGCTCTTTTCCAAGTGCAATACTCTTCATAAGGAAAGTCATATTTCTTGCAAGTGTACGCATCGTCTGCCTTCCTTCCTCATCCTTTTCGGCCTCTCCCGGTGCTGCTCCATGGATGCTGTTCCAGTACTGGCTGGATGCAACCGGCATTCCGGAAATGGTAAAATATTTGTTCAGCTCATCAAATGTCACAGAACATCCGCCACGTCTTGCACAGGCAACGCTTGCTCCCACTTTCATCGTTTTATCAAAATGACTGCTGTAGAACAGTCTGTCAAGACAGGCGATCAGAGTTGCATTTGCAGACGCATAGTACACCGGACTTGCGATTACAAGACCATCTGCTGCCTCAAATTTGGTTGCCATCTCATTCACCACATCATCAAAAACACATTTGCCTTTTTCGTAGCAGGAACCACAGGCAATACAACCACGGACTGCCTGGTTTCCGATTACAATATTTTCTACTTCTATACCATTTTCTTTGAAAACATTTTCCATCTCGCGAAGTGCAATGGCTGTGTTACCATTTGCTTTCGGGCTTCCGTTGAGCATAAGTACTTTTAAATTTTCTTTCATGATAAAATCTTCCTTTCTGGTAATCATACCATCTTGTTTTACTATGATTTTATTTTCCTCTTTTTTTCTTTTCTCTGCAAGATGGAAATGATGATATATTTTTTAGCACACAAAAAAGCAGCAGATTTCTCTGCTGCCCTTCTTATAAAGTGGAGAATACGAGATTCGAACTCGTGACCTCCTGCTTGCAAGGCAGGCGCTCTCCCAACTGAGCTAATCCCCCATATGACGTTTGCGACTTAATTAAAATATCACAAACGTCCCTCTTTGTCAACTGTATTTATAAAACTTTTCGACCATTCACCGTCAGCTTAAAAGTTGTTCCCAGCACTTCCGCGGATTTTCTGCAAAGCATCATTCTCTCCAGAAAAATCTCAAAGTAATCATACATGGAACAAATATTTTCATCAATCTGAAGATTAAGTGCAATAACCGACCTATCTTTTGCGATCTTAAGTTTTGAATCTGTAACCGCATAATTGACACGATCATGAATGTCAAAAGCTGATTGCTCTTTTTGACGCACCCGGCTTCTTCTTACATCTGTTTTATCAGCTATGATGAGAGCCGCAGATATCACATCTTCCGGATCCCCGGTTGATTCATCATGGTTCCCGATTGCCGACATCACCGTAATCCGGTCTTCCAGAGACATATCTGTATCCTTTAGCAGATCGTTTGCGAGAAGTGCCCCGTACTCTGCATGGTGCGTTCTGTTAATGGCATTCCCGATATCATGCATATACCCTGCAATTTTGACAAGTTCCACTTCATGTTCTGAATATCCAAATCGCTCCAGAATTTTTCCTGCCTGATGAGCTACCTGCACGCAATGCGCCTGCGAATGGTCTGTAAATCCAAGCTGTCCAAGATTTGCATTTCCCTTTTCCAGATATGCATTGATTTCCTTATTTTTTACTATTTCCTTGTATTTCAAATATTCTATTGCCTCTTTCATTTTTTAAAGTCGCTTTACGGCATCCATTGCAAGTATAGATCTCTCACATTCATCCGCTGACAAGGTTATCTGCCAACAAAGCGGACTATTCATCATATGTTTTGCCGCATAACTTAATCCATTTGTTCTTTCGTCCAGAAATGGTCTGTCTATCTGCTGCGGATCTCCCAACAGAATGATTTTCGTTCCATGACCGGCTCTTGTGATGATTCCCTTTACCTGATTTGGTGTCATATTCTGTGCTTCATCAATGATCAGATATGTCTTTGCAATGGAACGTCCGCGGATAAAATTGAGTGCTTCTGTACGGATGATCCCTCTTTCAAATACTTCCGCTACCTTGTCTGTCAGTTCGTCCTCATCTTCATACCGTTTACTCTCATCAGAATCCAGGATCTGTTCCAGATTATCGATGATTGGTCGCATAAGCGGTGCTATTTTTTCATTCTCATCCCCTGGCAAAAAACCAATGTCATCGTCAAACTGGGCATTCGGTCTGCATACGATCACTCTCCTGTATTCCTTTGTCGGATTGTTATAAACCTTTTCCATTCCTACTGCAAGAGAGTAAAAAGTCTTTGCGGTGCCTGCCATTCCCTTAATGATAACCAAAGGTGCCGTATCTGCATCGGCCATCAGTGCTTCCTGCATAAAATACTGTCCTACATTTCTCGGAGACACACCATACGGTTTACTCTTTTTAAAAGCCAGCGGAACAACTTTATTTCCGGATACTCTTCCAAGAAGTGTCTTTTTAGCAGACTGATCCGGTGTTAATATCACAAATTCATTTTCATGAAGCTCCGGAAGAAACTGATTCCCCTCCTCATCACTTTGATACAGGTTTTCAGTGGAAATCCCTTTCTTTTTGAATTCTTTTACCATCTCTTCCGGTATGTATAGTTCTGTCCTTCCGGTATATTGCGCGTCATCAGCAGAAATCTGTTCCGTTTCAAAATCTTCTGCCTTTATTCCTAAAATCTGTGCTTTCAATCGCAAAACAATATCCTTCGTAACAAGTATGACCTGATCTGCTTTTTTATCATCTGCCAGGTCTTTACATACCTTCAAAATTCTATTATCCGGTTTATCATCCGGAAGATCCGGTGGAAGCTCTACATTCACGTAGTTTTTTTCAACACGAAGACATCCTCCGCCCGGAAGCTCTACTCCCTGCAACAGATCTCCTTTGTGCCTGTATTCTTCCAGCTTTCGTACAGCTGCTCTGGCATTGGCGCCTTTCTCTCCTTCTGCCTTTTTCAAACCATCCAGCTCTTCCAATACAACTAACGGAAGAACCAGATGATTATCTTCAAAACACTCCAGTGCATATGGGGCCTGAATCAACACATTGGTGTCTATTACATAGGTTTTTATCATAAATACGAACACTCCTTTTCCGACAATTGTCCTTCTTACAGACTCATCGTAGCATGTTCGTAATCACGGTACTATCTTGTTTCTATCATATCTGTATAAAATCAAAGTAAAACCTGAGTGTTTTAAATTGTCTTTTTTTCCGCATTTTTATATGCCATTTCATAGAAAAGCTCCTGGGAATCCAATTTCTCTGCATTAACCCTTCGATCCACATATGTACCGTTCGAAGTTAACTCTTTTCCTTTTTCGTCATCCTTCATCATCGTATCAAACATTTCATCCAGTCGTGCACGCAGTGTATCATCCAGAACCGGAGCTGCAACCTCCACACGTCTGATGGTATTTCTTGTCATGAAATCGGCGGATGCGATGTAAATTTTTTCTCTCTCCGGGGTTCCGAAACGATAAATACGGGAATGCTCCAGAAATCTTCCTACGATGCTGATTATCTTGATATTTTCTGTATATCCCGGAATTCCCGGAATCAGACAACAGATTCCACGTACTACCATCTCGATCTTCACACCAGCCTGTGACGCTTCTACCAGTTTTTCAATGATAACTTTATCCGTCAGGGAATTGATCTTGATTCCAATATAGGCCTCTTCCCTATTCTTCGCGTGACAGATCTCATCATCGATCATATCAAGTACTTTATTCTGAAGACACTTCGGTGCCACAAGAAGGACATGTGTTTCTTCGATGGTTTCACCGCGCAGCAGACATGCAAATACTTCCGCCGCCTCTTTTCCGATTTCCTGCTTCGCAGTGATCAGCGACAAGTCTGTATATAATGTTGAAGTCTTTTCATTATAGTTGCCCGTTCCAATCTGCGTGATATATTCAAGACCTTTTTCTGTCTTTCTTGTTATAAGACAAAGTTTGGAATGTACTTTGAGACCACTCAGTCCATAAATGACACGACAGCCTGCTTCTTCCAGCTTTCTGGAATATTCAATGTTACTTTCTTCATCAAATCTTGCACGGAGTTCAACCAGTACCACCACTTCTTTGCCATTTTCCGCTGCCTCAACCAAAGCATCTACGATCTGGCTTCGAACTGCCAGACGGTACAAGGTCATCTTGATGGACACTACAGAATCATCTCTTGCCGCTTCATAAAGCAGGTTGGTAAATGATTTAATATTTTCAAATGGATAAGATAACAAAACATCTTTCTGCTCAATCTGTGCGATCAGACTTTCTTTTTCTTTCAGCTGCGGTGTCATTCGCGGACTCCTCTTCTGATAGAACAGCTTTTCCTTTTCTGCTCCTTGCATTCTCAGATAATTCTGGATTGCAAATACAAATGATAAATCAAGTGGTACTCTCGACATAAATACGTGGTTTTTATCCATATGGATATATTTACATATCTCTGCGATCAGCTTTTTGTTGATCTTTCTGGAGAATTCCATGCGGACAGGATTCATACGTTTTCTCTGCTTTACCAGATTTTCCATGGCGTCTCTGTAATCCATATCTTCATCATAAATGGTTTCTGTATCAATATCCGCATTTCTCGTAATTCTCAGGAGAGATTTTTCTTTGATTTCATATTTTTTAAATAATTTCGGCAAAAAATGAAGGATCAGTTCTTCCGAAAGCATAAAGGTTCCCGGTCTGGTCGGGATATCGATCAGACGCTTAAACACATTATTGCTACACGGAATGATCGCAGTTTTTGTCTTTCCACCCTTCGTTGCAAGCAGTGCAACCGCATAGATCTCTTTATTCTGTAAGAATGGAAACGGCTGCTGTTTGCTGATGATATTCGCAGACAGATATGGTGCAATTTCATTATCAAAGTAAGTTTCCAGTAATTCCCCTTCTTTTCCTGAAAGCTTGTTAAAATTGATAATCCGGATTCCCTGCGGCTCCAATTCTCCCATTAACTGCTCGTAAATAACTGCTTTCTTTATATCAAGCTCTCTTGTTGCATCAATGATCGCTTTTACCTGCTCTTTGCTGGTCATATTGGTTTTATTCTCACGGACTACTTCCGATGATTCCATCTGATCCATCAGTGTACCTACCCGCACCATATAAAATTCATCCAGATTAGATTGATAAATAGACGCAAAAGTAAGTCGTTCTGCTAAAGGTACTCTCGGATTCCCTGCTTCATTTAATACTCTCTCATTAAATTTTAACCATGACAGTTCTCTGTTCATCATATATGGTTCTGGTTTTAACTGCTTCTTTTTCATTTGTCTACTTATCTCCTTTTGCTAATTTGAATATTTTATAGCTACGCTTAAGAATTAATTATACATCTGAATACGCTTTCATATCTACCTTCTTAAAGAACTGTTTTTGTAAAATTCATGTAAAATGATGCTTATACCAACTGACTTCCATATAATTCCCGGTCGGTAATCTTTGGTCATCTTCATTTCAATACTTTGCGATATCCCAAATATCCTGAAATCACACCGAACAGAATTCCTCCAAGAACATCTGTCGGATAGTGTACATACAGATATAACCTCGATATTGCGATCAGACATGCCAGCACAAGCGCAAATTTCCAAAGCTTCTTTTCACCTGCCAGGTACAAAGCTGTTACCGAAGCAAACGAAGCTGCCGTATGTCCGGACGGAAAAGAATAATCATGAAGCTTTGCTACCAGAAGGTGTACACCTGTATTCACATCATATGGTCTTGTCCGTGCTACAAGATTTTTCAAGACAATATTGCAAAGTAATACATCTACTACTAAAGCAGCCACCATAACCGCACCGCTTTTTCTTGTTTTAGGAATCAGAAGCAATACTATGCTCAACACAATCCATATAATTCCTACATCCCCAAGTCTTGTGATAAATACCATGATTTTATCCAGAAAAGGCGTATGCAACGTCTGGATCCAATCCAAAATATTTAATTCAATGTTCATAAATTTCCTCCTGCTTTCTTCATCAGTATTTTTACTTTTCTATAGAATAACATAGATTACAGTTTATATGAATTTTTAGAATTATAAATTTTTTACAAACAATCTTTTGAAAAATGACGGTTACACAGGGCGTAACTTCAACCGTCCCGGATTTCAGGCAATGCTTGCAGAAGCCGAAGCCGGGAAAATCGGCACGATTATCGTCAAGGATATGAGCCGTTTCTGCAGAAACTATCTTGAGGTCGGCTTTTATACCGAGATTCTGTTCCCCAAGAAGCAGATACGCTTTATTGCAATCAATAACAGCGTGGACAGTGACAAGCCGCAGGATAACGACTTCACCCCGTTCCTCAACATAATGAACGAGTGGTATGCCAAGGACACCAGCAACAAAATAAGCCGAGCAAGACAAAAGCGTCGTAGCAATACGGCGCTTTTTTGTTACCCGGAAGTGACAAACAGCGGCTTTTGAATGGTTGGCGGTAAAGGATACCGCCGTCAAAACAAAGCCGCTCATATCGAAAGGAAACGCCCAAAATCGTCCCGGAACTATACAGCGGGAAACGGTTTTGAGCGTTTCTGCGTTTCGGGAGCAAATCGGCAATTCGGCAGCACAAAGGAGGTGTCCTCTATGCCCTGTATGCCGAAATACCTCAAGGAAGAATGGGCGTTCTTTCTTGATGAGCGTGGCAGGAAGAAATATAGTAAGTGAATTTTGATGCCAAAAAAGAAACTCAATCTATTTGCCAGTAAATGCAATTATCACCGCCTCATAAGGACGCAATATATTTCCTTCTCTGTCGTCCTCATAATTCCGGATCCAGACTTCCCCGGCTTTCCACTCATCAAGCAATGGGCAGCTAACTTCCTCATCCGTAAAGTTCGTACATACCAGCATCTTTGTATGCTCATCTGTTCTCGTATAGGCGAAAATTCTCTCATCTTCCGGCAGAAGAAGTTCAAATTTTCCATTCACGAATACTGGATTTTCTTTTCTTAAACGAATCAGCTTCTGATAATAATAAAATACCGAATTTTCATCTTCCAGTGCCTCTTTGGCATTGATTCTGGTATAATTTGGATTCACGGCAAACCATGGTTCTCCTGTTGTGAATCCTCCGTTCTCATCCCCGCTCCACTGCATCGGAGTACGGGCATTATCACGGCTTCTTGCGTAGATAGACTGCATGATTTCTTCTGGCTGATATCCTTTTTCCAGACGCTCTTTGTACATATTCAATGTCTCAATATCTTCATATTCCTCAATGCTGTCAAACTGCACATTCGTCATTCCCAGCTCTTCTCCCTGGTAAATGTAAGGAGTTCCCTGCATTCCATGAAGCATTGTCGCCAGCATTGTTGCCGACTCTTTTCTGTATTTTCCGTCATTTCCCCAACGCGACACAATTCTAGGAAGATCATGGTTATTCATGAACAGACTGTTCCATCCTGTCTGATATAAAGTATTCTGCCACTTTGCAAGGCATTTTTTCAGCTTAACCAGATTCAATGGAATCGTATCCCATTTTTCTTTTCCTTCTTCCTGATCAAGCATAATGTGCTCAAACTGAAAAACCATAGAAAATTCACTGCCATCTGGATTACTATATTTCTTTGCAATTTCCGGTGTTGCTCCCCAGGCTTCTCCAACAGTGATCATATCCCCCTTCTGAAATGTTTCTCTGCTTAGTTCACGCAGAAATTCATGCAGCTTTGGTCCATTATTTGTGATCTTAAGATCTGGCTCTTTTGCAATCTGATCGATTACATCCAGACGAAATCCGCCTGCTCCTTTTTCCATCCACCAGAGAATCATATCATAGAGCTCTCTTCTCACTTTCGGATTCTCCCAGTTCAGATCTGGCTGTTTCACTGAAAACTGATGAAAATAATACTGTCCCAGTTCTGGAACCCACTCCCATGCCGGTCCTCCGAACGCAGAATTCATATCATTTGGGTAAATACCTTCTTCTCCGTCACGCCACACATAATAATCATGATACGGATTGTCTTTGCTTTTCTTTGCCTCCAAAAACCATCTGTGTTCATCTGAAGTATGATTCAGCACAAGATCCATCATAATTCGGATTCCGCGTTTCTTTGCCTCCGCAAATAACTGTTCCATATCTTCCATTGTTCCGAACATCGGCTCAATATCCTGATAATCTGAAATATCGTATCCATTGTCATCCTGTGGTGAACGATACACCGGTGAGAGCCAGATTGCATCTATTCCAAGTTTTTTCAAATAATCCAATCTGCTGATAATTCCTGGAATATCACCGATTCCATCTCCATCCGAATCTTGAAAGCTTTTCGGATAAATCTGATATACAACTGCATTTTTCCACTATTTATTCTTATTTCTCATACTCATTCTCGATATCTCTCCGGCAGATTTTCTGATTCTACCGGGATATCCTCTCCTTTCTAACCATATACCTGGCTTATTTTTTTCTATATTTTAACGGAGAAACTCCATATGTTTTTTTGAAGCTTCTGATAAAATAGCTTACATTCTGATATCCACTCTGCATTGCAATCTCTGTAACAGGAATATCCGTATCTTGTAACAGCTGTTTTGCATGCTCTAACCTTAAATGTGTTATATATTGCGAAAGGGTAATATGAAAATGTTCCTTAAAATATCGCGATATATATTTTTCCGAAAGATGAAACTGCTCACTAAATTCTTTTAATGATATCTTTTCCATAAAATTCTGCTGTATATATGAAATCATTTCTTTTTCTACAGTATTTCTCCCGCTTTTATCATTTTCGATTACAAAGCCCCTCTCCCACATTTCAAGAATAAATTGTAAAAGAATTATTTTTGTCTTTATCTGAGCAGTTATTATGGACTCAGTTTTCTTATTTTTTGCCACATATATTTCAACCAACTGCTCACATAGTTCTTTTGCTGTATCTTTTACTCTTGGATTTATCATTAGATGACCATTTTTTAACGGCTCCAGTAATTTATCATCTAACATGTCATTTATGCAAAAAGATATGTATTTTAACGGAAAAAGGAAAGTAAAATAATCCACTGTACCAGTCTGTGAACCCATAAAATGCAGATTACCCGGCGACACTACAAAAGCATCCCCGGGGGTTCCAATATAATTTTCTCCTGATATACTAACAGTCAAAAAACCGCTTTTTACATATATAATTTCCAGTTCATCATGCCAATGAACCGGTATCTGAAATGATCGTCCTTCATTTTTTATATGATATGTACTAAACGGATCATCCTTTGTACCATGTGGTTTATTTTCCTTTAATTCAAAGTACATACTCTCTCCTATACTTCTACAAGACCTTTACTCTTCCATTTTCCACTCTTCCATCTAAGTACCATTCCCACTGCTCTCGCACATTCGTCACCTGCCATAGCAATATATGCTCCTACAGCCAGAAGTCCCATGTGTATTCCGAGAAAATAGGTTCCGCCAACTGCAAACAAATACATAAATATCGCACCTAATATAACCGGAAAAAATGCGTCTCCGCTCGTTTTTAACGCCTGCCCATATACAAGGTTTGTTACCCTTCCAAGTTCAAGAAATATATCTACTATTAACAACTTTACCACAAGATTTATCATCTGTGTATCATCCGTAAATATATGCACGATAAAATGTCCGGCAAATGCAAAGGTCACGGAAAAGCATGTCGCTGTGATGATACCATATATCGCAGCTTTTCTCGTCCCCCTGTTACATTCCTCAAACTCTTTTGCTCCAATTCTCCAGCCGGTCATAATTGCATTTGCCTGAGCAAGGGCAGCTCCCACGCAATACGAGAAATTTGCAATCTGTATCGCATATGAACGCGCTGTAACATTCATTCCATCCACATCCATCTGATTCATAAAACGCACTATAAATGTCATTGCGATGTTGTAAAGTGCTGTTTCAAGCGCAGAAGGAAAACCAATCTTAACAATCTGTGCAAATATCTTTCTTGATGTAATTCGCTCAGGACTCTGCTTTGCTTTTATAAGTACAGCCCCCATGCCGGCTACAATAATAAGATTTACAACTCTCGAAATAACCGTGGCAACAGCAACTCCCATCACACCCCAGTTGAATGCAAATAAAAATACTGAATTAAGTATTATATTGAGAACATTTCCAACAACAGTTCCTATCAAAGAATGTTTTGTATATCCAAACACTCTCAAATAACTGGAGAAAATAGGAATCAGTGCATTTAAAAAACATGTGCCGCCAACAATTCTAAGATATATTTCAGCCGGCTCAAGCAAAGCCGGAGCAATACTTACGATTCGAAGTATCCCACCAGAAAAAGTAGCAAGAATGACAGACATTACGATACCTATCAATGCGTTGAATATAAGTCCAAGTTGCCTTGCCTGATATGCTATCCCCGGTCTTCCGGCTCCGATATTTTGTGACATAACAGCTATCATACCCGACGATATTACTCCAAACATAATAATAAAAACACCTATATATGTATTTGCTGTTCCCACTGCTCCTACAGCCTGATCACTTACAGATGATAGCATAAGCGTATCAACCATACCTGAAAGCATATAAAATAAAGTTTCTAAGCATATTGGCACAGATAGCTGTGTTAATGTTTTTCTTTCCGCTGCCATAGTTTTTCTCCTCACATACAATTCAAGAATATCATATCAATAATACGATATATTTCTATGTAATTCTTGTATAATATCATGTGAAAATTGCACTATTTCCACTTTATCTTAAAGAGTACTGGGTGCGAGCTATATGGAATAAAAGAAAAAGACTACAGTTTATATTCTGTTCAATCCATTTAGTCGGCGTCATAACAATTGATTACTCATGCTTACAAGGATTTGCAAATCAGGATAACTTTTTCCGTTTTCCCAATTTGAAACAGTTTGCCTGGTAACATGAAATAATTTACCAAACTCCTCTTGTGTTAATTGATTGTCTTTATTCTTTTAACACCAGTTCTTTTTCTTATTTTCTATGCAGTTTTCCAGTCTTCTACACTAAGGATTGCTTCATGTTCGCGTCCACCTGCATGGCAGTAGATATCCTGAAATTTTGCATATTTTTTTAGTTTGTCCTTCTGTGCATCCAAGCTGTAACCATCAACCTGAATTGCTGTTGATACACGAGTATATATGTAGCATTTTGTTTTCTTTTTCAATAACCTAACCTTCCAGTTTATTCATTTGTCAATTTTCCCGACTGCTCAGCTAACTTCTTTTCTTCTCTCTTTACCCTACGTTCTAATTTTTTAATATCTTCTGATGCGGGCAAATTTTCTGGCTTAATCCCCCTCTGCCCCAGCATATCCCTAACTGACGTATTATTTTCAACATGCTCAACAGTAATAGCCGTCTCACCCTGTAAGTCTTTTTCTTCAACATTATAATTTGTCATTTCAGTTGCAAGGTTCTTTGCAGCAATAGTAAGTGTTGGTAAAAAATCTGCAAGCGGCCTTTTATCTTGCACTCCTAAACGTTCTTTCATTTGTTTTGTAGTGAATCCTCCAAATAAAGCCTGATCCCCCTTAGATCGGATACGTCCAAATCCAGCATCATCAACTCCACGTTCATATATATTTTGAGACAGTCGTTTTTCAGATTCTCGAAGCTTTCCTCTTGCCTCAGTTCTTTCAATATAAGAAATCCTTTCTTCTATCAATTCCTGTTTTCTTGTTTGAACTGCAAAATAGCTTTGTGCAAAAGCGATCTGTTCTTTACGAGGATCTCCGTTCTCTGCAATAAGATAACATGCATAACGTGTAAGCATATAATCTTCTACTTCTCTATTTGCGCCACTTCCCAGAATAACCATTTTACTGGCATCAGCAAAATGGTTCTCTACTACAATGCCATTATTTGCACAAGCAACTTTTGCCTTTAATAAAACATTTTCAAAATTTTGCCATTTTGAATAATCTAGCAAATGCATTAATTCACGTGCATACCAAAATTCAACTCCGTTTTCTTCATGCCTAATTTCATCAAATCTTTTCTTATAATTCATTATCATTTTCTTTTCCATATTAGACTTTCTCCTCCCACATTAAACCATTTTACTGACGTCAGTAAAATGGTCTATTCCTCTTTTTCCCTCAGTTTGTCATAATACGCTTTATACCTATAAATCGTCCGCTCACTGACATTGTTCCTCTTCGCAATTTCTACCATCGTCATGCCGCTCTCATATCCAACAACAAAATCATTATAAATTGCCATCCACTTGGCGTTATGTTTCTGACGACCGCTTAACTTACGATTTCTGTAATACTCCAATTCCTCCCGAAGTTCTGCATTCTCTTTTTCCAACTCCTCAATTCTTTTTAATGCCTCTTCAAGTGTTACAGTTTTCTCCATTACTCTGTCCTCCGTTTATGTCATTTTCGTTTTGTCTATATTATAAATACCTATGTCGCTTTAGTCAATCCGATTGTGTCATGTCGTATCATTTTTCACAATAGCTTTCATACAATCGAAATACCGCTGATATCTTTTACAGGCTAAACTTCTCCAAAAGCAGTCAGCCTGTATGTTTTTTATCCAATCACGTAAAATCCATTTTCTTTTTATTGCCGGTCCATATTTTAAGATCAGTGCTGTCACAACATCCACACATCTCTCAAATCAGTCTTAATACATCAGTATTATTACCTTGTCCCTTGAACACTTCCATATCTGCAAAAAGGACATCCCCTGACCTGTAAAATCTACAGTTCCGGAATGTCCTTTTTTCCATACTTCACTATATTTTTAACACATGATACTGCTTATCCACACTCTATATGATTCCAAAATGTCTAAATGCCTGCATAATCGCATCTTCCTTCTCCGGTGTACACTGTGGCTGTCTCGCATTCTCTGATTTAGCCGGATTGAAGTTCTCACCGACATCTAATCCACACTTCTTCTTAATCTGTGCGATATACAGTGATGAAACCTTAAGTTCTGTCTGTTCCAGTACATATGCCTTTATCTGCTCATAAGTTGCTTTTCCCTTGAATTCAGATAAATCCATATCCTCCAGAAAGAAGTCCACCTTCACTTTTCTACTGTCGACCATTCCCTTGGAAAGTAAAACAACCGTCTCACAGAACATATTTTATCGCAAGGCTTTTAAAAATGGAATAGATTTTACCAAACGACAGTTTTCAAAAAACTTATATCGGTTGCATTTTGTCAAAAGTACAAAACTTTTTAAAGCCAAGTGCTTTTAATTCCTGTTATGATACTGAGGATATGCTATCCCTGATACCTTATTCTTTCTACCAGCGTTTCCTTTTTCAGATTACTGCTTAAAACACAGGAAAGCACAATTTGTAAAATACCAACCAGAAGAATCATAACAAGAATCGGGATAAGAGGAACGTGATAAACGTTCATTCCAAAAATCCCATTATGCTTCGCATAGGAAAACAGTGCATAGCCAAGGGGCAGACCGGCAGCAAGTGCGACGCAGATGGTGCCAACCGTAAAAATCAAGCCCTGTATTTGTAAGCTCAGATTCAACTGCTTATTGGTCATGCCTACCGCTTGCAGCACACCGTATTCCTGCTTCTTCGTGGTGATATTGATGATCATGGTGTTTGCCAGATTCATAAACCCAATGAGACCGACAATTGCCATAAACAGATAACAGCCAAGCTTCATCATGCTGCTTGCAAATTCGGCAGATTGTAACCGCGCATGATAAGTATCCATTTTTATATGCGAAGTATTAGAAATCAAAGTATTCAGACTTTGTTCTACAGATGCCACATCTTTTTTATCACAGTCCACCCACAGATAGCCATAGGCTGTTCCCCTCGGATTCATGGAACGATATACACCTTCCGGAATGACAAGATAAGTGTCCGCGCTTACAAAGGATCCTGCAATCTTTCCCTGATAGGTATAGGTTCCACTTCCATTCTCAAAGTCAAATGCAATAGATTCACCCGGAGCATATCCATCTTGTTCCATCCACGTTGACCAGCCAAAGAAAATATCACCATTCTTTACCGCCTGATCATAGTCCATAGAGCCAATATCCCCTTCTTGGCGCATAAAATCAAAATCCTTTTTACTCACAATATCAGCCGGAAATCTTGTTCCGTTCAGATTTACAGAGACAATCTCTCTCGTCATGACATCTGTTACTCCCGGAATGCTTTTGATTTCTTCAATCAGCGAATCATTCAATGGATTATCCGTCAGAATCGTATCTAGATTATTCTCCGGATATCTTTCATCGTACTCAGCAGAATAGTCAAGCTGCAGTTCAAATTGTCCATGATTAACGGAAAGACGTGCTTCATGCTCCGTATCAATATTTCCTACATAATTAGAGATAATCACAAACAATGCGCAGGAAAGCCCCAGTGTGAGGATGGTACCAATGGTTCTTTTTGGATTACCCGTTATATTTGCCATTGCCATAGAAAACACGGTGACATTTTTTCTGCCATTTCGTTTTCCTTTTTTGTGTGTTTCTGCATTTTCTAAATACCGTGTTGCTTCGATAGGTGAAATCCTTGAAACAATTTTCATTGATTTGCGCAGTGCCAAAGCAACGGTAAGAAATGATACGAAAATACATAGAAGTATAACAGGCAGGGAAAACAGTGGCACCTGCTGATTTTGGACTCCCATAGAACCAGTTTGGGTTGATACAAGGTTTCCCTGTTCTACCAGCCAGTTAAAACCGCATTTTGCAATCAGAAAACCAAGAAGCAATCCAACCGGTATTGAAAAAAATGTCAAAAAAATGCCCTCTCTGAAGATCAGTTGTTTCATCTGCTTTTTTGTCGCTCCCAGAGCCTTGATTTTTCCATACTCCTGTATCTTGTTGACAATACCGACCTGAAAAATATTATAAATGACCACAACAGAGAAAAGTACAATTGCAAGAATCAGAATTCCACATACCGCAATCGTTTCATAACTCGGCTGCAAGACCCATTGCAGATAGAAATCATTGATTATAACATTTTTTTCTTCGATTCCACAAGATGCTGCAATCTGCTTTATAACCGGTTCAATATTCTTCATAGATACATTTGCAGAATCATTTAAAGTAAAATAAATATTATACTGTCTGTCATTCTCTGCGACGTGCTCATCATAAAACTCCTGTGACCCAAAAGCAACATAAGATGCCTCGATGGTATACTCATCCCGGTCATATAGGATTCCGCTGACAACAAACTCTTCCGGCTTATATTCTGACCGCATCCCTGCACGGTAATCCAGTGTAACCGTATCTCCGACCTTTACATCATCATATCCCATTGCACGAAAAAACGCTCTTCCGGCGGCAATTTCCTGCATTTTTTCCGGATACTTTCCTTCCTTTAATTCATATTCCTTATTATAGGGAAGCATTTTTCTTGCAGTCTCATCCATGCAGACAAACCCGCCATTTTCATTGCCTTTTATGATGCCTTCTGTACACATAATTCCTATTGCATCTATTTCTGCACGGCGGCTTACTTCCTTTAACTGCGATCCGTCTGCTGCGACAAACAAACCATAATTGCTTCCATATGAGCCTGCCGCTTGACTTTTCTGCAAACGTATCATTCCATTTCCCATAGTACTGATAATCACAAGCAGCATCGTGGTCAGACATATGGACATCATAATCAGTATACTTCTTGTCTTGTTCTTTTTGTCATTGCTATATGCAATCCTGCTTATTGTCTTCATCTGAAATCCACCACCTGTCCGTCCTCAATCACCAGAATACGGTCAGCGACCTGTGCAATTTCGTCATCATGGGTAATCATTACAATTGTCTGTCCATATTTTTTTGCTGTCATCTTAAGCAGGGCGATCACCTCATCACTGGTCTTGGAATCAAGATTTCCTGTCGGCTCATCTGCAAATATAATTTCCGGACGATTCACCAGTGCTCTTGCAATTGCCACTCTCTGCTGCTGTCCTCCGGATAACTGATTTGGCAGATTATAAATCCGGTTTTCAATCCCCAGAGTTGCAATAATATCATTTACATACGCTTCATCCACTTTTCTTCCATCCAGCCCCAGTGGCAGTACAATATTTTCCCAGACATTAACAGATGAAACCAGATTAAATGCCTGAAAAACAAATCCGATTTTTCTTCTGCGGAAAACAGCAAGGGCATCTTCCTTCATCCTGTATAAATCTTTCCCTGCTAAAGTAACACTGCCTTTTGTCGGGGTGTCTAGCCCTCCAAGCATATGAAGTAATGTACTTTTACCGGAACCTGACTTTCCAACAATTGCGACAAATTCTCCCTGCTCAATCTGAATGTCCACCTGATTGACCGCTTTGACCTGATTCTCACCTGCACCATAAAACTTACAAAGCTGCCTGGTTTCTAATATCACACTCATGTGTTGCCTCCTTTTCAATTCTGTAAAGCGTACCTTTTCAGCACACTTTCTTTGCCTGTTTATATATCATTTTTCAACCTACATGCTGATTGTAGCAATATAATCTTTCATTTCACTTTCAAAAAGTGGGCAGAAGTCTTACAGAATTGTAAGATTTCTGCCCAATTAAAATTTAACCAACATATGGTAATTGAATCACAAACATGCTTCCTTTTTTCTTTTTGCCGGAGGTTGCCGTAATCGTACCTGCGTGTTTTTCGATAATTTCTCTCGATAGAAAAAGTCCGATTCCTGTACCACTCTTTTCCATGACCTCCTTGGAACTTCCTCTGTAAAATCGTTGAAAAATTTTGTGATACTCATTCTGCGGAATACCAATTCCCTGATCCTCAATTTCCATTCTTACAAGATCGTTTCTTTTTTGTAACCGGATAAATATTTTTGAACCACACGGACTGTACTTGACCGCATTATCCAGAACGTTGATCACAGCTTCACCAAGCCACCTTTTATCCTGCATAATCGTGCATGTTTCCAGCTCTTTTTCATAGTCAAAAACGAATTCAATTTCTTTCTCATCCGCTTTAGGATAAGTGCGGTTCACAGCAGATATGACAGTATCCATAAGCGGAAGTTTTTTCTTATTAATCTGAATCAGTCCAGTTTCCATCTTGGATATTTCAAGAAGCGACTGCAATAATGTCTCCAGTCCATCCAGAGCACTCCGACAACGGATACGAAACTCCTCCTGTTCTGTGGCACTTAAGTCATTCTGCATCAGCACACTAAAACATGTATCCAAAGCTGCAACCGGTGTCTTTAACTGGTGAGAAATATCAGAAACCATTTCTTTCGTGTTCTCCTTTTCTGCCCGTGCTTCTTCCTTTAGCAACTGAATATGATGTCCGATTGCTTCAAGCTGGTCATTCAATTTTTCCAGTTCTGCATGATTTTCCGTTTTCAGTAAATCATCAAATTTATTTTCACGGAATCTGATCAGAATTTCTTCCAACTGGTCTAAAATTTTCTGATGACACGCATCTTCTTTTTTCTTCCAATAAAATAAAAAAGTCAAAAGAAGCACGCATATCACAGTGCTTACAGCACCGGTCACCATAACCTGATGCCGGAATTGCGAATAAAATGCATTCCCTTTATTCCCCCAGTATCCATATTGCTCCAATAATCGCCTTCCCTGTTCGTTAGTTTCAATATCCTTATCCTTAAGCAATTCCGAAACAACATCCAGCCCGGAAAATTCTTCCTTTGCAGCAATCTCTGTCATAAGATTCATTTTATATTTATAATCTTCATAAAACACATACGTGGTAAAGCAATTTAATATTGCAAACAATAATATGACAGGTAATACCAAGGAGATCACTACTGTAATCTTCTTGCGATATCTCTTTGTCACTGCCTTACTTCCTGATTCCATATATACCCAAGACCTCTGATATTCTTTATATAGACCGGTGCAGCCGGATTGTCTTCGATTTTCTCACGGAGTCTTCTGATATTGACAGCGATTGTATTTTCATCCACAAAATCCCCTTCCAGATCAAACACATTTTCCAATATTTGTGTTTTTGAAAGAATCTGTTTCGGATTCTGAAGAAAAAAAGTCAGCATTTTCAACTCCGTTTTTGTCAGACTGATTTCACGACTCTTTATCAGGACTTTCATTTCTCCTGCGATAAATACGATATCTCCCGAAATCATCTTTCCGGCTTCCGTTTTCTCCTGTCTGCGGCGGAAATGTGCTTCTATTTTCAAAAGAAGTACCGAAAGACTAAACGGCTTTGTAATATAATCATCTGCCCCTGCTTCATATCCCATGACCTGATCCATCTCCTGATCTAGTGCTGTAAGACAAATAATGTATGTATTATAATTGCATCTCATCCACCTTACAAATTCCAGTCCATTCCCATCCGGAAGATTCACATCACAAATGGTAACATCCACATTATTATCACTTGCAATTCTTTTCGCTTTTTTCACTGATTCTGCTGAAAAAACCTCATATCCGGATTTTTTCAGTGAGAATGTAATTCCACGATTTAAATTTTCATCATCTTCAACCACGAGTATACCTGGCATAGCATATGCACCTCTCTTTATTAACTATTCATCTTAAAATGCTTCAATGCCTCCACAATTGCATTCTCTTTATCTTCTGGACACTGCGGTTGCCTGCTATCTTCATTTTTAGGTAAATTATTTTTGTTTCAGTTGGGACAAAAGAACAACCGTCTCAACGTGCACACTCATCGGAAACATATCAGTCGCCTTCACCTTCCTGATCTCATACCCATTCTCCCGCAGATACTTCACATCCCGAGCCAAAGTCGCTGAATCGCAGCTCACATATACGATCCTCTCCGGCTCCATCTGAACCATCGTATCCAGTACGCTTCTCTCACATCCTTTTCTCGGTGGATCGACTACGATCACATCCGCTCTCGCATGCTCTCCCGGATGCTCTTTTGCATAATCCGCATAATACTCCGGCAGCACTTCTTCTGCCTTTCCTACAAAAAACTCCGCGTTTGTAATCTCATTGATCTCAGCATTATGCTTTGCATCTTCAATTGCCTGTGGCACGATTTCCACGCCGTAAACTTTCTGTGCTTTCTGCGCAAGGAAAAGGGAAATCGTTCCGATACCACAATACACATCCCAAACCGTCTCTTTTCCAGTAAGCCCGGCGTATTCCAGTGCGGTTCCGTAAAGTACCTCTGTCTGTACCGGATTCACCTGATAGAAAGACAGCGGTGATATCTGGTATTTGACATTACCGATATAATCGGTGATATACGTCTGTCCCCAGAGCGGACAAACCTTTGATCCCATGATCACATTCGTCTTTTCTTTATTGATATTATAAGTAATACTTGTCATTCCCGGAATCTTTGTCAGCTTTTCCAACAATTTTTCACTGCAGGGAAGCTTATCCCCGTTAATGATCAGACAAACCATGATCTCTTTTGTTGTAAATCCATACCGGACCAGGACATGGCGCACCAGCCCTTTGTGCCGTTCCTCATCATATGCAGAAATCTTCTCTTCCCGCATGTAGTCCAGAATCTGATCCAGAATCACTTTATTCTCCGGTACTCCAAGTACGCAGTCCCTGTTCGGAACCGGGATGATCTGATGGGTTCTTCCGGCATAGAATCCGGCAATCAGATTTCCTTCTTTATCCACTCCGATCGGGAACTGTGCTTTATTCCGGTAACGGAACGGTTCCTCCATTCCTGCGATCGGCTCCATGATCTGATCCAGCAATTCTTCTTCCACACTGCCAAGACGGATCAGGTTATTTCTTACTTTTGTATTTTTAAACTCCAGCTGTTTCCGGTAATCCATCTCCTGAATCTGGCATCCGCCACAGCGTCTTGCCTCCGGACAGCGTGCAGATACACGAAATGCGGATTCTTTTACAATCCGCATTAATCTCGCATATCCGTAGTTCTTTTTTGCTTTCATTACTTTTACTTCAACGGTATCTCCGATGACTGCATCCTTGATAAACAAAGTATATCCATCAACCTTTCCGATTCCTTCACCACCGATTCCGATATCTGTAACTTCTACCGTCACTACGTCATTTTTCTTCATTTTTATATTCATCTTTCTTTCAGAACTTCTCTTAGATACTGGTCTTTCTTAAGTTAGATTCAAACAGACGGTTATAACCTAACCAGTCCTTTGTATCTTTTGCCTTAAAAATCTCTGTCAGTGTCTGCATCTTTGCATCAGCATTATCCGCACAATTAAGTGCCATTGCCTCAGCAAGCGCCGGTTTCTTCGGCGAACCGTATTCGAGTTCTCCGTGATGCGCTACGATACAGTGCTTTAATTCGCTGGCAAGCTTCTTTGGAAAATCCGGGATCTCACGAATTGCATCATCCAGCATTTCCACACCGATCACAATATGACCGAGCAGCTGCCCATCATCGGTATAATCATTATCCGGGAACAGGGAAAGTTCCTGTGTCTTTCCGATATCATGACACATTGCCGCTGTATACAGAAGATCCTTATTCAGGATCGGATATGCCCCTGCCATATATTCACAGAATTTCACTACGCTTAATGTGTGCTCCAGAAGTCCTCCGGCAAATCCGTGATGTACACTCTTTGCTGCAGAATGTGCCTTGAAGCTCTTGATAAACTGTTCATCATTTACAAAATAATACCGGATCACCTGCTGCAGATACGGGTTCTTCACCTGCTTTCCATAACGCATCAGTTCTTCATACATTCCATCCACACTTTTCTCGCTGGTCGGCATATAATCCGCCGGATCGTATTCTCCCTCGTCTGCTACACGGAGCTGCTTGATGTTCATCTGAAGATTGCCGTTATAGCTGATGATCTCCCCGTAAACTTCAATAAAATCTTTTTCGCTGTAATCTGCAATTCCATTTGAATTCGGATCCCAGATCTTTCCATCTAAAGTTCCTGTCTTGTCCTGAAGGATCAGGTTGTCATATGGTTTCCCGTTCCTTGTCTCCGCACTTCTTTTCCCTTTGCAAAGATACGTATTTCTGATTGTCTCGCCTTCGTGTAATGTCTCAATATATCTCATGTCATTCCTCTTCCTGCTTTATATTTTAAATTTATGGTTGCTTTTTATCTGCAAATCTATTCTTTACTTCCAACTGTCACATCAAATGTTACATCAACATAACCATCTGCGCCACGCCTCTGCCCTTTGATCCTGATCTGTGTACCGGTTCCGGCTTCTGCAATCTGTTTATGAAATCCTGCTATACCGGTGATATCTGTCTTGTTAATCTCTGTGATCACATCACCATTCTGGATCCCCGCCTGCATCGCAGGCGAATCAGCCTCTACTTCCCTGACGTAAATGCCTTTCGGGATTCCCTGTTCGCCGGCAAGCTTCTCCGTCACTACAACTCCGTGAACGCCAATATACGGAACTCCCTGTCCATTTGCCAGAAGTTCGATCTCTTCCTTGATATCCGAAATCGCATAAGCACTTACAAGATTTCCGTCTCTCTGCAGTTCTGACTGGTCACAGATTCCAATCACTTCACCCGCCGTGTTAAACAGAATTCCGCTCCCTTTTTCACTTCCTGCAATATCTGTATCAAGCAGCCGGTACTGCCCGTCCGCCACTGTCCGGTAATTTCTGGTGGAACTGATGATCCCATATCCGACACCACCTGCATATCCAAACTGCTCACCAAGAACGATCACGCCGTCCCCACGGTTCACTGCATTAGAATTACCAAGCATCGCCGTCTGGATCTGGTTTCTCGTACTATCCGACAGATCTGATCTCTTGATCGCAATGATCGCAAGTCCAAGATTCCGGTCCTGCTTTTTCAAAGTTGCGTTATATGTAGTATTGTCTGAAAATGTGGCTTTCAGTGCTTCTGCATCTTTCACAATTCTTGCCGGTGCCGCAATCAAAAGATCTGCTCCATTATCCCAGAAAATAACTCCCGATACAGCCTGCTCCCCTGCATTCTCCCAGCCTTCATCCCGGTGCACGGCATAGATCTCAACCACACTTTTTCCTGCTGACAATGCCACCTGGTATAATGCATGGTTCATCTCCTGATAATCTTCGACAGTCAGATCCGGATACTGAATCTCTTCCTCCTGTGCTTCCTGATCCTTGGTATCCGTCTCATTCTCAACCGGAGTTTCCTCCTGATCCAGCGGAATCGTTACCTTCTCTCCGCCCAGATGTGTCATCGCCCATGGGCGAAGGGCATAAAACGCAAGACCTGCTGCAAGTCCAAAAATCAGTCCTCTTCCTGCAAGCCTGCACAGATTTCCCATGATTCCTTTTTTACTTCGCTGTTCATCTTTTACTGTTTCCTGCAAAAACGAATATTTTTCTTCCTCACTATCGTGCGGTTCTTCGTTATGCTTATTCTCTCGATTATCAGACATTGTGCTTCTCCTTAGGCCTCCGGAGTGCTTTCAGCCACACCTGGTTTTAGTATACATGATTCCCCGCAAATGTTCAACGAAATTTCACCTTTCCACTTTCATTTAGACGGTAAATAAGTTAGAATAGAACCAGACAAAATATGAGGTATAAATGTATTATGAATCAAAAATCTTTAACAAAATTGGAATTTCCAAAAATTATAGAGATGCTGACCGATCACGCTTCTTCCCCTGGCGGAGCTTCATTCTGCCGACGGATCAAGCCGATGACCGACCTTAACAAAATCATCACTGCACAGGAACAGACTGCCGCAGCATTTACCCGCATTGTAAAGAAGGGAATTCCTTCTTTCAGCGGCTGCTATGCTGTCTCCGACTCTCTTAAGCGCCTGGAGATTGGAAGTGCCTTAAGCGCACCGGAACTCCTCCGGATCGGCAAGCTTCTTCAGACAACCGCCCGGATCAAATCCTACGGTCGTCATGAAAATGCAGACGATCAGGCAGATTGTCTGGATGTATATTTTGAACAGCTTGCGCCGCTTACACCACTTTCTACTGAAATTGACCGCTGCATTCTTGGTGAAGACGAGATCAGCGATGATGCCAGCAGCAAATTAAAGCAGATCCGCCGCAATATTAACGGCATGAATGACAAAATCCATTCTACCATGACCGGACTTTTGAACGGTTCCATGCGCACCTATCTCCAGGATGCCATTATTACCATGCGTGGCGACCGTTACTGTCTCCCGGTAAAAGCCGAGTACCGCAGCCAGGTAAATGGTCTGATCCATGACCAGTCAGCAACCGGCTCCACACTTTTCATTGAGCCGATGGCCGTTGTCAAACTGAACAATGATCTGAAAGAATTATATGCCCAGGAGCAGGAAGAAATCCAGGTGATCCTTGCCCGCCTCAGTGTGGATGCAGCTGAATATATTGAAGAAATCCGTCTGAACTACAAAGCACTTGTAGAACTGGATTTTATTTTTGCAAAAGGTGCACTGGCACTGGATATGAACGCCAGCCGCCCAGCCTTTAACACCGAAGGCCGGATCCGGATCCGTGAGGGAAGACACCCTCTTCTGGACCGTAAAAAAGTTGTTCCGATCAGTCTGACACTTGGAGATACCTTTGATCTTCTCGTCATAACCGGTCCGAACACAGGTGGTAAGACCGTTTCCCTCAAGACTGTGGGACTTTTTACCCTGATGGGCCAGGCAGGTCTGCACATTCCCGCACTTGACCGTTCAGAACTTGCTGTATTTAACCAGGTTTATGCTGATATTGGTGACGAACAGAGTATTGAACAGTCTTTAAGTACCTTCTCTTCTCACATGACAAATGTGGTTTCTTTCCTAAATCATGTGGATGAGAATTCATTAGTCCTTTTCGATGAACTTGGTGCGGGAACCGATCCGACTGAGGGTGCTGCACTCGCTATCGCCATTCTGTCACATCTGCATAACCGTGGAATCCGCACTATGGCAACGACACACTACAGCGAACTGAAGGTATTTGCTCTTTCTACTCCGGGAGTAGAAAATGCCTGCTGTGAATTTGACGTGGAGACATTGAGCCCTACTTACCATCTTCTGATCGGTATTCCTGGAAAAAGTAATGCTTTCGCGATTTCCGAAAAACTCGGCCTTCCGGATTATATCATCCAGGATGCCAAAACGCATCTGACCGAGGAGGATGAATCTTTTGAAGATCTCCTTACTGATCTGGAACAGAGCCGCAAGACCATCGAAAAAGAGCGGGAAGAGGTTGCTTCTTACCGCCGCGAGATGGAGCGTCTCAAGTCCGAACTCAAGAACCAACAGGAAAAGCTGGATACACAGCGCGACCGGATCATTCGTGAGGCAAATGCCAGAGCAACCGACATTGTTCAGGAAGCCAAAGATTTTGCTGATGAGACAATGAAGAACTTCCGCAAATTCGGCAAAGCCAGTATTTCCGCTTCTGAGATGGAAAAAGAAAGAGAACGAATCCGCAAGCAGCTTTCCAAAACTGAAAATAAAAACCGTCTGGAAAAGAAAAAACCTTCCAAAGCATACAAGGCTAGCGATTTCCATCTGGGCGATTCTGTAAAAGTACTGAGCATGAATCTGACCGGAACGGTAAATTCACTACCGGATGCCAAAGGCAACCTGTTTGTCCAGATGGGTATTCTCCGGTCACAGGTCAATATTTCCGATCTCGAACTGATCGAAGAACCGCTTACAGTTACTGCAAAGCAGATGCGCAGAACCAGCAGTGGCAAGATGAAGATGGGCAAATCCATGCATGTCAGTCCGGAGATCAATCTTCTTGGCAAGACAGTCGATGAAGCAGTTGCCGAACTTGACAAATATCTGGATGATGCCTATATCGCACACTTAAGTCCGGTACGAATTGTACACGGGAAAGGAACCGGCGCACTCAGGAACGGGATCCATCAGTATCTGCGCCGCCAGAAACATATCAAATCCTTCCGGCTGGGAGCTTTCGGGGAGGGCGATGCCGGTGTAACTATCGTAGAATTCAAATAATCATTGGGGGAACTATCATGGTGACTAAACAGAAAATCTTAATTGTAGATGACGACGAGAATATTGCAGAACTGATTTCTCTCTACCTTACAAAGGAATGCTTCGATACGATGATCGTACACGATGGGGAAGAAGCTCTTACCGCATTTGAATCCTATCAGCCAAACCTGATGCTGCTCGACCTGATGCTTCCGGGCATCGATGGCTATCAGGTCTGTCGCGAGATCCGCAGTAAGCACAATACCCCAATCATTATGCTTTCCGCAAAAGGAGAAGTATTTGACAAGGTGCTCGGTCTGGAGCTTGGTGCCGATGATTACGTCTTAAAACCATTCGATTCCAAGGAGCTTGTCGCAAGAGTAAAAGCGGTACTCAGACGCTATCAGCCTGCCAAACCAGAAACTCCTGCCGCCAGCCGCGGAAAGGTTGTTGACTATCCGGGAATCGAGATCAATCTTACCAATTACGCAGTAACCGTTGATGGTAAGAATGTAGATATGCCGCCAAAAGAACTGGAACTTTTGTATTTCCTCGCCTCTTCACCAAACCAGGTATTCACACGCGAGCAGCTCCTTGACCAGATCTGGGGCTATGAGTATGTCGGCGACACCCGTACTGTTGATGTTCATATTAAGCGTCTGCGCGAGAAGATCAAGGATCATCCTTCCTGGGGACTTAGTACCGTCTGGGGAATCGGTTACAAATTTGAGGTGAAGTAATGAAAAGTACTCTTTACCTTAAATTTATCCTCTTATATATTATTCTCGGATTTTTAAGTATTTTTACAGTGGCATCCCTGTCATCCACACTGACAACCCACTATCTGGAAAGCAGCATTTCCGGCAATATGTATCAGTCGGCGAATCTGCTTGCATCCAATTATCTACCAGACTATTTTTCCGAAACCATTACTCTGGCAGATGTTTATACACAGCTCAATGGTATGAGCGATTATCTGAATTCAGATATCTGGTTTGTTGATAATGAGGGATCTTTACTTGCATCTGCCAAATCCGGCGATGTATCGTATGCCCCTTCCCGGATTGAAAATTTTGATCCTGCCGAATCCGGCGGCTCCACTTATCTGACCGGTGATTATCACGGGTACTTCAACTCAGAAATGATCACCGTGATTGCTCCGGTCACAGAGAATTTTTCAACCCACGGATATCTGCTTGTACATAAGCCTTACTCGCAAATCACAGACGCACATTCTGTTCTGATGCGTAACACGTATATCGTGATTCTGATCATTTATGTGCTCTCATTCATTATTTTGCTGGGTGTACATTTTCTGATCTACCGCCCGCTCGTCAAGATTACGAATGCAGCAAAGCAGTATGCTTCCGGCAATCTGGATGTTGTCATCCCGGTTAATACGCAGGATGAGATAGGATATCTTTCCGCATCTCTCAACTACATGTCTTCCCAACTGAAAGATATGGAGGATTACCAGAAGAAATTTGTGGCAAATGTATCCCATGATTTCCGTTCTCCTCTGACTTCCATCAAAGGCTATGTTGAAGCCATGGCGGATGGCACGATCCCACCTGAAATGCAGGGCAAATACTTAAATATCATCTTATTTGAAACAGAACGTCTTACTGACCTTACACGCGATCTGCTGACATTGAATGAATTTGATACGAAGGATCTTCTTCTTGATAAAACAGATTTTGATATTCACGAAGTGATCCGTAACACAGCAGCTTCTTTCGAAGGTACCTGCACCGCCAAAAAAATTTCTATCGAACTTCTTCTGGCAACTCGTACCCTGTATGTACATGCTGACCGGCACAAAATCCAACAGGTTCTATACAATCTGCTGGACAACGCGATCAAATTCAGCAATCCGGAGTCTACGATCACGATTGAAACCACACCGCGCGGTGACAAAGTATATACTTCCATCAAAGATTATGGAATTGGCATTCCGAAATCAAGTATCAACAAAATATGGGAACGTTTTTACAAAAGCGATCTCTCCCGCGGAAAAGACAAAAAAGGAACCGGACTTGGGCTTTCGATCGTAAAAGAAATTATTCAGGCACACAATGAAAATATCAATGTGATCAGTACCGAGGGAGTTGGAACAGAATTTATCTTCTCCCTTCCACTGACGAAAAAATAGCAAAAAGAAACGGTTGTAGCCGGCATAAATAATATGTCACTCACAACCGTTTTTATATAAAAATGTCTGAAACCCATTTCCCACAGATTTCAGACATTTCTTCTTACTAATAAAGCATCTTCTTAATCGAATCTTTATTCATATTATCTTTTGTAACCCAGGTATATCCGGTACTTACCGTTGCTTCATTTCCCTGACCAAGCACTGCTCTTGCGCAGGCAACAACCGTTGCATAGCCGATTCCGTATGGGTTCTGAACGATCAACCCATCAATCTTCCCATCTTCCAGAAGCTTCATCTGATCCTCCCCGCCGTCAAAGCTCACTACCTTGATTCGGTCTTCCCCTGTTGTTTTGTCCATAGAGTCCAGAACATTCACCACAAGGTCTGCTACTGTTTCATTGGTTGCAAAAATTCCTTTTACATCCGGATACTTTTCAAGAAGATACTTGATTGCATCCTGCTGTGCCGTCTGGGTATCCCGGCTATCTGCGTTCTCTTCCTCTGCTTTTTGCACATTATCTGCAGTCTCCTGGGAATTCTTTTCAGATGAATCTGCATTGATCTCTTTTGAGATCGCATCCAGATCATCCAGATGCCAGATCTCTGCAACCGTTACATTCGGATCATTCTTTTCCACTTCCTGTACAAATCCCTGCTCTCTTTCTTCAGAAGAAGTAGACTTGGAGTCATGTGCGATTACAAGGATCTGACCACTCTCACCGATACTGTTGCACAGCTTACTTGCTGCTGTTGCAGCGGCAGTTGTATTATCTGTATCAATCATGGATACAATATTCTGATAATCGGTCCCGGAATCAAATGCTACGATCGGGATCCCATTCTCTGCAGCAAGATCAAACTGAACCTCACATGCCCCTGAATCAACTGCTGCGATCCCAACCGCAACCGGATACCGTGCAAGCTCCTCATCCAGAATATTTACCTGATCATCTACATCATTCTCTGTCTCCGGCGCAGAATAAACAAGCTTTACTTTATCATTCCCTTTATATCCCAGGTTTGTATTAATATCCGCTACCGCCTGCTTTGCACCTTCCTGAACAGCTTTCCAGTATGCGGAAGAACTTCCTCTTCCTATAATAGAAATCGAGCTTCCTTTCTCCAGATTCAGTCCCTGCACATTGCCATATGCAGATGGCTGTAAAACATCCAGGTTACTCTGATGCTCATTCTCTTCCCTTGTCTCATGACTGAATGTCTGCTCTTTTCCTGTACCTGCATCATTCTTGCTTCCAGTTCCACATCCACCAGTCAAAAGTGCCACACAAAGTACAGCCGAAAGTATACTCCACCGTTTTTTCATAAATCCACTCCACTTTCTCTATCTTAAAATCAGTTTCATTATTGGTTATAAAATGATACAGTACCCACTATACACCAAATCGCCCTGGAAAGGTAGAAAAATTTCTTAAGATTTCATAAATTCTTTTTGGTTTCATTTGTAAGTTTTATATTACTAACCTTTTGGTTTTATATTTCTAACCAAAGAAATGCCCATTTCGCGCTATTAGTTTGACATTTCTAACTCGATTGTATCTATTTTTAAGCATAAATTCCTCTTGTATATTTTCAAGTTCTGTATTAGAATAAAGTTATGCGAAAGGCATATCGATTTTAACTTTTTCATAATAATAAGGAGGATACATATCATGGCACACGTAATTTCAGACGAATGTGTAAGCTGCGGAGCTTGCGAAAGCGAATGTCCAGTAGGAGCAATCTCTATGGGTGCAGATCATATGCAGATCGATGCTTCTGCATGTGTTGACTGTGGCGCTTGCGAATCAGCATGTCCTACAGGAGCAATCAGCGCTGAGTAATCAGAACACGTAGATTGAATAAGACAGTAAGAAAGAGACGATTTTCATCTGAAGATCGTCTCTTTTTATGTATACGTCTGAACCAAATACAGATCCAGTAAGCATCATCCTATCTGACATTCTTCCCTCTGCAACATTTGTCGAACGATTTTTCTTTCCATCTCTTCTTCTTATGCTACAATAGACTTGTACTCAATCTATATCACATACTTATTTTAATAAGGGGGTTATCGTATGGGCGACGTTCATTACATGATCTCAGAAGCTGCCAAACACGTTGGCGTAGAATCACATGTTCTTCGCTACTGGGAGGAAGAGCTTGATCTTCCGATCGGACGCACTGAGATGGGACATCGGCACTATACGGAAGAAGATATACAGCTTTTTAGCTGTATCAAAGAACTCAAAGAACAGGGACTACTCCTGAAGGAGATCAAACAGCTCCTTCCGGACATGCTTCGCACAAAAGCACTTCTGAAGGCCAGAAAATCGGATGCACCAAAGGCTGCCACTTCGATAAACGAAGTTGCTGACCCCCAGGATCCGGCTCTTTCTGTTTATACAGCAGACAACCTTTCTCTTTCTGTTTATCAGCCTCTGCTCGAAGAGTCTCTCCGAAAAATTCTTTTGGAAAACAACCAGATCCTGGAGGGGTCTCTCGGCAAATCCGTATCTGAAAAAGTAACAAAGGAAATGGATTTTCTTTTACAGGCAAAAGAACGCCTGGAAGAAGACCGTTACCGGAAGCTTGATCATTTACTTCGTCAGCAGCAGGCGCTCCGGAAAGAAGCTTCAAAATCTGCCGCCGGACATTACCTGCGGAAATTATTTGGCGAAACCACATAAAAGTCAAAAGACAGCGAACAGTTTTGATTCTGTTCCCTGTCTTTTTCATTTCATAATTTCTCATTCCCCATCCACAACTTTTCGTTCTGAATTGGCAAATTTCGTGTACTGCGGAAGCCATGTAAGCGTTACGGTTCCAATCGGACCGTTTCTCTGTTTGGCAATAATGATCTCTGCCTCATTGACATGCTCCGTATCCTTATTATAATAATCATCTCGATAAATGAACATAACCACGTCGGCATCCTGCTCGATTGCTCCGGACTCACGCAGATCAGAAAGCATCGGTCTGTGATCTGGTCTCTGCTCAACCGCACGGCTCAGCTGTGACAGCGCAATGACCGGCACACTTAATTCTCGGGCAAGCGCTTTTAAGGAACGGGAAATATCGGAAATTTCCTGTTGACGGGACTCATTACGTCCACCAACACTTCCGCTCATCAACTGCAGGTAGTCGATGATGATCAGCTCAAGATTATGTTCCATTTTATATTTTCTGCATTTGGAACGCATTTCCGAAATCGAAATACCCGGTGTATCATCAATGATCAGGTTCGATCTTCCAATTGTTCCGGCACCTTCGATCAGCTTTTCCCAGTCAGAATCCTTCAGATTACCGTTTCTTAAAAGCTGTGCATCTACATAGGATTCCAGCGAGAACAGACGGTTTACCAGCTGTTCCTTTGACATTTCCAGACTGAATATGGCAACTGTACGGTTCTGTTTAAACGCCACATGCTGTGCAATGTTCAGTACAAACGCCGTCTTCCCCATAGAAGGACGGGCTGCGACCAGGATCAGATCGGAGGGCTGCAGACCGGATGTCTTGTAATCCAGGTCAATAAATCCAGTCGGAATTCCTGTAACAGTTCCCTTACTCTTAGATGCTTTCTCAATTTTCTCAAGGGCATTTAACACTACCTGCTTGATCGGCACGTATTCACCGTTTCCTCCGCGGTTCTGCACCAGCTCAAAAACCTGCTTCTCTGTCCTTTCAAGGATCGCCTCCAGCGGCTCCTGTCCCTGATAACATTCATCCGCAATCGCTTCATTCATCTTGATCAGACGCCTCAACGTTGCTTTTTCAGAGACAATCTCAGCATAATACTTTACATTTGCCGAGGTTGGAACTGCTGTTACCAGATCCCGGACAAATTCAAGACTACTGATCTCTTCCGGAACAGCTTTTTCACGCAAACGGTTCTGCAGTGTAATCAGGTCAACGGGTTTTCCCTCATTAAAAAGTTCTACCACTGAATCGAAAATTACACCATATGCCTTTTGATAAAAGTCGTCTCCACAAATGATCTCGGCAGCTACTGTAATCGCATCCCGGTCCATCAGTATCGCTCCAACAACAGACTGCTCTGCCTCTATGCTGTGTGGCGGTACTCTCTTAATGAGTGCTTCATCCATGTCTCAGATCCTCCTAAGCTTCCCCAACGTGCACTTTTAATTCAGCAGTCACTTTCTGGTGAAGTTTGACCGGTACAAGATGCATTCCAGGTGTACGGATCGCTTCTTTAATCTGGATCTTTTTCTTATCAAGATCATATCCAAGCTGTTCTTTTACTGCAATTGCAATTTCCTTTGAAGACACAGAACCGAATGTTCTTCCACCTTCCCCGGTCTTGATCTTGAGTTCTACTTTTGCTGCCTCTAATCTCTTTGCAAGTTCCTGCGCTGCTTCCAGATGCTCCTGTGCAACCTTTTCTTCATTCTGTTTCTGAAGCTTTAAGTCATTTAAATTCTTTCCATTTGCTTCCAGTCCAAGGTTTTTTTTGAAAATGAAGTTTCTTGCATATCCGTCACTTACATTTACAACCTCGCCTTTTTTCCCAAGGGATTTTACATCTTCCAATAAAATAACTTTCATCTTAAATATCTCCTTCTTCTATCATAATATCGATTGTCTTTTTCAGAGTTTCAATCGCTCTTTCCATATCGGAATATGGAAACTGGGCACCGGCAGTGTTGATATGACCGCCTCCGCCGAGCCGCTCCATAATGATCTGTACATTGATCTCATCAATGGAACGTGCACTGATGTAAATCTTACCATTATATTCAGTCAGTACAAAAGAAGCCTTGATCTCCTCAATATTGAGAAGCTCATTTGACGCCTGTGCTCCGATAATAGTGGGACTTTCAATTCCCAGATGTTCGCCTCGCGCGATCGCAAATACATCCCGATATACCTCAGCACTGCTGATTACTGCAGCTTTTGCCCGGTAAGATGCCATATCATCACGGAGGAGTTTTCTTACATAAGTAACATCTGCGCCACATCTTCTCAGGTACGCAGCTGCCTCAAAGGTCCGGACTCCTGTTCTGGACATGAAATTGTTGGTATCAACCAGAATACCTGCATACATACTGTTCGCTTCCATGGAATTCAAACGCAGATCATCGCCGATATACTGAAGAACCTCTGCTACCATCTCACACGCCGAGGAAGCATATGGCTCAATATACGACAGAACCGCATTCTCAATCACTTCATCACTCTGTCTGTGGTGATCCAGAACTGCAATCGTCTTCGTCAGACGAAGCAGGCGTTCACATTCTGTCATCTTTGGCTTATTGGTGTCAACAACAACTACCATTGTATTGTCATCTGCCAGTTCCTCCGCCTCATGGGAAGTCACAAACAGATCATCCGGATACTTCGGATCATCAGTAAATGCTTCATAAAGCGGTCTAAGTGTCACAGAAATATCGTTCAGGACAATATTGACTTTCTTTTTCATCGCACTTGCTGCCCGGTAAATACCGATTGCCGCACCAAATGAATCCACATCTGCCATCTTATGTCCCATTACGATCACACGCTCTTTTCCGGTGATAAACTCCCGGAGTGCTTCTGCTTTTACTCTTGCTTTTACTCGGGTATTCTTAGCAGTCTGCTCACGCTTTCCGCCATAATAGCTGATTCCCTTGTTATTCTTCACAACTACCTGATCTCCGCCTCTTGCAAGTGCAAGATCGATCGCTATACGGGCATAATTATATCCTGCAGCATAGGTATCTGTACTGAGTCCAAGCCCAATACTTAGTGTAACCGGAATCTGATTACCGATACTGACTCCTTTTACCTCATCAAGTAAAGAAAAACGGTCTTTTTCCATTCGATTGAAGCTTTCTTTTTTAATTACAACAAAATATTTGTCTTTCTCAAGCTTCTTCACAATACCGGAAAAATCCGCAATATACTGGTTGATCTTACGGTCGATCAATGCCACCAGAAGAGACTGTCTTACTTCCTCGACACTTTCCATGACCTCTTCATAGTTATCAATATAAACCAGTCCGGCCACCAGCCGCTGCTCTTCATTCGCCCGGATATACCGGTTCAGCTCTGTCACATCCTGAAGATGTATCGCAATAAAATATTCCTTTTCCTCCGGTATCTCCAGAAGCTGCTCTGTCTCACTGAAACCTTCGACCGATACGCACTGGATCTCAGCCTGATAATCTCTGTCAAGATAATTGAATTCCAGGCTTACCGATTCATTCTCTTCCTTTGGAAATACGCCCCGGTTCAACTCCGGAATATATTTACTCAGATAGGTATCCTTCCGGATAGTCGTCCCAAGGACTTCCCGGAACTGTGTGTTCGTCCAGATGATTTT
This sequence comes from Coprococcus sp. AF51-11b1, assembly GCF_027682785.1. Taxonomy (NCBI): domain Bacteria; kingdom Bacillati; phylum Bacillota; class Clostridia; order Lachnospirales; family Lachnospiraceae; genus Coprococcus; species Coprococcus sp. AF51-11b1. Next base: position 95,349 of record NZ_JAQCZB010000002.1, on the reverse strand, counting down.
TCCATCATCCAGTAAAATCGCATACGGAATCGAAAGTTCCTTCAGAAGTGTATTCTGGACAATCCCGTACTGCGCTGCAAACTCTACCATGTCTGCCAGAATCAGAGACTTGTTGTAAAAATACATAATGCCAATGACGACTGCATAAACCAGCACAAACGCACTCATAAGCAGCCCGGCCTTTCGATCCATCCTGAAGATCCAGATATTCATCAGGATAAGGAAAAGAATCATAATTCCCGGCCATTGCATATACAATTTCAGTTGTCCCTTTAACTTTATATCCTTTTTCATCTTTCAGCCCTCTTAAAACCTATAGATATTTGTATTATATCACCTTTCCGGATATTAGGGAACTAAAAAATGTGCCAGGGAACGTACACCCTGACACATTTTTCTTTCTTTTATTAAGCTTCGTATCCATTCGGATTCATTGTCTGCCATCTCCATGAATCCTCACACATCTTGTCGATTCCGCGTTCTGCAACCCATCCGAGCTCGTTCTTTGCTTTTTCTGCATTACAGTAGCATGTTGCGATATCTCCGGCTCTTCTTGGCTTGATCTGGTAAGGGATCTCTTTTCCACATGCTTTTTCAAATGCATGCAATACATCCAGTACTGAATATCCCACTCCGGTTCCAAGATTATAAATGCTTACGCCTGATTTTTCCTGGATCTTCTTCAGCGCCTTTACGTGTCCAATTGCAAGGTCAACCACATGGATGTAGTCTCTCACACCTGTTCCGTCCGGTGTATCATAATCATCACCAAATACCCCCAGGCATTCCAGCTTACCGATTGCAACCTGTGCAATATATGGAAGCAGGTTGTTCGGGATACCCTTCGGATCTTCTCCCATCAGTCCGCTCTCATGTGCGCCGATCGGATTGAAGTAACGAAGAAGGACAACATTCCACTCCGGATCTGCCTTATGCAGGTCTGTCAGGATCTGCTCAAGCATCCATTTTGTCCATCCATAAGGATTCGTGCAGGTTCCCTTCGGGCATTCTTCTGTAATCGGGATAAATGCCGGATCACCATATACCGTTGCTGAAGAACTGAAGATGATGTTCTTCACATTATGGTTACGCATAACATCACAAAGTGTAAGTGTACCTGCAATATTGTTCTGATAATATTCAAGTGGCTTTGCAACAGATTCTCCGACTGCTTTAAGTCCTGCGAAATGAATGACACATTCTACACTTTCTTTGTCAAAAATCTGATCCAGTGCTTCTTTATCTCTGATATCTGCTTTATAAAATGTAACGTTCTTACCGGTGATCTTCTCTACACGTCTGATTGCTTCTTCAGAAGCATTGCAAAGATTATCTACTACAATAACTTCATATCCTGCATTCAGCATCTCTACACATGTGTGACTGCCGATAAATCCGGCTCCGCCTGTTACTAAAATTGCCATGATTTTTTCCTCCTGAAATTAGAATCATTTACTTTTCTTTACACACTATAGCACACATCCTGCCTATATGGAAGTGTTTTTACTAAATTATTTATATTTTTTAGTAAATCAAATGAACTATTTACTAAATTTTAACACATTCCTACTCTTCCCAGAGATTTTCCGGATAAAGACCTTCTTTTTTCAGATTACGGATCGCTTCTACGACAACCGGTTTGTCTTCTTTATAAGTTACGCCGTACCATTTGTCTGCCGACGGAAGAACCGCTGCTGTTGCGCGGTCTGCCTCCAGAAGATTGCTTACGACTGCCGGCAGGAAATATTCACACTTCATCGGATTTTCAGTAAGTCCTTTCTTCAGGAACTGTGGAAATTCTGCTTTCAGCTCGTCCAGTATGCTTCTCGTAAATCCCCACATATTCATGGAAACCAGTGTATCCTCTGGTAAATTTTCCCAGGTTTCTCCATCATTTTCAGTAAATGCAATCTTACCGTCACGCTTCTCAATGCGGGTTCTTTCGGTAATATTTACCAGTTCCCCTTCTTCATTGGTCGTACAGATTCCTCTTGCCACATGACCATTGTCTGTTACTGTATTCTTCAGAAGATATCCGACCATCGCATAACGATACTTATCATCATCCTCATGCTCAGACAGATAATTATAAATTGCTTCAAACGCATGTTTTCCATAATAATCATCTGCATTGATAACAGCAAATGGCCCGTCGATCTCATCAATGCAGCTGAGGACTGCATGTCCGGTTCCCCACGGTTTCACTCTGCCTTCCGGAACTTCAAAACCTTCCGGAATGTTGTTGATATCCTGAAATACATAAGAAACCTCCATATATTTTGCCATACGGTTTCCTACTGCTTCTCTGAAACTGTCTTCATTTTCTTTCTTTATAATAAAAATAACCTTCTCAAATCCGGCTCTTTTTGCATCAAACAGGGAAAAATCCATAATGATGTGTCCCTCTTTATCAACTGGATCGATCTGTTTAAGTCCGCCATAACGGCTTCCCATTCCTGCTGCCATAATTACTAAAACTGGTTTTTTCATAATTGATTCTCCAATTCTTTTTTAGATTTCAAAACTTTCTCTTTCTTATTTTAACCCCAAATGACTCCTTTTTCAATCGTCTGCCAGACAGAAAAACAGTAAAAAAAGGGGCTGTGAAAAAAGAATAGTCCACCCAAAAAGAAAGACCAAGAGTTTATAATGAACTCAAGGTCTTTCTTTCTGTTATAATTAACTTGTGAAAAAAATTAATAACATAATCTATTCTAACCCAAAACAGGCAGTTTTGCCAATGCTAATTCAAGATTATTTGGACGTCTGTGATCCAGTGCTGACTTTTGATAGATTTATGGGAGAAATCGAACTGGAGAAATATCTGAAAAATATTCCTCAACATTATACAGGAAGACTCAGGTATGACCCGGTCAGCATGCTGAAAACAGTTTTGTTTGGATTTATGGCGAATGGCTATATATCATTGCGTGAACTGGAGGATCAGTGTAAAATCAATCTCCGCTTCATGTATCTTATGGATCATCAAGCACCTTCTTACCGTACTTTCGGCTACTTCATCAACGAAGTACTTGCTGATTCCATTGAAGAAATATTTCAAGACATAAACAAAAAAATCTTCGAGACAGAACATGTGGATCTTCAACATCTATACATTGATGGATCCAAGTTTGAAGCAAATGCGAATAAATACTCCTGGGTATGGAAAAAAGCAACCGAAAAATCCAGATACCGTCTCTTTGGTAAGATCACTACACTCTTTGAGGAAATCAATGAGGAACTTTCATGTATAGGTATGAAACTTTGTATCAATAGTGAGTACGCACCAGAGTATCTGAAGGAAGTTGCTGAACAGTATGCAGAAGTCTGGCAGATTAATGAAGCAATGTTTGTTCATGGCAGGGGACATCGCAAAACTACACAACAACGTCATTATGAGAAACTCAAAGAGTATGCTGCTAAGTTGGAAGAATACGTGGAAAAAATCAAAATCTGTGGAGAAGATCGCAACAGCTACTCGAAAACAGATCATTCAGCCACTTTTATGCGAATCAAGACAGACTACATGGGAAATGACCAGCTGCTTCCAGCTTATAATGTACAGGTCGGTGTTGCAGATGAATACATTGCTGTTGTTGATGTAAATCAGTATCGCTCAGATATGGATTGTTTTATTCCATTAATGAACAAGTTTTATACTACATATGGCTTCTATCCGAAGTACCCAGTAGCAGATGCCGGATATGGTTCTTACAACAATTACATCTTCTGTGAGCAGCAAGAAATGGAAAAATATATGAAGTTTCCCATGTTCAAGAAAGAGACTACTGACAAGAAATACCATGAAGATCCATTTCGTGCAGTAAATTTTCCAATCGGGGAAGACGGAATCATGCGTTGCCCAAACGGGAAAAACTTTTATCTTCAGTATCGAAAAAACGTAAAAGGGAACAAGTATGGGCGTCAGGAAGAAGTGTATCAGTGTGAAGACTGCTCCGGCTGTCCATACGCAGAACAATGTAAAAAGACAGACAAAAACCGTACTGTTCGGATCAACCGCGAACTTACAGCGATGCATCAGGAAGTGATAGAAAATCTCGAAAGTATCCAGGGAGCGCTTCTAAGGATGAACAGATCCATTCAGGCAGAAGGTACCTTTGGTATCATGAAAAACGACCGGTGGTACAAAAGAATTGTCCGAAGAGGAATAAAATCTGTATTGCTTGAAGTATTTCTCGTTTCTATCGGACACAATCTTTATAAATATCACAACAAACAGAAAAAAGTTGTAGCTACCACATAGGAGTTCATAATAGCATTCTTATGGGGTAAGGGGAATTATACCCTTTTTTATGTAATATAACTATTATTATAACCATAAGCAAAAGGACGCATGAAAAAACTCTCGTTTTTTCACACGCCCTTCTGATCATATTCGATTAATCCTGAACGTATGGCATTAAAGCGATATGTCTTGCTCTCTTGATTGCTACTGTAAGAGCTCTCTGATGTTTTGCACAGTTTCCTGTGATTCTTCTCGGAAGGATTTTTCCTCTCTCAGAAACATATTTCTTTAATTTTGCTGTATCTTTGTAATCGATTTCGTTGTTTTCTTTACCACAGAATACACAAACTTTTTTTCTTCTGCGTCCGCCTCTTCTCTTCATTGGAGAATCCGGTCTGTTTCCTTTTTCGAATGCCATTGTACACATCTCCTTTCAACCTTAATTAAACGGTAACTCCTCATCAATTCCGTCTGGAATGTTCATGAAACCGTCACCTGCATCAGCGCTTGGCGCCGGTGCCGGGGCTGCCTGATAAGACTGTGTATTAGCACTGCTAGCATTCTTACTTTCTGCGAATTCCTGTTCCTCAACAACAACTTCTGTTGTATAGACCTTTACACCATCCCTGTTGGTATAGCTTCCGGTCTGGATTCTTCCGCAAACCACTACGCGCATTCCCTGACGGAAATAACGTTCTGTAAATTCAGCACTCTTTCCGAACACAACACAGTTAATAAAATCTGCGGTCTGTTCTCCGTCACGCTTGAATCTGCGGTCTACAGCTAATGTATATCTTGCAATAGCGAGAGCGTTCTCACCTTGTGAATATCTCACTTCAGGATCTCTTGTCAGACGTCCCATTAAAACTACTTTATTCATACGTTGCCTCTTTCTAAGCTTCCTGTTTCACGCATAAATATCTGATTACACCATCCATGATACGAATTCTTTCTTCGATTTCGCCTGGTGTTGTTGTTTCAGATTCAAAGTGAATGAAGTAGTAGTAAGCTTCTTTCATCTTCTGGATTTCGTAAGCTAATCTCTTCTTTCCCCATTCGTCAACGTCAGTAATGTTACCACCGAAACGTGTAACAAGTGCTTTCACCTTTTCGATTACTTCTGCTCTGGCGTCGTCTTCGAGTTTTGCGCTGACAACAACTGCTAATTCATATTTGCTCATGTCCTGCACCTCCTTATGGTCTTTTGGCTCCCGGATCCGCCGGGAACAAGGATAAATAATATATCACAAGTTGGTATGATATCATAATTCAGGCTTTGTTTCAAGCCTTTTTTCTTATTTCTTTTGTATTTTTTTCAACCAGTCTGCGCGGTACCATTACCTGGTGTCCGCATCCCTGACATTTCAGACGAAAATCCGCCCCTACTCTCAGGATCTCCCACTCTGAGCTTCCGCACGGATGCGGTTTTTTCATCCGGATCACATCTCCGACTTCAAATTTTGCTTCTGCTGCCATCGCTTTACTCCTCTTTTATTCTCCTGCCGGCTGTACATTTACCCTGACACCGTGTACGATCGTTCTGTCATCGTTTCCCTCCCGTGTACAGGTGGACAACGTCACGATCTGCGAATCATTTCCCACTTCCACACCTGTATCATACAAAGAAGACGCCTTCGTTGCTTCAAGGAAGGATGCAAACGCCGCATCATCTGCGAACTGATATGTATAACCTTCGGAAGTATCTTTTACCACTCCAACAGAATAAATCTGATAAGTAGCCACATTGCCATCCGGTGTATAAATATAGAAGGAAGGGTATTTTTCCCAGAAACTTTTTTCGTGATACTGCTCCAGCTCATTAAACATCGTTCCATTATACATATAATGTCCGTAAATGATCGTGTTTCTGTCATTAAAATCCGCATGATTATAAGCATTTACAAAAATCGTTCCTACGGTATTGTCATATCCTTTGAATGTCTTACTCAGATATTCTGAATTATCACTTCCCTGCACAACCGGATAATTGATCACCGCCGGTTCATCAAAACGAATCCATGCAACCACATCCGGATTGATCTGTCTGAGCGCATCGAAATCCACGGAAAATCTGCTTCCATCCTGATCGTCCGTCCCGTTCTCCTGTTCCCCCTTATCTTCCGTAACCGCAAGCTTTACCAGATCATCATACTCACTTTCCCCTTTGTGATATCCGTTAAAGATTTTATACAGCTGAAAGGCAGAAAATGCAAACACACAGATTGCAACGATCAAAATGACCGTACTGATGATTCCACCTTTTTTCTTGCGCCGGTCACGCCTGGAATGCTTTTCATCCCGTCCATGTTCTTTCCGTCCCATAATTTCCTCCTCTGCTTTTTATATATGATGTTCCCGGATTGCTCCATTGCCATGCAATCCCAGAAGTCCTATTTTCTTCCATATTTTCACGATATCAGCAGTATAACATACTTTTTAGAGTTTTTTAATAGAGAGTTTATTGATTTTTGTGTGTGCAGGCGTACAATGTAAACCATCGTATAGTATCATATGATGTTGTGGGCAAAAGGTATTTTGACCCCTTTGATACCAGATTGCTACGTGCTTTGCACTCTCGCAATCCTCAAAAACATTCGTAATCCGCTCATTTTTCTTTGAAAAATGGCTACTTACTCATGTTTTTGACCTCTTGCCCCTGGTATCATCATATTCTATAAATAAAAAAGATTGGGTGAACATTATGAAAGAAAAACTGATGCGTTTTATGTATGGAAGGTACGGAGTAGATACCTTCGGCAAATTTCTCTTATGGAGCGGCGTAATTCTGATGCTGATCACAAGCATCTTCCATTTTCGTATTTTTTATGTAATTGGGTGGGCATTCGTGATATACTCTTACTATCGCATGTTTTCACGTCAGACCTACAAGCGTGCACTGGAAAACCAGAAATTTCTCCAGCACACTTCAAAGATCCGTGGATTTTTTGCAAAACAGAAGTATATGGCAACGCAGCGCAAGACACACCACATTTACAAGTGTCCAAACTGCAAACAGAAGATCCGTGTCCCAAAGGGAAAAGGTAAAATTGAGATCCGCTGTCCAAAATGCCAGACTACTTTTATCAAAAAAAGCTAACGATCAGGAGAATAATCAATTATGCAGGATCCTTACTCAATACTCGGCGTTTCACGGGATGCTTCCGATGAGGATATCAAGAAAGCCTACCGCAAATTAAGCCGTATTTATCATCCGGATGCCAATATCAACAATCCAAATAAAGATCAGGCAGAAGCCAAATTCAAAGAAATCCAACAGGCTTACCAGCAGATTATAAAAGAAAAAGAAATGGGTGCTTCCGGATATACCGGAACAGCCTCCGGAGGTTATGGCGATGCCGGAAGCGGATACGGAGGTTTTGGCGGTTTTGGTCCATTCGGCGGTTTCTACGGTCAGTATACCAATCAGAATCAGCAGACAACCGAGACAGAAGAAGATATTCATCTGCGTGCCGCCGCCAATTATCTGAACAGTGGCCATTATAAAGAAGCTTTAAATGTCCTTTCAGGAATCAAAGACCGTTCTGCCAGATGGTACTATTACAGCTCTATCGCCAATTCCGGCATGGGCAATAATGTCCTCGCCCTGGAGCACGCCAAAGAAGCTCTTCGTCTGGAGCCGTCCAACTATCAATATCAGTCTCTTGTCAGCCGTCTTGAAAATGGTGGAAGCTGGTATCGTACACAACAGACAATGTATGGCGGTACACCAACGATCAACAATGATTTCTGCGTGAAGCTCTGCATTGCCAACATCATGTGCAATCTCTGCTGTGGCGGCGGTGGATTCTTCTGCGGTTCTCCTTATACATACCACTAAATGACAGGAGGAAATACTATATGTTAGATTATCTTGTTGTCTATGACAGTGAGACAGGAAATACAAAAAAAATAGCAACAGAAATTTTCGCATCCCTTCCGGGGATGTCCAAAGATCTGATAAATCTTCATGAACGTACCGATTTCCCAGAAGCCAAAATTTATTTTGTTGGTTTCTGTGTTCACCGCGGAACCTGTCGCCTCGAGATTGGCAACTTCCTTTCCGGTCTGTCGGGCAAATCCGTTGCTCTCTTTGGAACCTGCGGTGCCGGAAACAGCCCGGAATACTACAAAGAGATTGCATCCAGCGTCCGGATCTGGCTTGAAGATGACAATCACTATCTCGGTTCTTTTATCTGCCAGGGGAAAATGCCGCTTGCTGTCCGTCAAAAATATGAATCCTTGCTGAACACACCAAAAGATTGCGATTGCCAGCAAATCCGAAGGCAATTACAGAATTTTGACGAAGCAATGATTCATCCGACACGCACAGACCTTGAAAATGCGGCTCTTTTTGCTACCGAATGTATAGAAAAAGTTAAGTCCGTGTAAAAAAAGTGTAAAAAAATATCGTTTCAGTCTACCTATGGAAACTTTCTTGTTATATAATAAGGGTGTCGTATAGCGTCACTTTGTGTGATCTGCATGCAGACTTTTCATATTTAAAGTAGCTGTACGATATTTTTTTTGCGATAAAATGTAAACTAATGCTTAAAGAAAAGGAAAACAATATTATGGGAATTACAATGGTTTTGTCATTGCTCAGTGGGGTAGCCCTGTTTTTATACGGTATGTCACTGATGGGCGACAGTCTGAAGAAAGTTGCCGGCAATAAGCTTGAACTTATTTTATACAGGCTGACCAATACTCCTCTGAAAGGACTTCTGCTCGGTACTGTCGTAACCGCTATCATTCAGTCATCCTCTGCAACGACAGTTATGGTAGTCGGATTTGTAAACTCTGGTATGATGAAGGTCGCACAGGCAATTGGTATCATCATGGGTGCCAACATCGGAACCAGTATCACCGGATGGATCCTATGTCTCTCCTACATTGATGGTTCCAGCGGAATCGCGCAGCTTTTATCAACCGCTACAATTTCTGCAATCGTAGCAATCATCGGAATTATTTTCCGTACATTTATCAAGAAAAAACCGTATTCTGATATCGGTGACATCATGCTTGGCTTTGCGATCCTGATGATCGGAATGCAGACCATGAGCGGTGCTGTCTCTCCTCTGAAAGAGAATCCGCATTTCGTCAGACTTCTGACCATGTTCACGAATCCATTTATGGGAATCCTTGTCGGGATCGTATTTACAGCAGTTTTGCAGAGTGCTTCTGCTTCTGTAGGTATCCTCCAGGCACTGTCCATTACCGGATCGATCACCTTTGCAGCTGCACTTCCGATCACAATGGGTATCGGCGTTGGCGCCGCATGTCCGGTTCTTCTTTCCTCAATCGGAACAAACAAGAACGGAAAGCGTACTGCTCTGATCTATCTGCTGAACGATCTATTTGGTATGATTTTCTGGTCTATCGTATTCTATTCTGTAAATGCCATCGTGCATTTCCCATTTATGGGTGAAATTATGTCACCTTTCCGTGTGGCACTTTTGAATACGGTATTCCGGCTTCTGACGATCCTTGTTCTTGCTCCATTTATCGGCAAGATTGAAAAGCTTGTCTTCTTCCTTATTAAAGATACCGATGAAGACAACGAAGAGCAGGCAGATTTCGATCTTCTTGAGGAACGTTTCCTCAATTATCCGCCACTGGCAATCACACAGAGCCAGCTTGCAGTCAACGGAATGGCAAAGAAAGCATACAAAAATATCCGTCGCGCCCTTGCACTGCTGAAAGATTTTTCAGATAATAAGTTCAACAAAATTCAGGAAAAGGAAAATCTGATCGACAAATACGAAGACAAACTGGGAACCTATCTGATGCAGCTCAATATGCATGACCTGACACCGGAGCAGTCCAAACAGACCGCCAAGTTCCTTCATACGATCAGTGATTTTGAACGTCTGGGTGACCATGCAGTCAATATTTCCCGTGTTGCACAGGAACTTCATGAAAAATCACGTATTTTTTCAGATGCAGCCAAATACGAGCTTCATGTTCTTGAATCCGCATTAAAAGAGCTCCTTGATCTCACGATCAATTCATTTGTAGATGAAGACCTTGTAAATGCTGCCAAAGTAGAACCGCTTCGCGAACTGATCGGTATTTTATGCAACGATTTGAAAATGCGTCATATTAAAAGGCTCCGTAACGGGCAGTGTGATCTGAACACCGGATTTGCATTTAACGATCTGCTCACCAACTATGATCGTATTGCAGCCCACTGTTCTAACATTGCCGTTGCAATCCTGGAACTGGATTCTTCCAATTTCGATATGCACGAATACACTAAGAGTGTACGGAAATTGAAAGATAACAATTATGTATCCACCTTTGATTATTACGAGCAGAAATATAATATCAACGGTTATCAGCCGGAAGCGGAACAGGATACAAAAGCAGCCGCCAAAAACCCGGTCAAAGTTGTTGAAGCCAAAAAATAATCTTATAATGAGAAAGGAATCTGCTGTAATGTCTTCTTTAAATATTTCATCACAGGCGCACATTGCCAGTCAGTCCGTCATCCTAGGTGATGTCACCATCGGTGCTGACTCAAGCGTATTCTATTACGCAGTCGTCCGTGGCGACGAGGCGTCGATCACGATTGGCAGGCGCAGCAATATCCAGGATAACAGTACCGTCCATGTAGATTACGGTTTTCCGACCGTTATCGGTGATGATGTCACTGTTGGTCACAACTGTGTGATCCACGGCTGTACAATTGGTGACGCGTCTCTAATCGGGATGGGAAGTACGATTTTAAACGGTGCAAAGATTGGAAAGCATTGCCTGATCGGTGCCGGAAGTCTGGTTACTCAGAACACAGTTATTCCGGATGGAATGCTGGTTATCGGAAGCCCGGCAAAAGTAAAAAGACCTCTTACCGAGGAAGAGATCCAGTCAATTTATAAAAATGCTGCGGATTATGTTGCATTATCGGCTGAGCAGTTTGAATAGAATATCAAATCTGAAATATGTACACTATTAAAAAAAGGTATCGAAAATCATTTATGTTTGATTTTCGATACCTTTTTTATTTTCTTATTTCCAAATACTCAATAAATTACTTTTTTCGTTTTGATTTATCTAACTTCTCAATTGCGATAACTTTATCGCCTTTTCCACTTAGATACAGCTTAATTGCGTTTGCAATCTCATAAGCCAGATTAACTGGAACCGCATTTCCAATCATCTTATACGCATTGTTTGTATCTTCATAAATGAACTTAAAATCATCTGGAAATCCTTGAACTCTTGCCACTTCCCGAATCGTCATTCTTCTATAAAGTTTTTCTTTTCCTTCAACAAACCGGCAATCATTTGGTCCATGCTTGACCATTTTAGGTGCCTGTGGATGTAACTGGCACTGTCTTCCAGAAGCTTGTACTGTAAATGCCTGTTCATCCCATCCTTTTACCCGGTTTCGACTCATAAAAATCGGAGAATATGCACCTGTAAAATACTCATTATTATTTATTGCCTCTGGGTTATGATGGTTTTTTTCAGCAGCTGGAACCGCAGTATCCTGCAAATCCCAAATAATATCTCTTAAAGTAATTTTCTTTTCATCATCCTTTGTTGATCCCTCTGGAAATCCAAAATCTATTTCAAGATCTTTCCTAAATCCAATATAAAATACTCTTTTTCTTTCTTCCGCAACTCCATAATCTTTTGCATTAACTAATGTCAATGAAACATCATATCCAGCCTCTTCAAATAGCCTCAATATATTCTGAACCGCTTCCGAATGTCTATTTGCCAACATTCCACTTACATTTTCAGCCAAAAAAAATTTCGGCTGAAATTCTTTAAGAATACGAATATAATCAAAAAACAGCTGCCCTCTCGCATCCTCTATTCCTTTTAATGCTCCGGCTTCAGACCATGATTGGCATGGTGGTCCACCGATAATACCATCCACTTCTCCTGATAGATATGGTGAAATATCTTCCTTTGTAATTAAACGCACATCTCTTTCTATAAGATGTGTCTTAGGATGATTTACTTTAAACGTTTCCCATATCTTTTTATCAAACTCATTCGCTACCGGAATATTAAATCCTGCCCGTTCAAATCCAAGATCAAGTCCTCCACATCCTGAAAATAAACTAATAATATTCATGTACTTTTGTCTCCCTTAATTTACTCTTCAAATAAATACTTATCAACATCTATTCCTGGATTCATATCAGTAATATTTTCTTTTCCAAGATAATCTAATGCATGTCGAACGATTGGAGCCATATCCTGTTCTCCCGTATATTGCAATGGATGATCATAGTGAAATTTTGGAGTCATTTTTCCATTATCAACCACCCATTCAATTCTAACTGCCAAAGCTCTCGGACCATCTGCCTTTTTAACATCTGTCCTGTAATTATTAGCAGTAAAAATAAAATATGTATCGCCTATATCGACATTATCAATCAATTCCATCTGCTCAATCACATCGTTAGCTGTTTTAATATTCTCCTTGCATGTAACAAGCAGATAGTCTGCAACTCCTGAGTCTGGAACAACCCGCCCATTTACGACAGCGTCTTTTTTGTCTGACGTCTGATTTATCCCTTTATAAATATAATCTTTAATCCTTCTCTCACTTAATGGTATAGGTACCGACAAAGCTCTTGCTCTGTCTGCTATTTCTAATTTCCAGCCAACCGTAATTGAATTTGGTTTTATTGGATAGTGCCCTGATGCATACATTAACGTTCTATTTTCAAAAGAATCCCTCATAGACGTAGTTGCTTCAATAAGAATATTCTCCCAGTCTGGTCCTATATATGATTCAACATCTTTTTGTTTCAATTTATTTCCCATAAACTCTTTATTTGTTTTCTTTACGGATATCTTTATCTCAAACTCTTCTCCTGTATCCTGTATTTTTGCCCTGACAAAAACATCCGTCTTACATTCGCCACCCATGCTTTGCGGTCTTGGTTTATCAGCCTCTATTGCCTCGCACATCTTTCCATGGTATAAAAACACTCTGTCATTTCTAAATGTATTTATAATATGATCTTCCAACAATCCATATTCTCGTCTTGTCATTTTACACCCTCCATAATACACTATTTGTTACTTATAGTCAACATTACATATCTTTAAAAAATTCGCCAAAACTAACTTCAAGTGCTTTTAAAATTTTTTCCAGACTCTTAATTGAAGGATTTCTTTTCCCCTGTTCGACTCCCGCCAAATAAGTTCTGTCAACTTCTGCTTTTAACGCCAATTTTTCCTGACTCAACTCAAGAGCTCTTCTTAATTCTTTTATTCTTGATCCAACTTTTTCAGTAATCATACTCTTCCTCCTCTATTACAATTATAAAAGTATGTTACTTATTAGCCAACGGATTATAAGTAACACTTCTGCATTTCTGAAACTGTTAGAAAACTAAAAATACAGAGACGTATATTTATTTGTAAATATACATCTCTGCACTTTATTTTTACTATTATCTAAATCTCTGCTTCTTATTTTTCATCCACGATCTGAAACACATAGAATTTAAGATAATACGATTCTTCTGCCGACCACAGAATCGGATGATCCGGTGCCTGTGTCCGGTATTCTACCTGTCTGACTCTCTTATGCACATTCTGCGCTGCCTGGTGGATCGTCTTCGTAAAAAGCTCATAATCCATAAAATGCGAGCAGGAACAGGTTGCCAGATATCCGCCTGGTTTTACCAGCTTCATTCCGCGCATATTAATCTCACGATATCCCTTTGTCGCATTCTTGATCGTCTTACGGGATTTGGTAAATGCAGGTGGATCCAGGATTACCACATCATACTGCTTTCCTTCTTCTTCCAGCTTTGGAAGCAGGTCAAATACATCTGCACAGACAAATTCAACTCTATCCTCTAATCCATTGAGTCTTGTGTTCTCTCTTGCCTGTTCTATGCCAAGTTCTGAAGCATCTACACCTGTCACATGCTTTGCCCCTGCAATCCCTGCATTCAGCGCAAAAGAGCCTGTGTGCGTGAAGCAGTCCAGCACCTCTGCATCCTTGCAAAGTCTCTGGATGGCCAGACGATTGTATTTCTGATCCAGGAAAAATCCTGTCTTCTGTCCGTCTTTGACATCAACCATATATCTGACACCATTTTCCACAATCTCAACTTTGGTATCAAATTCTTCACCGATAAAGCCTTTGACTCTCTCCATGCCTTCATTCTGACGAACCTTTGCATCGCTTCGTTCATACACGCCACGGATCGTAATTCCATCTTCTGAAAGTACCGCTTTCAAAATGTCCACGATTTCTTCTTTCATCCGGTCAATTCCGAGTGCAAGAGACTCTACAACCAACACATCCGAGAACTTATCAATCACCAGTCCGGGAAGAAAATCCGCTTCCCCGAAAATCACACGGCAGCTTGATGTATCTACTGTCTTTTTCCGGTATTCCCACGCATCTCTCACCCGCATTTCCAGAAATGCATGATCGATCTCCTGATCCTGCTTTCTTGTCATCATACGGATCCGGATCTTAGAATTCATATTGATAAATCCTCTTCCCATTCCGTACCCGTCAAAATCATGGACGATCACAATATCACCATTCTCAAATTCTCCCATAATCGAATCAATTTCATTATCGAATATCCAGGCGCCGCCTGATTTCAGCAGACGTCCCTCACCCTTTTTCAATGTCACTATAGCCTGACGCATCTTTTCTCCTTCCACATACTCTTACGTATTCTTCTGCAAATATTATCCACGGAGTCCTGCAATGATCCGACCTGGATAGAGCAGAAGATCCAGTCCATCCTGCATAGATCTGACACAGAGATCCGCATTTTTCAATAATTTCCCATAGACCCCTTCCCGGTCCATAACAGCGATGGAAAGCGCCGCCTCTTTCAGCATCCACTCATCGTTTCTGCCATTACCGATTGCCACACAGCGTTTTGCACCGGTTGCTTTTACCAATTCCCTTTTATACTCCTTTGCATTACCTGTCGGAAATGTCTCCAGGATCACCGGAAGCCCTTCGCACTGCGCTTTCGCATTTCCATGCGTATCTGCAGTCAGTACATAAATTCGGAACTGCTCTGAAAGTGCGATAAGACGTTCCTTCACACTCGGCGGGATCACGCCGTCCACAGCGATCGTCCCGTTCATATCTAAAAATATCGTATCAAGTTCTAATGTTTTATATTCCGGAATAACCAGTTTCATAGGAACTCCTTTCCTGCCATCTGGCATGTTGCTTTTTCTATTATAATACATATTTCATACAGACTCCACATATTTTGTAACAACTGATTTATCTGATAAAGAGGAGGATTGTAAATATGAAACCAGTTGTTGGAATCTTATGCTGTGGCTTCGACGGCAAAAACCAGTTTGTAACCGATACCTATGTGCGGGCAGTCCGCATTTCCGGAGGAATCCCCCTACTGATACCGATTCTTCCTCAGGACTTCCCGATCAATTCTTATCTTGACATATGCGATGGATTTCTGCTCCCCGGAGGAGGTGATTTTACACCGTTTCTCTTCAATGAAGATCCACTTCCAGGTGTAGGACAGACCAATCTTTCTGTAGATCTTTTCCAGATTCATTTTGCAGAGGAAATCTTAAAACGTCATCTTCCGGTAATCGGCATCTGCCGGGGTATGCAGGTGCTCAACGCCGCCTGTGGCGGAAGTATCTACCAGGATCTTTCCTGTCAGCCCGGAGATCCTTTTCTGCATATGCAGACCTCACAGAACCGCAGCGATATGTGGCACCAGATTTTCATCGCCAAAGACAGCCATCTTCATGAACTGACCGGAGACACTCTGTATACCAATAGTTTCCACCATCAGTCCGTTCATCTGCTCGGAAAAAATGTCCATGCATGTGCACACACTTCTGATGGCACAGTTGAGGCAATTGAAATCGAAGGACAGCCTTTTGCACTTGGCGTTCAGTGGCATCCGGAATCCATGTTTTTTACTTCTCCATGTATGCGGGAATTGTTTTCGCTTTTCGTCCGGTCGATGCTTCCCGGAACAGACTAAATCCCTTTTGTCGGGCTGCAGACTCTGCTGTCTGCGGTCCCTTCAGAATATATGTATAATATGTTCACAAACGTTCATAATTCTTTCAAATTATAAACACACTTTTTTCACAAGATACGAGTATACTAATAATTGTCAAAAGGAAATAAACCTTTTCACATAATAAAATTTTTCTTTTTCATAAACGCCGATATTCGGGAAACCGGATATCGGCTCTCCTCATTTCCAGGGGTTATTTCAGATATTCCAGAAGTCCTCGCAGGTCTGGAACGACATGATCTGCCATCTTTTTGACCTCTTCGTCTGCAGGTGTCAGATCCGGAACCATCGTCACATGGCAGCCCGCCTGGTAAGCCGCATTTACCCCGTTTGGTGAATCTTCGACCGCCATGCACTCTTCAGGCTTCCGCCCGATCTTCTCACAGGCATAGAGATACACATCCGGTCTCGGTTTTCCCAATTTCACCATAGATGCACTGATGATCTCATCAAACAGCTCTTTAAATCCGACCATTTCCAGATAACGCACAGCCCTGTCTTCCGCTGTAGCCGTCACGACTGCCGTCTGATAACCACGTCTTTTCAGCTCCTTGATCGTCTCTTCCACATACGGTTTCTTCTCAATTCCGAAACGCGCAATGTGATCACTCATCAGTTCCTGTCTGCGCCGTCTGAGCTCATCGTATGGGAAATCCTCTCCAAAAATTCCCTTCATCTGTTCTCTTGCAAATACGGATGCACAACTGCGGAATTTGTATGCCGTTTCCAGATCCAACCGGTATCCCGCCTCCCGCATTGCCTTTTGTTTGTATACTGTCAGATATTTCTCTGTATCGATCAGGATGCCATCCATATCAAAAAGTACTGCTTTCATCTTGTCCTCCTGTAGTATATTTCATTTTGTAAAAACAATTACTTTCTATATCATACCATTCCCTTCAGGAAGAAAAAAGACGGAGATTTTATTCTCCGCCTTTTGAATGTTTGCTTATATCTATTTTGTATTTTCTGTGCTGCCGGTACTTCCTGTACTGTTTGAACCGCTTTTGCTGCTGTCAGATGAAGTACTTTTCACCTGCTTGCAGTTGTCTGCTACCCAGTCTTCTACGATATCCAGTCTTGCTGTCTTCTCCAGATTCTCCAGGTTTCCAGCATCTTCCAGTGCTTTTTTGAGTGCATCTACATCTTCGTATCCGTAAGCCTTTGCATACTCCTTATACTTCTTCTCAAGTGTCTTATCTGACACATCGATCTTTGCTTTCTCAATGATCAGATCTGCCGCAAGGTTGGCCTTTACCTGATCCTTTGCAGCCTGGGTTGCCTTTGAATTAAAAGTTTCCTCATCCATATTCATATACTGTTTAAGGAAATCTGCAAAATCAACGTTATAATAAGATGCCATATTCTTATACTGTGTCTTGATCGAACTGATCATATTCTTCAGATCCTTCTTCGGATACTTGTTCACAGTTGTGTTCTCAAGTACTGCTTTCCATGCATTTTCCTTGATTGTATTCTGCCGGTTTTCTTTGCTGTTTTTTTTCAGAGATTTTTTAATTTCCTTTTTGTACTCTTCCACCGTCTTGGAAGTATCAGAAACACTCTGTACAAATTCATCGGTAAGTTCCGGTACATCGGTCTGGCTGATTCCCTTCAGTGTAACGGTAAATACAACTGCCTGACCTGCAAGATCTTCATTTCCATAGTTCTCCGGGAAAGTCAGATTCAGATCAAAAGTATCGCCAATATTGTGTCCGACAACGCCATCCTCAAATCCGTCAATAAACTGACCACTTCCTAATGTAAGCTGTGCATCTGTCGCTGTTCCACCATCAAATGCCACACCATCTTTCTTTCCTTCGTAGTCGATCGTTACCGTATCTCCGGTTTGTGCTGCACGGTCTGTAACTTCTGTTGTAGTTGATTTAGACTGAAGTACACTGTTGATCTGTGCTTCTACATCATTATCCGATACCGTATCCGCATCTACTTTATCAATCTCCACACCTTTATATTTTGTAATCGTAACATAATCATTGGAAATCTCCCCGGAGCATCCGGTAAGAAATAATGACAATGCACAGATACCTGCTGCCAGTACTGCTAATTTCTTTTTCATTTTCTTTTACACCTCTTATATCTTCATTCTCTCTGACTGTCCAAATCACCCACATCAGAGCGCTATATATGATTATAACACATAATCCGTCATTGAAAAGGGATTTCCCAAAATTCACATTTATTTCAGATTTTCCATTACTTTCAAAAAGCCTCCAAAAACTTCAAATTACTTGCACTTGTCTACAAACAATGCTACAATAAGCTATGTGTAAATATGATTTGAGGAGGAAAACCCGTGAGTAAGATAACGATCGTATTACTGGTAATTCTTGCCGTACTGCTTATCGCCCTGGTTGTTCTGTATTTCCTCGGTAAGAAAGCGCAGAAAAAGCAGGCAGAACAGGAAGAGATGATTGCAGCTGCTGCACAGCAGGTCAACATCCTGGTTATCGACAAAGGTAAGATGAAGCTTAAAGATGCCGGTTTCCCGTCAGTTGTTCTTGAAAATACACCTAAGTATCTTCGTCGTTCAAAGGTACCTGTAGTCAAGGCAAAAGTCGGACCAAAGATCATGACTCTGATGTGTGATGCAAGCATCTATGATCTTATTCCAGTCAAAAAAGAAGTAAAAGCAACCGTAAGCGGTATTTACATCACTGCAGTAAAAGGAGTCAGAGGTTCTCTTGAGACTCCACCTAAGAAAAAAGGATTCTGGGCAAGACTGCGGAACAAGTAACAAAAAAGGGTAAATGATTCTGAGCTGATTGAATCATTTACCCTTTTTGTTTTATTTTCCTGAAATTGCTTCCTCTGCCTGTGCTTTCGGTCTTATGCTCATTGCGATCCGGCAGTCTGCCGTCGCTTCATGATTCACATCAAGCCCGTACTCAACAGCAATATCAATTCGCTCATCATCCACATTCACATCCAGCTTCCGTGTATGAATTCCGACATGAAGCTGCCCATACGGTGTATCATAATATGTGACATTCATCTGATTCTTCTCAAATACCATATGTGCATTCGTAATTCCGCTCTTCATGATCTCCATCGAATCTTCACCAGTGATCTTGATCTTATTCTTAACCACCCCCGGAATCCCTTCCATTACTTCATCATAAAGAATATAATGCTTTCCGTTCTTCCAGTAATAGCTCGCCGGAGTGATCACTTCGATCGGCTCATTCTCTTCATTTTCTTCCGGATCTGCAAATGCCATATCATGCAGTCCGGAAATCGTCAATAATACATCCTGTGTCATACACGTCATCCAATCTGTCTGTTATTAGATGGCAAGCTGTTTTGCGATATCGTACTGGTACTCCGGAATTCCTTTCTGCATTGCCAGTGCTTCGTTGATATCGAAGTCAATATACTCGCCATGTTTGTATCCTACTACACGGTTTGTCTTTCCTTCAAGAAGAAGATCTACAGCAAGAGATCCCATGATAGATGCATAAACTCTGTCTTTTGCTGTCGGGCTTCCTCCACGCTGCATATGACCAAGAATAGTAGCACGTGTCTCCATACCCGTCTCTTTTTCGATTCTCTTTGCCATATTCATAGAATCACCGATACCTTCGGCATTGATGATAATGTAATGCTTTTTACCGCGTTTTCTGCTTTCTTTGATGTCTGCAATAATCTTTGCTTCATCGTAGTCATGTTCCTCAGGAAGAAGAATCTTCTCTGCTCCATTGGCAATACCGCACCACAGTGCAAGGTATCCCGCATCACGTCCCATAACTTCGATAATACTACATCTTTCATGTGATGTAGATGTATCACGTACTTTGTCAATTGCTTCCATCGCTGTATTAACCGCTGTATCGAATCCGATTGTGTATTCTGTACATGCGATATCAAGATCGATCGTTCCCGGAAGTCCGATTGTATTTACTCCAAAATCAGATAATTTCTGTGCTCCCTTGAAGGAACCGTCTCCTCCGATAACTACCAGACCGTCAATTCCATATTTCTTACAGATTGCTGCTGCTTTCTGCTGTCCTTCTGGTGTACGCATTTCCTCGCAACGGGCTGTCAGAAGAATCGTTCCACCTCTCTGGATCGTGTCTGATACATCTCTGGCACTTAAATCAATAATTTCCTCGTTAAGAAGTCCTGAATAACCTCTTCTGATTCCTCTTACCTTCAGTCCTTTTCCCAATGCGGTTCTTACAACTGCACGGATTGCAGCGTTCATTCCCGGTGCGTCTCCACCACTGGTCAATACGCCGATAGTTCTGATTACTTTTTCTGCCATGATATGTCTCCTCCGTCTCTTCTACTTTGTAACTTTACTATCCTTTTGCTTAATTTATCTCAATCCACACGTTATTGTATAATATTCACCCCTTCATTTCAATGGGTTTTTCTATTACTTTTACACAATCTTCTCCAAAATAATTCGTCAATCTGCTCAAAATTCCAGGTTCTACCTGGATATTTGCGTTTTTAGGAAGTCTTTTTACCGCTCTCTCCGCTTTGCAGAAGATTACAACCTGGTCCTCACCCTCACTTTCCGCGAGCATCCGGAACAGATTCTGCTCATCTTGAAGGTAACTCTGTTTGTCGGTATACTGGATCCACAGTTCTTTTTTCATCATCTCAAACGGAATCACCTCTTCACAGATCAGCTTACTTGCATTATCATCTTCTTCCGATACACGTCCCCGCACAAATACTTTGCTGTCCTCCTGCAGATACTGCTGGCTTTTCTCATAGCTCTGCGGGAAAATGACAACCTCTACCGTTCCAAGAAGATCCTCTACGGTAATAAATGCCATCGTTTGATTCTTCTTTGTATATTTGATCGTCTTCGATGTGATCATACCACCGATGATCTCCCTTGACCCGTCACGCACTTTTGTCCGTCCGATCTCTTCATCAAGCTGAAAATCCAATGTCGTTGCGGAAATACTCTTGCGCCATTTCTCTTCATATTCTTCCAATGGATGTCCGCTGATATACACGCCGAGTACTTCTTTTTCAAATGCAAGCATCGTTTCCTTCTGGTATTCTCCCACATCCGGAAGCGTAACCTCAAATTCTTTTTTCTGTTCGTCATCTACAATATCAAAGAGCGACATCTGTCCGGCAAGTGAATTTTTCTTGTTCTGTGCTACCTGATCCATGATCTGTACATAAATGATCATAAACTGCTTTCTAGTCCCTTTCAGACTGTCAAATGCGCCGGATTTGATAAAGTTTTCTACCGCACGTTTATTGACTTCCTTACCGGAAAGCCGTTCCAGAAAATCCTTCAGATCACGAAACGTGCCATGCTCTTCTCTGTCCCGGATGATCTGCTCGATCACCGGTCTTCCAACCCCCTTGATCGCCGCAAGTCCGTAACGGATATTACCGTTATCTACAGAGAAATCACCAACCCCACGATTGATATCCGGCGGCAGGATAGAAATTCCCATCTGTCGGCAAGTGTAAATGTATTCGGCAACCTTTCCCGGATTGTCGATGACAGAAGTCATAAGCGCTGCCATATATTCTACCGGATAATAATATTTCAGATACGCTGTCTGGTATGAGACAACCGCATACGCTGCCGCATGTGATTTGTTGAACGCATACTTTGCAAAATCGATCATTTCATCATAGATCTTATTCGCAACTTTTTCATCGATTCCATTTTTGACACAACCCGGAATGCCTTCTTCTTCATTACCATATACAAAATTCTGACGCTCTCTCTGCATCACGTCGCCCTTTTTCTTACTCATGGCACGGCGTACAAGGTCGCTTCGCCCAAGTGAATATCCGGCGAGGTCACGCACGATCTGCATAACCTGTTCCTGATATACAATGCAGCCATAGGTCGGTGCCAGGATCGGCTTTAACTGCGGGCATTCGTAAGTAATCAGCTCCGGATGGTTCTTTCCTTTGATATACTGTGGAATGAAATCCATCGGACCTGGCCGGTAAAGAGAAATTCCGGCGATAATATCTTCCAGACTCTGTGGACGAAGTTCCTTCATGAAGCTCTTCATCCCTGCACTTTCTATCTGGAAAATACCGTCCGTCTTTCCGGTTCCGATATAGTCAAGCACTGCTTTATCATTATAATTTAATTTTTCTGTTACCAGCTTCACACCGGTACTTTTTTCAACCAGTCTGATCGCATCCTGGATGACGGTCAGGGTACGAAGCCCAAGGAAATCCATTTTCAGAAGTCCCAGTTCTTCCAGCGTGGTCATGGTAAACTGTGTGACTACATTGTTGTCCGCTCCAAGTGCCAGCGGAACATATTCATCCACATCCTTCTGGCTGATCACGACTCCCGCGGCATGCATAGATGTATGCCGTGGCAGACCTTCCAGTCTCTTTGACATATCGATCAGCTCTTTTACCTGTGGGTCTTCATCATAGAGCTTCTTCAGCTCATGGTTCATCTTCAGGGATTTATCCAGTGTAATATTCAGTTCTTTCGGAATCATCTTTGCAATTGAATCCACAAAAGCATACGGAAGATCCATAACTCTTCCCACATCCCGCAGCACCCCGCGCGCCTGCAGTGTACCAAAGGTTACGATCTGCACTACCCGGTCTTTTCCGTATTTACGCACAACATAATCAATGACTTCCTGCCTTCTTTCAAAGCAGAAGTCCACATCGATATCTGGCATGGACACACGTTCCGGATTCAGAAAACGCTCGAACAGCAGCTGATACCGGATCGGATCGATATTGGTGATCGCAAGTGTATACGCCACAATGCTTCCCGCCGCAGATCCACGCCCAGGTCCAACCATGATTCCGTTGCTTTTTGCAAAATGAATGAAATCCCATACAATAAGGAAGTAATCCACGTAACCCATGCTTTTGATAACGCCCAATTCATAATTCAGGCGCTCCACAAGAGCTGGATCCGGGTCTTCTCCATATCGTCTTTTTAGTCCGTCAAAACAGAGCTTATTCAAATATTCCCATGAGGTAAATCCTTCCGGCACATCGAATTTCGGAAGCTTGGTCACACCAAATTCAATCTCTACATGGCATCTGTCTGCAATCTTCTGTGTATTTTCCAGCGCCTCCGGTGCATATGGGAAAAGTGCTGCCATCTCTTCTTTGGACTTCACGTAGTACTGTCCGCCTTCATAGCGCATCCGATCCTCGTCTGCGAGCTTTTTCCCTGTCTGAAGGCAAAGCAGGATATCATGTGGCTTTTCATCTTCTGCGTAAGTATAATGCACGTCATTTGTCGCCACAAGGTCGATTCCGATCTCCTGCGACAGACGCATCAACTGCTGGTTAACGGTGCGCTGTTCCGGGATCCCATGATCCTGCAGTTCCAGGAAAAAGTTGCCTTTCCCAAAAATCTGTTCATAATGAAGCGCAGCTTTTTTCCCTTCTTCATACATCCCTCTCGCCAGGTTTCTCTGTACCTCTCCGGCAAGACATGCACTGAGGGCAATGATTCCTTCGTGATAGGTCTCCAGAAGCTCATAATCTACTCTTGGCTTATAATAGTAACCTTCCGTAAATGCACGTGACACGATCTTCATCAGATTGGCGTAGCCTGTATTATTCTCGGCAAGAAGTACCAGGTGATAATATCGGTCCTCATCGCGTCCTACGGCTGTTTTGTCGAATCTGGATCCCGGTGCCACATAGACTTCACATCCCAGTACAGGATTGATTCCTGCCGCTCTTGCGGCTCTGTAGAAGTCAATGACGCCGTACATGACACCGTGGTCTGTGATCGCAGCCGCTGTCATCCCCAGTTCTTTGACTCTGGCAACATATTCTTTAATTTTATTCGAACCGTCCAGAAGGCTGTATTCCGTGTGGACGTGCAAATGCGCAAAATTCATATTGTGTTCGCTCCTTTTCTCTGTGTTCCATTTTAGCAGAAATGAGGGGGATTTCCAACTGGTGTGGGGAAAATTTTATAGGTTGGTGGGCGGCGGATTTCCAAATATATATACTCCGGTTCCCCTCGGCAAAACATTCCGATGAACCCCTGAAAGCGGGAATCGTGTTAACTTTCTTTTTGGGGCGTTGGTGTCACAACCTTATTTATCCTCTAACGCAAAAATACCGCCGCATCAGATCTCATTTCCAATGCGACGGTTTCTTTTCTTACTCCACTGCTTTTACCGCAGCAGACATTTTTTCTTCATTTCGTTTTGAAAAATACAGTTTTGTTTCCCCAATGATCACTTTTCTAAGTGCAATGATTGCGATCAGGTTTGGAATGATCATCAGCGCATTCGTGATATCTGCAAGAAGCCAGATTGGTTCCAGCGATAAAAACGGTGCCAGTGCAATCGCTGCAATGTAGATGATCTTATATGGTTTGATCCATTTTGTTGTGCCGGTCAGATAAACCAGGCAGCGTTCTCCGTAATAATTCCATCCCAGAATGGTGGTAAATGCAAAGAACATAATTCCTACTGCGATCAGATACATGCCTATATTGTGTGGCAGACACATGTTATAAGCAGCTGTAACAAGTGTGCTTCCGTTCATATCCGAACTGTCCATCAGCCCGCTGCTGATGATAACTAGTCCTGTCACGGAACAGGTCAGAATCGTAGTAACAAATACACTTGTCATGGAAAGAAGACCCTGTCTTACACCAGAATTCGTTTTCGCTGCCGCTGCAACGATCGGTGAACTTCCAAGTCCTGCCTCATTTGTATAGACACCTCTGGCAATTCCGGTTCTCATAACCGTTATAAACGTGATGACACCCGTTCCTGCAGTCCCTCCTATTACCGATTCTTTTGCAAATGCACAGGTAAAAATGGCCTTAAAAGCACCCGGTACTGCAGCCCGGTTAATCACCAGCGCCACTACCGAGCCTCCGAGAAAAGTAAGCGCCATGATCGGCACTACAATTTCAGCAACCTTTGAAATACTTTTAATTCCTCCGATCGTTACAACTGCAGTAAGCACTGTTATGATGACTCCTGCTACAATGATCGGTATATGGAATGTCACATTGACAGATTCTGTGATCGCATTTACCTGCGGGAACGTTCCGCAGCCAAATAACGCTGTACACATGCCAAACACAGAAAAGACTTTTGCAAGCCAGATAAATCTCTCTCCCATACCATTTTGGATATAAAACATCGGTCCGCCGGCCATCTGGTTATTCTCGTCCGTCACTCGGTATTTTACCGCTAAAAGACTTTCTGAGTATTTCGTCACCATACCAAGTATGGCTGAAATCCACATCCAGAATAACGATCCCGGTCCACCAATTCGAAGCGCCGTTGCAACTCCAACAATACTTCCCGTTCCTATGTCTGCTGCCATCGTTGTACATAAAGTCGCAAATGCCGATACATCTCCTTCTCCGCTTCCGGTCCCACTTTCTTTTTCAAAAATGGCCCTTACTGCACGTGGAAATTTTGTGATCTGCAGTCCTCTCAATTTAATCGTAAAGTAAAGCCCTGTACCGATCAACAGCAACAATGTCGGAGGTCCCCATACATAACTTTGGATAGTCGTCAGCATCCCCATTAAATTACTCATTTCACTTCTCCTTCGCCTCTGTTATTGTTTTCCATCCATATTCTATTTTTACGATAATCTTTTCCCCACTAGATTTTTTTCTTCACCTTCTTAATCAACTTGTTTTTTGAAAAAGCTCTCTCCGTTCATAAAATTGTTCATTTTTCTTATTTCCGCTTCGACTTTCTTTATGCATATTATACATAACATTTCTGCCCGTGACAAATCAATTCTTTTTCTTTATAATAGAATTTCTTAATATATAATGAACGTCCATTTTCATTAAGCGACATGAAATTATATTTCCAATAAAATTTTACAAAAAAACACCGCCGCATCAGCTTCATTCTGACACAGCGGTACTTTTTTCTTTCATAAAACTAGTGAGTAGTTCCCATAACCTCTTTTACATCTTCTGTATTATTCACTACAGCTTCAACACAATACTCCAGAGACTTTGCGATTGTCTCAAGCGGCATACTTGCCATTCCGTTCGCCTTATCTACAACCTGATCGCAAGCATATGGTACATGGATAAATCCGGCACGGATGTTAGTGTATTTGGTTGCACACATATGCAGTACATTGTACATTACACAGTTGCATACGTAGGTTCCTGCCGTGAAAGATACATGGCATGGAAGTCCGTGAGCACGTACATTCTGAACCATTGCATTTACCGGAATTGTTGCAAAGTATCCGGTTGGACCGTCTGCCTGAAGTGGCTCATCAAGTGGCTGGTCACCTGCATTGTCCGGAATCCGGGCATCTGCAAGGTTGATTCCTACTTTTTCTACAGTGACGCAGGAACGTCCGCCTGCCTGACCTACATTGATCACTATATCCGGGTTATGTTCTTTGATTGCCGCTTCAACTGCCGGTGCACTTTTCTTGAACTCTGTAGGGATCTCTACATATACGATCTCTGCCCCCGCAATTGTTGACGGAAGAAGCTTGATTGCCTCAAATGCCGGGTTTACGCTTTCTCCTCCAAATGGATCAAATCCTGTTAATAAAACCTTCATGTTAATTTCCTCCTTTATATCTCTTAGTATAACACAGGCTCCGGGATAATAACCTTCCCCTGCTGCATAATCTGTCGGTTGTCCGTGTAGATATCCGGTTCCATACATACCAGATCAAAATGCCCTTTGGCGTTCTGAATACCTCCAAGAGCAATATTACGCCCAAGTCCTACATGGAATGTCCCATAAGCAGATTCATCTTCAATATAGCAGTTTCCAAGGCATTGTGAGCATGAATTAAGCCCGATTCCGAGTTCCCCCGCAATATAGATCCGGGGATCCTGATAATCTTCCATGTATTTTTTCAACCGAATACCGGTCGGAGTCTCTTCAATCTCCGTAATCCGTCCGCCTTTAAATAAAATCCTTGTCGGTTCCTCTGCGCGACCAATATATCCCAGAGAACCGTCAAGCACCATCACACCTTCTGTCTTTGTCTCCTCGATCGGGACATAGACCTCAATACTGGAAGAAGAATATCCCTTTCCATCCTTTAGAACTCCGTTAAAAAATCCCGGATCTCTGCCCACTTTGTAGAACATCATATCCGTTCCTGCCGGAGTTGTCACACGGACTTTTTCTGAATACTTGAGATATTTGATAAATGCCTTTGCCATCAGTCGGCTCTTCTTCGTATCCATCGTCAGGAAATCGTATTCCAGAAAAGATCTTCCGTCATTGGTTGCCAGTGGCAAGGACAAAAATTTCTTGTGTCTTTGTATCGCACGCTTTGCGGCTTTCGTTGTCACCAGCGAATACTCTGTCGCCGCGATAATTGCCGTATAAGGATCAAAAACTGCTTCATTATCATCAAAAAAGATTCCCACATGGCGTCCCTTGTTCTCGACAAGCAGTGTATTCACTGACCGTGCTTTTCCGGAAGCCTCTTTTTCCATTGCTTTTGCTTCTGCAAGATATTCCTTCGATGTCACGATCAGTACTTTGTCCCACGCCCTTACTTTTACCCATTCGTGAATAATGATCCGGGCACCCCGTTCCATATTCGGTGTCATATGTCCCTCTTCTTTCTCCATACCCAAAACTAGAATAAGCTTACGAATTCTAAGGCCATTATTTTCTGCTTTTCCAGTGAAATAATGACCTTAGCTACTTATGTCTTATTTACTTTAATACTATCATATAACAGATCTGGAACACAAGCATAAAAATTGCAACCAGAACCTGATTTTTGATAGCGCCCCAGCGGTCCTTCATGTTCAGGATCGCAACCGGCAGGATGTTGAAGTTCGCTGCCATCGGTGTAAGCAGAGTTCCACAGTATCCACATGTAAGTGCGAGCATACCGATCACCACCGGATTAGCACCGTAAGCAAGAACGAACGGTGCACCGATACCAACTGTCATAACGGTGATAGCTGCGAATGCATTTCCCATGATCATGGTAAAGAGTACCATACCGATTGCATAAACGATGATCCCGATATTTACATTTCCCTTTGGAACAATCTTTTCAACAAGCTGTGCGATTACATCGCCAACTCCTGCAGCGGTAAATACACCTCCAAGACATCCAAGCAGCTGTGGCAGCATACTGAGAGGTCCTGTGATTCCAAGGAATCTTTCAGAATCATTCAAAAAGACTGCCGGTTTATTCTGTTTTGTATCGAATGCCATCAGTAAGACCATAGCTACAATCACACCAACGGTAATTGCGACCATAGAACTCATATTACTGAATAATGCAAAGAACAGGGAGCATACCGCTACGGAGAATGCCGGGACAAATATCTTCATTCCGATCTTCTTAAACTGCTGTTCTGTGTGTTCCTTTGTCGGATTATCTGTTTTTCCGATTTTTACTTTCTTGAAGATCGGCGGCAGGCACATGATCAGAACAAGCACACCAGAAACCTTTGCCGGGAGCCATGAACCAAATCCACAAACGATACCGAAAGAGCACCAGAAAACAGCGGTTCCGACTCTTGACGGATTCTCTTTATCCAGCAGGTTCTTGATTCCTGCGTAAATCGTGATCAATCCGATAATTACCCATACTACATTCAGTCCGATTGCATTAAACGAATCGCCGACCTGTATAAATTTTAAATTACTCATCTGTCTTCCTCCCTCTATTTCTTAGTATCTGTTGATTTTCCATAGTATTTCTTCATCAGTTTGTTATCTTTCAAAATAACAAATGCGCAGGAAACAACAAGTGCAACTAATGCTACCGGGATTTCAGCTGCTGCAAGGTCGATCAGTTCTACTTCGTATCCAAGACCTGCAAGTGTTGTCTGTACAAGGATTCCGCCGGCACCACCTACGAACAGTACCTGGAAGAAGAACCATGTGAAGTTCTGCATAGCAACAGCAAGTCCTTTTGCTTCTTCTACGTGATCTTCATTTGCTTTTCCTTCTTTATTGCTGATCGCACCTTCGATCATCGGAAGCAGTACCGGACGGATAAATCCGGCAACTCCACCGAAGCTGACATTGAATGCTCCAAACAGAGCATTCAGCATACCATATACAGCAACAAGCTTACCTGCTGTCGCACTTTTTACTTTACGGATCAGGTTTGCCGCTGCTTCACGCAGACCGTTTCTTTCCAGTGTACCTGTAACCAGCAGGATCATGATAAAGATTGCCATACTTCTGTTCGCTACAAAGTTTGTACCGATTGTTTCCAGAAGTCCGCCCACTCCAAGTCCTCCAACAATCCCTGTCGCGATAAGGGCCAGGAAAATAATGAGGATTGAATCCAGTTTCAGCGCGAATCCAACGATTACGATTAACACGCCAAGTAATTTGATGAGTTCCATACCTAACTCCTCCTTTAGAAAAGTATTAAAAAGTTATTTATTTTTTCCAGTCACTTTGACAATCATCGGACGCTGTCTTATGTAACTGGTCAAAATCTGTCCATCCTGCTCTTCCAGATGACATTCCATCACATGCACTGCTTCCATCAACATCCGGATAGTCGCCTCGTCATGTGCCACATGAGCCCTTGCACACAAATTCAGGTATTCACCCTGTGCGGTCTCATCTGCAACCTCGCTGGTATAAGCAACCGTTGTGATCCACGGAAAACGGATCGACGGATAACGATGGTTTGGATCTGCCGCGAACGGGATCCAGTAGTTGATCATTTCTTTATAATAGTTTGCCGGGAACAATTTCGGCATCCATGCATGTGCATATTTTTCAAACTGAGCACTCCATTCACGGTTCAATTCTCTCATCTCCGGATACTCGGCAATCTTGTCTGCTATCACATCTTCCATTACCTTATTGACCGGGTAATTGTCCTTGTACTCTGGATTGGTCACATACCAGAAATAACCATAAAGCAGAGATCTCGGAAGCCAGAAGCCTTTGTAAGACGGGGAGGTATAACCCGAAAACTGCTGCTCCCATTCATGGCTCGGTACTCCGTGATTGTCCACGATCATATCCGGGACATACCGGTCATAAATACGGGTTAATCCCATCGCCTCGCTGTGGATCGTATCCTGCTGGAAATGTTCATAGTAGAACTCTTTTCCAAGCGAATTAAATCTTGCCACATGGAATTTCCAGTTTGGATGCTCTTTCTGCAATTCATAATGGATTGCCGCACCATCCACATTTTCCATCGGAACGATCACCAGATTCAGTTTATCCGGTAAATCTTTGTAAACATCTTCTGTCAGCAGCTTCTTGATCAGGATAAATGCTGCATTTGTCGAAGATACTTCATTTGCATGATGTCTTGCATTGATCATCTCGCCAGGAATTCTTGATATACGCTTCGTCATGGACAGATATCCTTCGTATTCCGGTTTGATCCATACTGCATAGAGTTCACGTCCTGTATAAGATACCGCAGTCCGGAACACTTCGATTCCAGGAACCTGCTTCAGTTCTTCGATGATCTCACGGTAAGTATCATATCCGATCAGTTCATGCTCATGCAGGTCAATCTCTTCAATCCGTTTCGTCTTTGGTTTTTCTTCTCTTTCCGGTGTAAGTGCTGCATACTGTATCTCGCCCTGCTCACTTTCAAACAAAAGCTTCGTACCTGCAGCAACACTTTCACACTCTGCCAGTACACCCTTTGACCACAATGTTGAGTAAGTGTGTAATACATTAGATTGTACACCATTTGTGCGGATATGGAAAGTAAAATTATCATTTTCCCATGAAATGGCACGGATCCATGCATCTGCTTCTTCGCGTTTTCTCTGTAAAAGAACCGCTTTTCCATCTTTTACAATGCATGCTTCTTCTTTTAACGGCTCGGTCAGTGTCACCTTAAATACCGGTCTGCCTTCTTTTTCATGGATCACCGGAAGGATCAGTCCCGGCGCATCCAGCATGACATCTGCTTTCTTCACACCGTAATTTTTAAAATAGTCGCTTCCGACAAAATACATATCTTCATGCAAAGCATCCAGTGAAGAGATCAGATCCTCTCTTGATCCGGTCGCATAGTCCGGTTCACTTGCGGTCACGTCCAGACGCAGTTCATGGAAGAACGGCTGCAGGTCTGCGGAAATCTTTCCGCCTGTCTTTTCCTCAATATATCGTCTGCAATCCGGAAGAACTTCCTTCTGATAAACATCCCAGATCTCTTCCATATCGGTACGGACGGTCTGATAAAATACTTCCTGTCCGTCAATCTCTGCTTTTACATAACCGGTTGCCGGATGAACCTTTCCCATCTGCGGATATTCATCCATATATGGTCTTTCCGACCAGACTGCTTTGTAAGTATCCTCACAGCAGACCTTTTCGTCCTTGATCCCCTTGCAGAGATAAGTGATATCTTCTTCGCCTTCATAAGCTTTGAAAATGACTTTATCTCTTTCAATTCCAAGCTCTTTTACCAGAATATCTTCTACCGGATACAGTTCCTGCAGATAGCGGATCGGAAGATCATACCACTTGTCCGGAGTGTCTGCATTCAGATTGTGATAGGACGGGGTTGCACCGTTCTCATCCAGCCAGTCTGTCTGGCCTTCCGGCAGGAACGGTTTGAAATAAATCTCAACCTGATCTGCCTGCGCTTCCTTCATCACTGGAAGCATCTCTTCAACGATCCAGGAATATCCCTGTTTGTATGCACAGATAACGGAGGTATCCTCCGGCTTGGCACCTAACATCTGGATTCTGTCTTCGATTTTTTCTTTTATCTTCTGGCGTACTTTTATATTTTCACTTACCGCACCGGTAATCTTTACCTTGCTTCCTTTCCCGATCTGCGGATAAACCTTTTCTTCCAGAAGTTTTTCAAAAACTTCCACTTCCCACGGAAGCTCATACACCTTCTCGTACATCTTCTGTCCGGATTTGTAATTATATACCTTTGCATCCCCGGCTTCTTTTTTCTGTGTATCATTCCAGAGCGGAGATCCGTACACTTCGTATTCTCCTGTCTGCTCTTTCTGCATCGCTTTCAAAGCTGCAAGCTGGCCATCTGCGCCGCGCAGTACAAAGTCATCCACCATATCCATCAGCAGGTCTTTCCAGCTTCTCTGACCATTGATCTGTGGAAATTCCATACAAAGGCGGGAGGTAAATGCGATTAGTTCCTCTCCGTCACCGCGAAGAGATACTTTTACACTTTCTCCTTCTTTTTCCCGTACAAGCTCTGTCTGCTCTGCTTTTTCCAGAACGAGCCGGTTGCCTGTATAAGCTGCATCTGCCGTAATAGTTCCTTTATATCCGGTCGTCTCCATACCAAAACGCCATGCCAGGTTACATGCTGCAACGAGCATCGCATCATCTGCATCCTCCGAAAGTACAATCTTCACATCCAACACATCCGGAAGAAGATCCTGATTCTCGTCTTTCAGGAAATCCCCTTTCTGAAGCATCGTCTCCAGCCCTTTTTCCTTACGGAAATCCAGATCAAAGATCGGACCTGTATGCTTTGATGCTGATTCGTACTCTTCCGGTGTTCCCCCTGTACTCTTTTTCCACAGGGCTTTCAGCTCTTCCATATTCTCCGGCACCGGAATCTCACCGTCCGCTGTGATCACCGGAAATGTAGCTGTCTCTGTCTGAAATCCCAGAAGTAGTGCTGCTTCAACCGCATAACGCTTCTGTTCTCCTGTCATGCCGGCTGCAAGTTTTAATTTTTCCATCTTACACCTCCAAAAGCACTGTAGTTCGTTTTCGTACTACGGTCTAAAAAGATACTGTATTCCGAACTACGTTCTGCTTTTTATACCCTTCATTCTACTAAAGTGTTCAAATAAAGTCAACCATATTATCCTTATATGGACATTTTCAATAAAATGTATGCAAAAACAAAACATTGCACTCTCCACATCCCTGTGTTACAATAGCTTCAATACTTTTAAGAAGGCAGGAACGATCAATTATGACAACTCACGGCAAACGACATGCAAAACAGGACATCATGGATGCAGCATGGAAGCTGTTCACAGAACAGGGCTATGACGAAACTACGATCGCGCAGATCATCGAACTCTCCGGTAATTCCCGCAGCACCTTTTACCACCATTTTCGTGGAAAAGATGAACTTCTCTTCAGCCTCGCCTATTCCTACGACAGTGACTATGATAGCTGGCTTCAGACCTGCGACCGGACGCTTCCAGCCGCCGATCTGCTGCTCGCCTTCAACCATTTTGTGCTGAATAACCTGGAGCACTCACCATATATGGATCTCTTTGCGCCCCTCTACGGTCTTCAGGTAGCTACTACCGGAACCAGACATATTTTAAACCCGGATCGTAATTATTATAAGATCCTGCGCAAGATCCTTTTCGACGGGATCAAATGTGGAGAACTAAAGTCAGACTACTCCTACGTCGAGCTCTCCCAGATGATCACCTCTGCCCAGATCGGTCTCACCTACTCCTGGTGTCTCACCCAGAGAAGCTTCTCCCTGCTTCAATACGGCGAATCCCTCCTGACACCATTTATTGAATCATTACGCGCAAACTAACCTAACCCACCCTCAATATAAATACCCTCTCCCATATACCAGGAAACTATCTCTCTATAGTTTCCTGAATTTTTATGTTTAGCAGCCGCCAGGTCTGCGCCCAAAGTCTTGAGAGGGATTTAGAAAAAGAATAGGTGTGAAGGCACTTATTGTGCAATGGAGATGAGACTCAAAAATTGTGGAAGCTTTTGCTGACACAATTTTCGTTCTCAGAGGCTCATCGGAATGCCCTGCACAATGGACTTCACACCTATTCTTTTTCTAAATCCGCCACACAACCTCCCCCTCGCAGACCGTCTCTCTCCACAATCGAGTAGGCTGACTCCTACTCGATTTGTATACTTTGTACACCATCTCGCTTAACAGCTCGATGATGTACATTCGCCAAATGCAGATCCTTGTGCAAGCACAAATCTGCACTTGGCTCATCGTATACACAAAAAAGCAGGAACCAAATCACTTTGATTCCTGCTTCTCACTATTCCTGGTATTTATATAAATTAGCCATTGATCATGAAGTTAACCAGTTTATCGATGTCTTCTTTTTCGTATGCAATGATTTCCAGTTCCGGAATCTCTCCGTTAGAGAAAATATTTGCCATAGAAACATACTGAGAAAGTTTAGATTTCAGATTCAGTCTGTCGCCTTCTCCTGTTACAAGTTCTACTTTTCCTTTGCAGCTGTCTACTACTTCAAAAAACTTATCAATGTTTGTAATATTCTGTACCTTCATGATGTACACTCCTTTTCTTTTATCTCTTCCTATCTTTTACACCCTCAATATATACAATTTTTTTTTGAAAATCAAGGGTTTTTTTTTAAATCAGCGTTTTGGGCATTGTGAACAATTTAACAGTCTGTTTTTTGTGCATAATCACAATATCTATTTCAAAACAATACTGTCCTTACGGATCTCGATCTTACGCTCTTTATACAGATGTCCGACTGCACGCTTGAATGCATTCTTGCTCAGATCAAACTCCGCACGGATCACCTCCGCATCTGCTTTATCGTTAAACGGAAGGATTCCGCCCTTTTCTTCCAGACGCGCCAGTACCAGAAGCGCATCCTTATCCATCTGGATAAATGCTTTCTCACGGACACTTAAATTCAGCTTTCCATCCGGTTTTACTTCTGTCACTCTCGCATGGATCTTCATTCCCGGTCTTAGACTTTTCGGTGCTTCTCTCTTTGGCACAAGCGCAGAATATTTTCCGTCCACTGCAACGAAAGCCCCAAAATTATCACTCACTTCGTAAACGATTCCCTCTACCTGATCATCCTTCTGATAAGGAGAATCACTGGTCAGATACTCATATACCTTCATGGTCGCACAGAGTCTCTGGCTCTTATCAATATAAAGTCCTACCAGACATTCATCCCCCGGTTTCACCTTATAAGTCTGCTCCTTAAATGGCAGGAACAGATCCTTTTCCAGTCCCCAGTCCAGGAAGGCACCGAATTTGCCAACCTGCGCTACCTTCAGGATTGCACTTTCCCCCAGTGTAAGCTTCGGTTCATTGACCGTTGCGATCAGACGGTCAGAAGAATCCTTATACAAAAACACCTCAATCGGATCGCCCGGTTCGATTCCTGCCGGAACCTGCTTCTTCGGAAGAAGAACCTTTTCTCTGTCATCTCCCAGATATACTCCGAAATCAACTACCTTTACTACCGTAAGCATCTGTTTTTTTCCTAATTCCATCTCTTATTTCTCCTTGAATTCTACTACCGCATACGGATTCTCCTCCGCATCACAAAGTTCCACTATTTTTCTCTGTTCCTCTACCGCCATCTTTGGATAAATAATATCACCCATAACTGCGGATTTTTTATATTCTACCCGGATCTGTCCGGCACGCTCACATTCCGGCACCACATCAATTGCCATCTGGATATACTGGCAGTTATTGACATGCTCGTTTGTGTCGATCTGATGACGTCTTACCGGAAAACTTTCTCCATCTTCCAGTTCTTTTGGAAGCACGATCTTACGCGGCGCAAACTCTACATCCAGTGGTGCTTCCGGCCGATAAGCCTCGACCTCTTCTTTCGCCGGTCTGCATGGTCTTCCTTTTTTCATATTCATATATACCCAGACCGAATTGGCCCAGGCTGTCATCTCGCCTGCTTCATCCTCCATCTTAAAATTACGAAGTCCGAAAAGTCCGGTAAAATCCGTTGCCCAGGTGGACACCCGGATATGTTCCCCGAGTTTCGGATAACGGTTTACTACAATCTGCCATGCGGAAAGAATCCATGCCTGCCCGCTTTTTTTCAGTGATTCCACGCCATATCCGATATCCTCAGACTGAAAAGTACTACAGTCCTGAAAATAATTAACAAGCCCCGGTAATGTCAGAAGCTCCGTATGGTCTGCTTCACTGAATCGTACTCTGCTTTCAAATGTATACATCTCTTTTACCTCTGTTCTTCCACATAACTTCTGTCTAATGTGATAACACACTGATACTTTGGGTTATGATGCTGCAATCGGTCCATCAAAGTCAGTGTCAGTTCATTCCCTTTTTCCTCAGAATACTCTCTCGGAATGACAAAATCAAAAATGAGATTGATCTGTTTTTCTCCATTCACCATGCGGAAATCATGGATACTGCATCTCGGATCCAATGCTTCCACAGCTTTTTCTGTCTCATGTTTTGCCTGAAGTACTTCTTCATTACGAGTCTCCACCGGATCCATATGAATTGTCAGCGAGATCCCCAGTTGTTCCATTGCCTCTCTCTCAATCCGGTCAATGATCTCATGGGATACATCAATCGGGACATCATTCGGAACCTCTGCATGAATGATCGCCATACTTCTTCCCGGTCCGTAATTATGGATCACCAGATCATGACTGCCCTCGATTCCAGCGTATTTTTCCACAAAATGCTTGATCTTCTCATAATCTTCCCATGTCGCCGGAATTCCGATCAGCGGCTCAAGCGTATCCTTCGCAATCCCAAATCCGGCCCACATAACGACCAGTGAAACACCAAGTCCGACAAAGCCATCGATATTGATCCCTGTAATCCGCCAGAATACAACCGACAGGATCGTCGCTGCTGTCGTGATCACATCTCCAAGTGCATCTGCCGCCGTCGCCATCATCACCTGGGAAGAAATCTTTTCACCAAGTTTCCGGTTAAACATCGCAAGCCACAGCTTCACACCTATGGACAACACCAGGATCAGGATCGACACCAGACTGAATTTTAACTCTTCCGGCTCCCGGATCTTCACGATCGCATTTTTGAAAAAGGTAAATCCAACTTCAATCACCAGAAAGGATACGATCAGTGCCGCTATGTATTCCAGCCTGCCATGCCCAAAAGGATGCTCCTTGTCTGCCGGTTTTTCTGCCATCTTCACTCCGATCATTCCAATGATCGAAGAACCTGCATCCGATAAGTTGTTAAATGCATCTGCAGTAACAGACACACTGTGAAGAAGGATTCCTATCACCATCTTCGCAATCGTCAGCAGAACATTACAAAAGATGCCTACTCCGCTTGCCAGCACTCCATATGCTGTACGGACAGACACCTTTTCTACATCTTTATAATCTTTTACAAATAATTTTACAAGTATATCCGTCATTAAACTTTCCTTTGCCTTAGGCGAAACAAATTTTCCTGCCATCTTCGTTGAAGTATATTCTACACATTTACTCCGTCAATTGCAAGAAAAACCATTTGATTTTTACCGGTGTGCCTTTTACGATCATCGCATACTCTTCATCCGTCAGCACACTCCGCAGCTCTTCCTTCCCTTCTTTGGGAACAATTGCATGGACAGAATCCATAAAACAGAGATTCGGATAAAGAACACACCACCAGTTGTGCCCCTGTGCCTTTCCAATCTTGATCCGGAGTGCATCGTACCAGCCTGCAGGGAAGGTGATGTCTCCGTAAGTTTTGTCCGGAAATTCACACCGCACGACCTCAGCTGTTATCTGATCGTTACATCCTTCTTCCTGCAAGACTTCCCTGGCCGTCCGGATCAGTTCTTCTTTGTGGCAGATCGCCCATGCTTTCGCCTCCGCTGCATTCCCTGCATTCGAAAGATTCTCACACATATAATCTACAACAGCCTCTTTCACCTTCATCTTAAGCTCCTGGTCTTCTTTGCTGTCACTGTTGGCAAGCACATGAAAGCGGAACACCTCACCGGATAACTTTTCCTGCACTGCATTCGCCTTCGCTTCCACCTGCATTCCCCTTGCAAATGCCGCACCACACAGAATCATGATCAGTACCAGCACCACTGCTTTTATTTTTTTCATTTTCGTATGTACCTCCTGTCTTTGATACCAGGAGTATTGACAACATATGGAAAACTATACATTTTTATCTGTGATATTCTACCTGATCTCTCCGGATAACATCCGATACTGTAGAAGCCTGATTGTCAATATGACATCCCATGAGCTCACATGCCTCTTCAACCTCTCCACCCGAAATCAGTGCGATCAGCTTATCATGTTCTTCCAGGAGCTGTGGATAACATTCCTTCTGCTTCAGGTATTCTACGCGGAACCGGTACATCTGTTCCCGCAGGTTGTTCAGCAGCGTGATCAGTCTCTGGTTATTGGTTGCGGCAAAGATAATATCATGGAATTTTACATCTGCTTCAGCGATCTTCGTCACATCACCACTCTTTAAGACTTTACGGAAATCTTCAGCTGCCATCTTCATTTCTTCAACCTGCTCCGGCGTGATCCGTTCACACGCAAGCTGTACGGAAAGCTCTTCCAGTGCCTTTCTGACTTCCAGCACATCCTGCATATTCTTCTCTGTGATCTGTGCCACTTCTGCCCCTTTTCGCGGAATCATCAGAACCAGACCTTCCAGCTCCAGTTTACGGATTGCTTCACGGATCGGGGTGCGGCTTACTCCAAGCTTGTTGGCAAGCTGGATCTCCATCAGCCGTTCTCCCGGCTTCAGTTCTCCTCTTAAAATTGCCTTCCGGAGTGTATTGAACACAACATCTCTCAACGGCAGGTATTCATTCATATTTACTTCAAAATCCATATCCATTCTTATCTCCTCCTGACGTTATGCACATTTGCAAGATAAATCTGTTTTGCCAGATTCTGTGCTTTTACTTTTGTAAATGCTTCCTTCGCTGTCCTGCGATCCCTGAAAATCCCAAATACAGTCGGACCGCTTCCACTCATCATCGCCCCAAGAGCACCTGCTTCCATCATACATTCTTTGATCTGTGCAATGACCGGATATGCTTCAACCGTAACCTTTTCCAGCACGTTACCCAAGGATGCTGCCACTTGCTCAAGATCCTGGTTCTTCAATCCGTCCAGAATACCATCTATATCCGGATGCTCCTTGATTTCACAGGAATCCAGCTTTTCATAAACCATCTTTGTCGATACACTGATCGGCGGCTTGGCGATCAGAATCTGACATTTCGGCATCGGAGGAAGCGGCGTCAGTTTTTCCCCGATTCCTTCTGCGAGTACCGTTCCGCGCATAATGCAGTAAGGAACATCCGCCCCAAGCTTCACGCCTCTTTCCATCAGCTCTTTTTGAGAAAGTCCCAACCGGAACATCTGGTTCATTCCGTAAAGCACTGCCGCAGCATTGGAACTTCCGCCTGCCATTCCCGCTGCAACCGGTATATGCTTGTCCAGATGGATTCTGATCCCGTCTTTGATATCAAATTCATCGATCAGAAGCTTTGCCGCTTTCCATGCAATATTGTCCTCATCATTCGGCAGATAAAAAAGATTTGAATCGATCTCGATACCTGGGGCCGACTTCTTTTGCAGCGTCACATTATCGTACAGATATAGCGTCTGCATGACCATGCGCACATCGTGATAACCATTCTCCCGCCGCCCCAGCACATCAAGTCCAAGATTGATCTTCCCAAGTGCTTTTAACTCCAGTTTATCCATGCGTGTATCTCCTTATTGTATTTTTTCGACCTTTTTTTGTATCTTGTATACATCATTTCATTACTATAGTATACTCAAACTCTCCCGAAAAATCAATATTTTATCACCCGTTTTCAATTCTTTTGATAATAATTCATTATTAAGCAGAATGCTTTCTTCTGTGGTCGAATATTTCTTTGCCAGGCTCCACAGATCATCTCCGTCTTTTACGATATATCCCACAATTCCCGGCTGGTTCATCCGCTCTTCTTTTTCATAATCCACAAGTGCAGCCTCTGTCACCATCTGTATTTTTTCCGCTTTTCGCATGAAGCTTCTGAACGCCACGACCGCTTTGATCTCTACTTCATCATTTCCGGCAAGATCTACCGCAAGCTGCTCCACTGCATATGTGACGTCATATTTCATATCGCTGCTTCCTTCCCGGCATTCAAGCATTGCCGAGAACGGAACCATCCCCTTCCACACACCAAATGGTACTTCATCGTTTGCCTTTACATACAGAAAGCTGACATTGAGAATCCCCTCTGCCAGAATTCCTCCATCCTGCACTTCCATTTTTTCTATCTGCAGATCTGCGCTGCTGTGGCACACCTGAAGGATCTCATCTTTCAGCTCCGGCAGGCTTAATCGTTCTGTGATCTTACTTTTTGAATGATTCTGCATCAGAAGCTCCTCAACAACAACTTCTTCTGTCTCCAAAACACATTTTTTATCAAGGGAATACGCATCCTCTAAAAGCTCCAGCTTTTCTTCCCCATAGACAAAAAGACGAACCTGAAGTGCCGCTTCAATGCCAAGCGCACGCATCTCACCGTCCTCATCCATCCGCACTTCCACACTGATATCATCCAGCCGGTCATAGACATGATGATACATACCTTCTTCTGCTCCGGCACACTCGATCCGCCCCTCATAAGGAACCGTCTGCTCCACCCAGTCTGTCTTGCCCTCCTGGGATTCATAGAGAACAAAGATCTGCAATTCTCCATTTATCAGCATAGCATCCTGCACAAGTCTGGTATCCATTTTCCGGGAGCTTACCTCTGTCCACAAGAGCGTTCCGATATTCTCTTTGGTCCCCGGTATCTTAATCTCCTCTTTGATCCTGTAAATGTCTCTCTTCGCGGTAAACAGCTGCAGCAGCTCCACCGGACATTTTTTCAGATAGATTCCCTCTTCCCCATCCACATCAAGTGTCACCTGTTTTTCTGTGATCTGCTCTGTATGTACCGTCATTTCCGCAAGCGCTTTTACCGCAAGCTTTCTCGAATGGATCAGTGATACCCCGCATTCCACCCGCTGAACTTGCACAATGTCTTCGCCTTCTCCGTTCTCTTCCTCCATGTAGACCATTTCCTCAAACGGAATCATTCCCTCTAAAGCTCCGGGACGCGGATCTCCCGAATCTGTCACATACAAAACTTTAAAATTCAGTTTTCCCGTCACACGGAGATAATTTTCCACTCTTCTTGTCTCTTCAATCCGCAGACTTCCCTCACCGGAAAGCACTTTTCCCACGTCACTTTTCGCATCTGGTACATTATAATCCCCACCGATCATAAACTGATCCGTCACTGTTTTGCCCATCTGATTCATGCGTACCTGTTTTCTTATCAGTTCCATAGTCAGCCTCCTACTCAAATATCACCGGTTTTTCGCTTTTTGCCATTTCCAGGACAACATATGGGTATTGGGAAAATCCATCTTCCCGCATACAGATATTTCCCATCTCCTCCCCATCTTTTTCTGTCTCGTCACTTCCCGGTCCCAGAAGTGTTGTCTGTACACAGATCACATCTTTTTCTTCCGTACAGCCATCAACCCGGATCGCATATCCCTCCATTTCCTGTCTCCCATACCCCTGTCCGACATACAGCCGGTCTCCTTGCACATACATGATCTGAAATGGGGTTTCTTCCATCCCGGCAATGCGTTCGGTCATTTCCGCCGGAACTTTTTTCTCATCCACAATGGAATATTCCAACATTTCTCCACCCGCTTCCTCTTTTTCCATGACCTGACAGCCGCCAAGGAAAATCAGCATCCAGATCACCCCTGTCACACGGCATTTTATTCTCATAATTATTCACAAACTTTTCCATTTTTTTGTCTCTTTATTATCATATTATCTTCCTTGTATTTTCATGCCTCGAATAGTATAATCGAAGAAAAGTATGTTACTTTATACAATGAAAGAGAGGATTTTGGGGTAATGATACGATTTATCTGTATCGCAGTCTTTTTAATTCTTTACCTGATCCTGTCCATTCCGGTTTTTCTGGTGGAATGGATCATTGGTAAATTCAATCGCAGAGCCAAAGATATCAGTTCTCTGCGCATCGTTCAGTGGGGCTTTAAAGTGATTCTTAAGATGACCGGTGTCACGACAACCGTGATCGGTGAAGAAAATGTTCCGGATGAACCGGTACTCTTTATCGGCAACCACCGCAGTTATTTTGATATTCTCCTTACTTACAGCCGGTGCAGGCGTCTGACCGGTTATGTTGCCAAAAAAGAAATGGAAAAAATTCCGCTTCTTTCCACATGGATGAAGAATCTGTACTGTCTCTTCCTTGACAGAGACAATATGAGAGAAGGTCTGAAGACGATCCTTCAGGCAATTGATTATGTAAAAAATGGCATTTCCATCTGCATTTTCCCGGAAGGAACCCGCAACAATGGCGAAGAACTTTCTATGCTTCCATTCCGTGACGGTGCACTTAAAATTGCCGAAAAGACCGGGTGTGCGATCATTCCGATCAGCATGAACAATACTGCTGACATTTTTGAAGCACATTTCCCACGTGTAAAAAAAGTACATGTCGTCATCGAATACGGCAAACCAATTTATCCAAAAGAACTGGATAAAGAGACAAGAAAACATCTTGGAATCTATTGTCATGATCTTATTCAGGACACAATTAAGAAAAACGCCAGTCTGATCTAAACCTATAACAGAAAAGAGGTACGATTATGCATTCTAAAAATTTAACATTACTTACAGACTTATACGAACTGACTATGATGCAGGGTTATTACGATAAGCAGGACAATCCTACCGTAATTTTTGATGTATTTTACCGTTCCAACCCATTTTCTTCCGGTTATGCAATCGCAGCCGGACTTGAACAGGTTATTGAATACGTGAAAAATCTGAACTTCAGCTATGATGATGTGGATTACCTTCGCAGTCTCCACATTTTTTCTGAAGATTTTCTTCAGTATCTGAGCGGCTATCACTTTACCGGAAGCATTTACGCAATTCCAGAAGGAAGCCTGATCTTCCCAAAGGAGCCGATCCTCAAAGTCGTTGCCCCGATCATGGAAGCTCAGCTTGTGGAAACCGCAATCCTGAACATTCTGAACCACCAGTGTCTGATCGCGACCAAGTCTTCCCGTATCGTATACGCTGCCGGTGATACCGGTGTTATGGAATTCGGGCTTCGCCGTGCCCAGGGACCGGATGCCGGATTATACGGTGCACGTGCTGCCGTGATCGCCGGCTGCGTGGGAACCTCCTGCGTACTTACCGGCAAGCTTTTTGACGTTCCGGTTATGGGAACCCATGCACACAGCTGGATCATGAGTTTCCCGGATGAATATACCGCATTTAAAGCCTATGCAGATCTTT
Source organism: Coprococcus sp. AF51-11b1 (assembly GCF_027682785.1). Classification (NCBI taxonomy): domain Bacteria; kingdom Bacillati; phylum Bacillota; class Clostridia; order Lachnospirales; family Lachnospiraceae; genus Coprococcus; species Coprococcus sp. AF51-11b1. The sequence continues at coordinate 52,086 of NZ_JAQCZB010000002.1, read as the reverse complement.
ATCCTGAAGGATGTACCCTTCTTGTCGATACTTACGACACCTTAAAATCCGGTGTGCCGAATGCGATCCGTGTCTTCCAGGAGATGAAAGATGCCGGCATCAGCCCGAGAAAGCTTGGTATCCGTCTTGACAGTGGCGATCTTGCCTACCTGTCCAAAAAAGCACGTAAAATGCTGGATGAGGCCGGCTTTGAAGAAGCAACGATCTGCGCATCCAACGACCTTGATGAATATCTGATCCACGACCTCAAAATGCAGGGCGCAGCGATCGATTCATGGGGTGTCGGAACCAATCTGATCACCTCCAAAGACTGTCCTTCATTCGGTGGTGTATATAAACTCGCTGCCATCCAGAATAAGAATGGTGAGTTCGAACCTAAAATCAAACTTTCTGAGAACACAGAAAAGATCACCAATCCGGGCAACAAGACGGTTTACCGTATTTACGAAAAAGAAACCGGCAAGATGAAAGCTGATTATATCTGCTTTGTAGACGAAGAAATCAATCCGGAGGAAGATCTTCTCCTCTTTGATCCAAGCGAGACATGGAAAAAGACAAAGATGAAAGCCGGAACCTATACCGTCCGCGAAATGATGCAGCCAATCTTCATCAACGGTGAATGTGTCTACACTTCCCCGTCTGTCAAAGAGATTGCCGCTTACTGCCGTCAGGAAAAAGATACCCTGTGGGATGAATCCAAACGACTCTTCAATCCTCACCAGATGTATATCGATCTGTCTCCAAGACTTTATGAAGTAAAGAAACAGCTTCTTGACCGCATGAGTGCTGATGACTAGGTTACAATTTGAAAAGAGGTATTACCGATGAAAAATATGACATTAAAAAATATAACCGCTGCCTGCCATGGAACCTTCCATGGCGACAGCAGTTTTCTTGAAAAAGAGATTACCGGCGTTGCAATCGACAGCCGGAAAGCAGCACCGGGATTTCTTTTTGTTCCACTCAAAGGAGCCCGTGTAGACGGCCACACCTTTATCCCACAGGTTATGGAACAGGGTGCACTTGCTACTCTTACAGAAGAAGATCCTTCTTCCCTTACCTGTCCCTGCATTCATGTAGAATCCTGCGAAAAAGCACTTCGTGATATCGCAGCGTTTTACCGCATGCAGCTTGACATCAAGGTTGTCGGCATCACCGGAAGTGTTGGCAAGACCAGCACCAAAGAGACGATTGCCTCTGTCCTTTCCCGGAAATACAATGTTCTTAAGACAGAGGGAAACTTTAACAATGGAATCGGACTTCCGCTTACCATCTTCAATCTTACCGAAGAACATGAAGTCGCTGTCCTGGAGATGGGAATTGACCATTTCGGAGAGATGCATGAACTTGCATCCATCAGCCAGCCGGATATCTGTGTAATCACCAACATCGGTCTTGCACACATGGAAAATCTCGGAAGCCGCGACGGAATCTTAAAAGCCAAAACCGAAGTTTTTGATCATCTACGTCCAAATGCTTCTGTCATCTTAAACGGAGATGACGACAAACTTTCCACAGTCGCAGAGGTACAAGGGAAAAAGCCTGTTTTCTTCGGTCTTTCAGACCAGCTGGATGCCTATGCAGACGGAATCGTAAGTCAGGGACTTCGCGGAACTGACGCTGTACTCCACCTTCCACTTGGTGAAATCAACGTACATATCCCGGTACCTGGAAATCACATGGTTTATAATGCTCTCGCCGGAGCATGTGTCGGCATGAAGCTTGGACTTACTCTGGAGGAAATCCAGACCGGGATCTCTTCCCTGAAGACGATTGCCGGACGTACCAATCTGATCGACACAGGATCTCTTTTGATCATCGATGATTGCTACAACGCTAATCCGGTTTCCATGAAATCTTCTCTGGATGTACTTTCTACCGCAACAGGAAGAACCGTAGCTGTAATGGGCGATATGTATGAGCTTGGTGATAAGGAGAATGAACTTCACTACAATACCGGCGCACATGCTGCCGAGATCGGCATTGATGTGATCTGCTGTATCGGAGAACTTTCCCACCACGCATATGAAGGTGCAAAAGCCTGTGCAAAGAGCAGTGCCGTACTTTACTTTAAAACCAAACAGGACTTCCTGGGAAAAATCCGGAATGTTGTCAAAAAAGATGATACCATTCTGGTCAAAGCTTCCCACGGTATGGAATTTCCTGAGATCATTGATGTACTCAGACAGATGAAGTTTTAAGAGAGGTAAGACATGAAATATCAGATACTTGTTCTTGACCTGGACGGAACACTTACCAACTCCAGGAAAGAAATCACTCCACCAACGTTAAAGGCTCTGATCGAGATCCAGGAAGCCGGAAAAAAAGTTGTTCTTGCAAGCGGTCGCCCTACATACGGCGTGGTTCCCCTTGCCAGGCAGCTCCATCTGGAACGTTACGGAAGCTATATCCTATCCTTCAACGGAGCACGGATCACTGACTGCCGCACCGGCCAGGTCATTTACAACAAAACACTTCCGCAGGACGTGATCCCGGATATCTACCGGATCGCTTCCAACTACCCGGTTGATATTCTGGCTTATGAGGATGGACAGCTTCTGTCCGGATTTACCCCGACAAAATATTCCGAATTAGAATCCCGGATCAACCATTTACCAATTGTACAAATTGATAATTTCTGCGAGAAAGTATCCACATTTCCAAACAATAAATTTCTCCTGACCGGAGAACCAGACAGCATCGCTGCTGCTAAAGAGGAAATGTCCGCTCATTTCCATGGTTATATCGATGTTTACTGTTCGGATCCATTTTTCCTCGAAATTGTTCCAAAGAATGTAGACAAAGCCGCCTCTCTTCTGAAGCTTCTTACCAGCATCGGTCTGACTGCTGATGAAATGATCTGCTGCGGTGACGGATACAACGACCTGACTATGATCGAAACCGCAGGTCTTGGAGTGGCAATGGAAAATGCACAGCCACTAGTCCGTGAAAAAGCAGATTTTATCACAAAATCAAATGATGATGACGGAGTTCTCTATGTAATCGATCAGTTTATGCGCGATTGACCGTCGTAGAAATATCATTTCTCAAAATATAAAAATCCCGGAGAACTGGTTTTACTTCCAGTCTCCGGGATTTTTGTTTTCAGTATTTTTCTGTACTTAGATTTCTGCAGTTTCCGCGTCGTCAGTCTCTTCCAGTACTTCCGCATACTTGTCCAGAATGATCTTCTGGATTCTGTCTCTTGTACCGGAATTGATTGGATGCGCAATATCACGATATTCCCCATCCAGTGCTCTCTTACTCGGCATTGCAATGAAAAGTCCTTTTTCCCCTTCAATGACTTTAATATCGTGAACAACAAATTCTTCGTCCATTGTAATTGATACTACTGCCTTTAATTTTCCTTCTTTTGCTACTTTGCGCACGCGTACATCTGTAATCTGCATAACTTTCTAGCCCCTTTCTCCAGTAACGCACATACCGGTCCGCTCCTTTTCCTTTATTTGACCGGCATGCCTTCTGATCCGGACTCTTACAAGTCCCCCTCAGTTTTTATAATGCGTACCTTTCGTTCTTTTCTATTACTACTTTCACGCCATCTTCACCAACATGCCGTGTATTGGCACGGATCGTATCCCTGCTCTCTACAATACAGTTCTCAATGTAAGTATTGTCCCCAAGATACACATCATTTAAAATAATTGAGTTTTTGATCACACAATTATTTCCAACAAACACTTTTTTAAACAGAACCGAATTCTCAACGGTTCCGTTGATAATGCTTCCGCTTGCCACAAGGCTGTTCTTAACGACCGCACCCGGATTATATTTTGCCGGAGGCAGATCTGTCACCTTGGAATAAATACTTGGAAGCTGCTTAAAGAAATAGTTCCGGACTTCCGGTTTGAGGAAATCCATGTTTGTCTTATAATAGGCATCGACCGTGGAAATATTGCTCCAGTAGTCTTTTATCTTATAACCGTATATCTTTTTCAGATTCTTGTATCTGATCAGGATATCCGTTACAAAATCATATCTGTCTTCCTCAGCTGAATGCTCGATCAGATCGATCAGCTGACGTCTGCGGATGATATAGATTCCTGTGGAAATCGTGTTGGAATTTGCCACCATCGGTTTTTCCTCAAATTCTTCGATCCGCATATTTTCATTCATCTTCAGAATGCCAAAACGGGTTGCATCCTCGCCCTGATCCAAATCCCGGCATACCACAGTGATATCTGCTTTCTTGGCAATGTGGTATTCCAGTACTTTGTTATAATCCATCTTGTAAACCGCATCACCGGATGTGATGATCACATAAGGTTCATGGCACCTCTTCAGGAACTCCAGGTTCTGATAGATCGCATCTGCCGTTCCACGATACCAGTAGCCATTGTCTGCGGTGATCGTCGGTGTAAATACATAAAGACCACCCTGCTTACGTCCGAAATCCCACCACTTGGAAGAATTCAGATGTTCATTCAGTGAACGTGCATTATACTGAGTAAGTACTGCTACCTTCTGGATGTGCGAATTGGACATATTGCTGAGTGCAAAATCAATTGCCCGGTAGCTTCCTGCGATCGGCATCGCTGCCACTGCACGCCTCTGTGTAAGCTCCCGCATCTTGTTGTTGTTACCGCCTGCTAAAATGATTCCAACTGCTCTCATGATCTGTCACCCGCCTTTATCAATACTCCGCCGCTTTCAAGAGCACCCTGTACATAATCCTCCTTCACGGTAATACCGCTGATCGCAGTATTCTTTCCAATCTGTACTCCTGCCGGAATCACAGAATTCTCACCGATCGTAACCAGTCCGGAATTGTAGATATCAGACCTGAGCTTGTTCGGTGCTTCATTGCCGATTCCAAGGGTTACATTATCTCCAACCTTAACATTCTCCGCAATGATCGCTTTGTCGATCACACAGTCATTTCCTATCGCAACATCCTGCATGATGATCGAATCCCGGATCACGCAGCCTTGTCCAACAACAACACCTGCGCCGATCACACAGTTATGTATCTCGCCGTATATCTCAGCTCCGTCGCCAATGATGCTTCTGTCGATCACAGCTTCTTTTGAAATATACTGTGGCGGTATAATTGAATTATTCGTATAAATTTTCCAGAATTCCTCATAAAGATTAAATTCAGGAATAATGTCGATCAGTTCCATATTAGCTTCCCAGTAAGAACTCAATGTACCGACATCCTTCCAGTAACCATTATATTCATATGCAAACAGTCTCTGCTTCTTTTCATGACAGTACGGAATGATATGCTTTCCGAAATCACATCCCGGCTGATCTTTCATCTTAATCAGTGCCTCTTTGAGCACCGGCCAGCTGAAAATATAAATTCCCATGGACGCAAGATTGCTCCGCGGATTCGCCGGCTTCTCCTCAAACTCGGTGATTCTCTTGTCTTCATCGGTAATTACGATTCCGAAACGACTTGCTTCTTCGATCGGAACCGGCATTGCCGCGATCGTCACATCTGCATGATTCTCCTTGTGAAAATCCAACATGACCTCGTAATCCATCTTGTAAATATGATCTCCTGATAAGATCAGTACATAATCCGGATTAAATGTCTCCATATACTCCAAATTCTGATAAATTGCATTCGCCGTTCCTGTATACCATTCGCTGCTTGTACTCTTCTCATACGGCGGAAGAATTGACACCCCTCCGATATTCCGGTCCAGATCCCACGGAATACCAATTCCAATATGTGTATTAAGCCTGAGTGGTTGATACTGGGTCAGGACACCGACTGTATCGATTCCTGAGTTGATACAGTTACTCAGCGGAAAATCAATGATCCTGTATTTGCCGCCAAATGCAACAGCCGGTTTAGCAACTTTTGCAGTCAGGACGCCAAGTCTGCTGCCCTGTCCTCCTGCCAATAGCATTGCTATCATTTCCTTTTTTATCATGTCTTCACCCCTTCTCAGTAATTCTGGTTTTTTCATTATAACATATTACATACATATAGTGAACATATTTTACAAAAATATTTCTGTTTACCTATCTTTTTTATAGAAATATCACAAAAAGAAAAGGTTTGGTTTTTGACCTATCTATGTTATAATTATGCACGTAAGTCAAATACTATGAAACAAATTCACAGAACAGGAAGTGTCATTATGTATAAAATTGATTTTAATCAGCCTTGCCATATCCACTTCATCGGAATTGGCGGCATCAGTATGAGCGGACTCGCTGAGATCCTTCTTGAAGAAGGCTTCACAGTATCCGGATCCGATAACAAAGAATCGGCACTTACGGATCATCTGTCTCAGAATGGTGCAACCGTATTTTACGGTCAGAAAGCTTCCAATATTATAGACGGTATCGACCTTGTAGTTTATACCGCAGCGATCCACGAAGACAACGAAGAATTTGCAGAAGCAAAGCGTCAGAATCTTCCGATGTTATCCAGAGCAGAATTACTCGGTCAGCTTATGACTAACTATAAGACACCGGTTGCTATATCCGGTACACACGGTAAGACAACCACAACCTCTATGCTTTCTCATATTGCTCTTGCAGCAGACCTGGATCCGACAATCTCTGTCGGCGGTATCCTGAAAGCGATCGAAGGCAATATCCGTGTCGGCGGACCTGACCTTTTTATTACGGAAGCATGCGAATATACCAACAGTTTCCTGCACTTTTTCCCGAAAATCGGTATTATTCTGAATGTGGATGCGGATCACCTGGACTTTTTTAAAGACCTGGACGATATCCGTAATTCTTTCCACCTTTTTGCTAAGCTTCTTCCGGAAAACGGAACTCTCGTCATCAACGGAGATATTGATAAAATTGAAGAGATCACCTCCGATCTTTCCTGTCGTGTTATCACTTTTGGCAAAGAAGCTTCCCTGGATTACAGTGCAGCCAATATTACTTATAGCGAACAGGGCAATGCCTCTTTCGATGTCGTAAAAGACGGACAGAATGTTGCACATCTCGCTCTTGCAGTTGGCGGTGAGCACAACGTATATAACGCACTTGCGGCAATCGCAGTTGCCGATATTCTTGGTGTTCCTGCTGAGACGATCCAGACAGGTCTTGCTTCCTTCCACGGAACAGACCGCCGTTTTGAATACAAAGGTGAAGTCGGCGGAGTGACCATCATTGATGATTACGCACACCATCCGACAGAGATTGCTGCAACGCTGAAAAGTGCTGCACATTATCCACATAAAAAGCTGTGGTGTATTTTCCAGCCACATACTTATACACGTACAAAAGCATTATTCTCAGAATTTGCTGAAGCACTCGCACATGCAGACCATGTAATCCTTGCTGACATCTATGCAGCACGTGAGACAGATACTTTAGGCATCTCTTCTGCACAGCTTGCAGATGCAGTCAAAGAACATGGATGTGACGCAACTTATCTTCCAAGCTTTGCAGCCATCGAAGAGTTCGTCACCACCCATTGCCAGCCTGGCGATCTTCTGATCACAATGGGTGCCGGAGATGTTGTAACTATTGGAGAAGACCTGTTAAAAGCCTGATTTTCTCCAATATTTGCGAAATTTTATCTGTAATAACAAAAATTTCCGTCAGAAAATTCTTTTTTACAATCTGGGATGATGTTATAATGAACAAAGTCAGAAAAGAAAGGAAGCGGAAATTATGAGTGCACTTATTTTGCGCAATCATTCCCACAATAACATAACGATCGTGGAGAATGACTTTATCGATCATTATATGGTATCTGCGAACGGAGAATATGTAAAAGTCTATCTTCTTCTTCTCCGTTATCAGAATATCCCGGAGCAGCTTCCGGATATCCCGCAGATGGCAGACCTTCTGGAGAATACCGAAGGCGATATCCTGCGCGCACTCAAATACTGGGAAAAAGAAGGAATTCTTTCTCTCGAATATGACGAAACAAATGAACTCGCCGGAATCTGTATCGGAAAAGCACCAACTCATCAGACACCTGTCAAAGCGGCTTTCCATACACCTTCCGCACAGTCTGCTTCCGTTCATGAAAAATCTCCGGTCGCGCAGTCTGATGGAAATACCACTGTTTCAGACAAAGCTGCCGGTCAGAATCTTCCTGCATCAAGACGTTCCCTTGCTGCAAGAAGAGAATTAAAGCAGATTCTTTTTATTGCTGAACAATATCTTGGCAAAACCTTATCCCGTACCGATGTTGATGCGATTACCTACTTTTATGATTCCCTTGGTTTTTCCGCAGACCTGATCGAGTATCTGATCGAATACTGTGTGGAGAACGGACATAAGAGCATGCATTACATTCAGAAAGTAGCACTTTCATGGGCAGATGAACATATTACAACCGTCGATCAGGCACGTAATTCCTCTGCATTTTACAACAAAACCTGCTATTCTATCCTGAATGCATTTGGCATCAAAGGGCGGGGACCTGCATCTGCCGAACTGGATTATATCCGCAAATGGCTGGAGGATGGGAATTTCGAACTGGATCTCATTCTGGAAGCATGCAACCGCACCATCAGTGCAATCCACCAGCCAAGTTTTGAATATACTGACAAGATTCTCGAAAACTGGAAGACGGGCAACGTTCGTACACTGGCAGATGTTGAGCGTCTTGATTCTGCCTTTGAGCAGGAAAAAGACCGAAGGAAAACTCCTTCGGGGCAAAACCGTACACCTTCTGCCCAGCAGCCTTCCAAATTCCGTAATTTTGAAGAACGTTCTTACAATATGGACGAGCTTACCAAAAAATTATTACGCAGTAACTAAGAAAGGGGAACACTGTGCCGTTAACTAATTCACAATACAATGCGCTGATGCGCGTATATGAAGAAAAAAGAGCGAAGAGCCGCGACCTCGCGAATCTTCACTACGAGCGTGCCTGCCAGAAGGTTCCGGAGCTTGCATCGATTGATGCCTCTATTTCTTCTGCCAGTCTTGATCAGGCGAAAAAGCTGCTCGCAGGCGATGGCACTGCCCTCGCTTCTTTGAAGGAAGGGATCCGGTCTCTTTCTGACAGACGCCGCCGACTCCTTTCCGACGCCGGATTCCCGGAAGACTATCTGGAACAGCATTTTGAATGTCCGGACTGTCAGGATACCGGCTATGTCGGCACGAAAAAGTGCCATTGCTTTTTAAAAGCGATCATTGATCTGTTCTACACCCAGTCCAACTTAAAAGGGCTTCTCGAACAGGAAAATTTTGAACATTTTAATTTTGATTATTATTCATCCAATTATAGAGACCGGCTTTCCGGTCAGAATTCCCGCGAGCTTGCAACGCGGGCTTATCAGGAATGTATGAATTTCATCCACAATTTTGATACCGAACATGGTAATCTGCTCCTTTTTGGGAATACTGGTATTGGGAAGACATTTCTCAGTCACTGCATTGCAAAAGAAGTGATGGATTCTCTGCATTCCGTTCTTTACCTGACTGCCTCTGAATTTTTCGATGCGCTCCTTGAAAAAGCACTGACCCGGAATGATGAGAGCTGTCTTTTATATGAGCAGATCCACCAGTGTGATCTGCTGATCATTGATGACCTGGGAACCGAACGAAATACAGACTTTGTCGTTTCTCAGCTTTTTGTGTGTTTAAATGATCGGATCCTGAACAGGAAATCCACGATCATTTCTACTAATCTTACTCTGGAGGAAATCAAGACGAACTATACAGAACGTACATTTTCCCGGATAAGCAACCATTATAAGATACTTCGCCTTGCCGGTGATGATATCCGCATTCAAAAGAAACTTATGTACAGGGAGGAACACTGATGTTACATCGAAGTGAACGAATTCTGGATAATATTCCAGTTGGCTCTCTCGGCATTATTGCTGTAGACGGCTGTGAAGAGATGGGAAATAAAGTCAATGACTATCTCGTAAAATGGAGAAAGGAAGAGACTCGTTTCCAGAAAGACAATCTTGTTTTCAACGGCTACGAAAAGCCGAACTATCTGATCAACGCAAAGGTACCGCGTTTTGGATCTGGTGAAGCCAAAGGTATTATCAATGAGTCTGTACGAGGAAAAGACCTTTATCTGATGGTCGATGTCTGCAACTACAGCCTGACTTATTCGCTCAGCGGCAATACCAACCATATGTCACCGGACGACCATTTCCAGAACCTGAAGCGTGTCATCGCCGCTGTAGGAGGAAAAGCACGTCGTCTGAACGTCATTATGCCTTTCCTGTATGAAAGCCGCCAGCACAAGAGAAGCGGCCGTGAATCACTGGACTGTGCACTTGGTCTGCAGGAGCTTGTCCGCATGGGTGTTGACAATATCATCACTTTCGATGCACACGACCCACGTGTCCAGAATGCGATCCCGCTGAACGGATTTGAGACGATCCGCCCGACTTACCAGTTCGTAAAAGGACTTTTAAAGCATGTACCGGATCTTCAGATCGATGCTGACCATATGATGGCGATCAGCCCGGATGAAGGTGCAACCGGACGTGCAATCTACTTTGCCAACGTACTCGGACTCGACATGGGTATGTTCTACAAACGCCGTGACTACACAACCATCGTAGACGGACGTAACCCGATCGTAGCACACGAATTCCTTGGCTCTTCCGTAGAAGGAAAAGACGTAATCATCCTCGATGATATGATTTCGTCAGGTGACAGTATCCTCGATGTAGCACGCCAGCTCAAGATGCGTAAAGCAAAACGTATCTACGCTGCTGCAACCTTCGGACTTTTCACAAACGGTATGGAAAAATTCGACCAGGCTTATGAAGAAGGACTGATCAACGGAATCCTCACAACAAACCTGATCTATCAGACACCGGAACTGCTCAGCCGTCCTTACTACATCAACTGCGACATGAGCAAGTACATCGCACTGGTAATCGATACACTGAACCATGATGCTTCTATCAGCAGCATCCTTGATCCAAGCGAACGTATCCAGCATGTAGTTGAGAAATATAAAAAAGGGGAAGCGATCGATTAATTTATACGAGCGAAATTTTTCCGCTATATGACAAAAAATACTGCTTGAATATCATTTTCTGATATCTAAGCAGTATTTTTATTTAACATTCTTCTTTCGGCAGTCCTTCTACCTCTACTCCCCATTCTTTCATTTTTTTCAGAAACAGCTCTTTGTTAATCTCATGCAACGCATCCTTCTCCCCATACATTTTTCCAAACACTTCAAAATTTGCTACAAAGCTGCTATATGGATGCAATGACGCATAGCTGAAAGTTTCACTTGCAGAACTGCTGTTCCCAGATTTTTTCTTGATAAATAAAACTCCCTCTCCACAATGGCTTTCCTCAGATACAACCAGTTTTACTCGCAAATCCTTCCACAAATAACGTTTTGACAGGAAAAGAAACTTTCGGATACAGCCTTTTTTATCCATCTTTAAACGGTAACTTTTTCTACTGGTGACTACCACATAAACCGGAACAAGAGCAATAAAAAATGGAATAAAGATAGCAATCAGTACTGGATTCTTCCAGATAAAGATTGGATATATGATAAAACCTAAAAGTAAAATCCAAACAGCAGCCGCGAGTAAGATCCAGGCGGTTCCATTTCTTCTGGACTGTAATCTTCCCTTTTTGTCTTGAAAAATATCAAAGTTTTTCGGGCGCTTTGTTTCAAAATCAACTCCCCATTCTTTTAATTTGGAAAGCAGCTCTTCCTTCTCTGCCGCCATCATTTCACCGTTTATATACAAATTAGCTATTTCATGCACCAAAATAGGTCTGTGCATCTTAAAATTAATAACGATACCACCACCAAACGGATGTCTTATTGAAGTAAAAAGTTCACAATTACTATTTTGTCTTGGTGGATGCTTATATACTGCAAGCAATAGTCCTTCATCATAACAATACTTTCCTAACTTTTTTCGTAATTGTCTAATCCTAAAATCATCCCAACTATACTTTTTTTCATAAAACCATAGTTTAACCAAAATTCCTGTTTTGTCCAATATCAGCTTTCGACCTATATTTAGCCACATACGATAGATATACAATAATAGAAATAAGCTTTCTGCTATAATACAAAATACTATAAATATCATTCCTATTATATCATCCGTGTCCATCACGGTTCTGCGTGATACTCCAACCAGACCAAGACCTCCCCACGATCCACCAATCATTACCATACACACTAACCATATAACTGTATCCCCTTTAATAAAACTTATCCAGTCCTTATCCGATTCGATAATTAATACTTCATTCTTTTCCATTCTCTCACCCCTCTGCTCTCCTTTCTTGTATCTTACCGCCTTATTTTCCATGCTGTCAATAATTCCTGATACATCCTTTTTGCGAATTATTTTAATTTTAGTTTTTTACTCTTCTTTCGGCAGTCCTTCTACCTCTACTCCCCATTCTTTCATTTTTTCCAGAAACAGCTCTTTACTAATCTCATGCAGAGCATCCTTCTCCCCATACATTTTTCCAAACACTTCAAAATTTGCTACAAAGCTGCTATATGGATGCAATGACGCATAGCTGAAAGTTTCACTTGCAGAACTGCTGTTCCCAGATTTTTTCTTGATAAATAAAACACCCTCTCCACAATGACTTTCCTCCGATGCAATCAGTTTTACCCGCAAATCCTTCCACAGATAACGTTTTGACAGGAGAAGAAACTTTCGGATACAGCCTTTCTCATCCATCTTTAAACGATAGCTTTTTCTGCTGGTTACTACCACATAAACCGGAACAAGAGCAATAAAAAATGGAATAAAGATAGCAATCAGTACTAGATTCTTCCAGATAAAGATTGGATATATGATAAAACCTAAAAGTAAAAGCCAAACAGCTGCCGCAAGTAAGATCCAGGCGGTTCCATTTCTTCTGGACTGTAATCTTCCCTTTTTGTCCTGAAAAATATCAAAGTTTTTCGGTCGCTCTGTTTCAAAATCCACTCCCCATTCTTTTAATTTGGAAAGCAGCTCTTCCTTCTCTGCCGCCATTATTTCACCGTTTATATAAATAGAATATCTTTGCCCCGCTAATATTGGTCTATGCATTTTGAAATTAATACAGAAACTCCCTATTGGATGTCTTATTGGAAAAAGTTCACAATTACTGCTTTGCCTCGGCTGATGCTTACATGCTGCCAAAAACAAGGCTTCATCATAACAATATTCCCCCACATTTATTCTCAATTGTTTAATTTTAAATTCCTCCCATGTATACTTTCTTTTATAAAGCCATGTTTTAACCAAAACTCCCGTTTTATCCAAGATCAACTCTCGATCTATATTTCGACAAAGCAGATAAATACGCAAGATTATCACTATTGAATAGGCAATCGCAAACACAATGCTCATCGCTCTACCCTCTTCCTTATTAGGATCCGGCATATTCACTGCACAATATAGCAAAAATATGTCAAACCCTATCAAACAAATACTAAATCCGCATATACTGTCTATAAAAAAGTCTTTCCACTTTTTATCCGATTTTATAATTAATACATCTTTCTCCTGTCCCATTTTGATTACCTTTTTACAGGAAGAGCGAATCTTTCTCCGCTCTTCCTGTCTACATATTGCTTTTATCACTCTCTCAATCGGTTCATTTTAAACATAAAATATTTTCGAGCCCTCTCCTGTTGTTTTTTTGTCTTTGAACTCTTTTTAACCACAGGATTTGACTTTCTTTTAAAATGTAAAACATAACTTTTACACTCATCCAAGGAGCCAACTGCTTTCTAACTCTGTTTTTAGTTTTTTACTCTTCTTTCGGCAGTCCTTCTACCTCCACTCCCCATTCTTTCATTTTTTCCAGAAACAGCTCTTTACTAATCTCATGCAGAGCATCTTTCTCTCCATACATTTTTCCAAACACCTCAAAGTTTGCTACAAAGCTGCTATATGGATGCAACGACGCATAGCTGAAAGTTTCACTTGCAGAACTGCTATTCCCAGATTTTTTCTTAATGAATAAAACACCCTCTCCACAATGGCTTTCCTCCGATGCAACCAGTTTTACTCGCAAATCCTTCCACAGATAACGTTTTGACAGGAAAAGAAATTTTCGGATACAGCCTTTTTCATCCATCTTTAAACGATAACTTTTTCTGCTGGTTATTACTATGTAAATTATTAGAAAAATAATGCTAAATGGAATTGAAATAAATAGCGTGCCCATATCTTTTAATACAAGAATTGGAAACATTAAACACGCACATATTATCAATACTAGAACAAATGAAAGTATTTTCCATCCATATCCATTTCGTCTTGTGCAGATCTCTCCTAACTTGTCATAAAATACAGCCTCATCCATCACTCTTACAGCTTCAATGGTTACTCCCCATTCTTTCATTTTTTCAAAGAACAGTTCTCTGTCAATTGGGCAAACCTCTAATTTCATACTATATCCTTGCGTTCTTTGCGCTAAATTATATCTTCCTTTAAAGTTTACGCAAAAGCTACTAAATGGATGCACTGTCATATATTTTCTTACGCTATAACCATTTTGGAGAAATTTATCGGATTTTCTTGCAAATAATACTCCTTCTTCATATCTAAAAAAGTCACATCGTAATTGACAAACTTCCAATTCATTCCACGCATAATACTTTTTATAGTTTACAAATTTAACTATACATCCATCTTTGGATAAAATTATAGTTTTTCCTCCCTCCCACCAAAACCAAAGAATCACCATTATTGCAACTATAATCAATATCAGATCTAATACTATAGACTCAAAATCTACCTTCCCTTTTCCTTTATAAAATATTATTATGGAACAATACAAAACGATGGAACCGGCATACACTATCATTGTTTGTAACCAGTTATGATCTGATTTTACTACTAATTGATCATCAGCCATTTACAGCACCTCTCCATTTCTTTCCCTCACAGACTGTCCGAAAACTAATCCAGCATAGTTTACATCATCCACTTTTGGCTTAGAATGAATAGCTAAACTGTCTTCCGACTCCTCATCTTTCTTTAATTCTATTGCAAATTGATTATTAACTTCCACATTTAAATCTGACGTTTGAGTTTTCGGACAATCTCCCCATATGATTAATATGGTTTTAATTGGTTCATTTTAAATAAAAAGTGTTTCCAAGCTTGTTGTCTTCTTGTTTTATTCACTGTAGTTTGACGACTTTTATTCAGCGTATTCTTATAATGTACTTGATTATTATTTTTTATTGATGAACCATATGTTTTCTTCTTAAGATATGGCACTGCTGCAACACCAGCCGCCACCCTTTTGAAATGTAAAATATAACTTTTACACTCATCCAAGGAGCCAACTGCTTTCTAACTCTGTTTTTAATTTTTACTCTTCTTTCTGCAGTCCTTCTACCTCCACTCCCCATTCTTTCATTTTTTCCAGAAACAACTCTTTACTAATCTCATGCAGAGCATCCTTCTCTCCATACATCTTTCCAAACACCTCAAAGTTTGCTACAAAGCTACTGTATGGATGCAACGATGCATAACTGAAAGTTTCACTTGCAGAACTACTATTCCCAGATTTTTTCTTGATGAATAAAACACCCTCTCCACAATGACTTTTCTCCGATGCAACCAGTTTTACCCGCAAATCCTTCCACGGATAACGTTTTGACAGGAAGAAAACCTTTCGGGTACAGCCTTTTTTATCCATCTTTAAAATATAACTTTTTTCAAGGCAAACAATACTCAAAATAATAAATAACGCAATAAGAAACGGACTAAATACCACTATCAGTACACCACTTTTTAATACAAAGATAAATAATTCCAATAAATATATTAATACAATTCCAAGACAGAATGTCAGACATTTCCAGCCATAACCATTCCTTTTTGTTTGCATTTTCCCTTTTTTATCAAAGAATATTTTTCTATCTAATGTACGAACAGAATCTATTTTAACTCCCCATTCTTCCATTTTCTTCAAAAAAAGTTCTTTATCAATAGCGCACATTTCTGCTTTTACTGAAACGTATCTATTAGGCGACAAATGCGGATTATGCATACCTGTAAAATTCACTTGAAAACTACTTAACGGATGTTTTAAAACATACCAATCACTCTTCCCTGTATTCGGAGGTTTTTCCTTGCACCTGGAAAGCAATACCCCTTCGTAATACATTCCCATATTTACTCTTAACTGTTTTGTTTCTATCTCATCCCACTTCATATATTTTTTATACTTTAAAAATTTTACAGTACATCCTGTTTCATCTAAAATCAAAACTTTTCCTTCGCTCCATAATATCCATAGCGAAATGGTAGATAATAGAATTCCTAAAAAAACTATGAATATTACATCACCAGAAATTATCGAAACCATCCAACATACTCCTATTTCGATCACAGCTATAATATTGCATTTCATCCATTTTTCATCTGATTTTACAACCAATATTCTATTATTTTCTTCTTCCATTTCCTCATCACCTACTCTTCTTTCGGCAGTCCTTCTACCTCCACTCCCCATTCTTTCATTTTTTCCAGAAACAGCTCTTTGTTAATCTCATGCAACGCATCCTTCTCCCCATACATTTTCCCAAACACTTCAAAGTTTGCTACAAAGCTACTGTATGGGTGCAAAGATGCATAGCTGAAAGTTTCACTTGCAGAACTGCTATTCCCAGATTTTTTCTTGATGAATAAAACTCCCTCTCCACAATGGCTTTCCTCCGATGCAACCAGTTTTACCCGCAAATCCTTCCACAAATAACGTTTTGACAGGAAAAGAAACTTTCGGATACAGCCTTTTTCATCCATCTTTAAACGGTAACTTTTTCTGCTGGTGACTACCACATAAACCAGAACAAGAGCAATAAAAAATGGAATAAAGATAGCAATCAGTACTAGATTCTTCCAGATAAAAATCGGATATATGATAAAACCTAAAAGTAAAAGCCAAACAGCTGTCGCGAGTAAAATCCAGACGATTCCATTTCTTCTGGACTGTAATCTTCCCTTTTTGTCCTGAAAAATATCAAAGTTTTTCGGGCGCTCTGTTTCAAAATCCACTCCCCATTCTTTTAGTTTTGAAAGTAACTCTTCTTTTTCGACTGCCATCATTTCTCCATTTATATATTTAGTCCAATTAGTTTCGACTAAAATTGGTTTATGCATCTTAAAATTAATATTAAAACTTTCAAAAGGATATCTTATATTAAAAAATTCACAGTTACTATCTTGTTTCGGTTGATAATTATACGCAGCAAGAAATACTCCCTCTTCATAATACTTCCCTAAATTTTTTCGTAATTGTTTAATTTTTAAATCACTCCATTTATATTTTTTCTTGTAAAACCACATTTTTGCCAAAACACCTGTTTTGTCTAAAATCAAAACTCTTCCTATGTTTCTCCAATATCGATAAATATTTGATAGCACTAATAAGACCAATATTGTCAACATAAATATTAATTTCTGCACATCCTGTTTTGTTCTCATAATATCTGTCAATACAAAATATATTAACATTACACAAATTAGTACTACACTTATTACAATACTAAAAATTTTTCCAATAAGATAGCCTATCCACTCTTGATCTGATTGTATAATTAACTTCTCCTGATCTTTTTCCATTTTCTTTCCTTCTAAAGAAAGGGGGACTATGTTTTTTTCACAGCCCCTTTCTACATACTATTTTATCTATACCGCAGCTGATTCATCTTAAATATAAAATGCTTCCATACTTTTTCCCGCTGTTTCTTTGTTCTATTTTTTAACACTGTATTTGTCTTTTTTTGACTTTGTGTATAGTTTTTCTTCTTCCATTTCCTCATCACCTACTCTGCTTTCGGCAGCCCTTCTACCTCTACTCCCCATTCTTTCATTTTTTCCAGAAACAACTCTTTACTAATCTCATGCAGAGCATCCTTCTCCCCATACATTTTTCCAAACACTTCAAAGTTTGCTACAAAGCTGCTGTATGGATGCAAAGATGCATAGCTGAAAGTTTCACTTGCAGAACTGCTATTCCCAGATTTTTTCTTGATGAATAAAACGCCCTCTCCGCAATGACTTTCCTCCGATGCAACCAGTTTTACCCGCAAATCCTTCCACAAATAACGTTTTGACAGGAAAAGAAACTTTCGGATACAGCCTTTTTCATCCATCTTTAAACGGTAACTTTTTCTACTGGTTACTACCACATAAACTGGAACAAGAGCTATAAAAAATGGAATAAAGATAGCAATCAGTACTGGATTCTTCCAGATAAAAATCGGATATACAATAGATATCAGTAGTAAAAGCCAAACAGCTGCCGCGAGTAAGATCCAGGCGGTTCCATTTCTTCTGGACTGTAATCTTCCCTTTTTGTCCTGAAAAATATCAAAGTTTTTCGGTCGCTCTGTTTCAAAATCAACTCCCCATTCTTTTAATTTTGAAAGCAGCTCTTCTTTTTCGACCGCCATTATTTCAGCATTTATATATTGCTGAGTTTTTTGATTAGCCAAAATAGGTCTATGCATCTTAAAATTAATAACAACACTGCCAGAAGGATATCTTATGGAAAAAAGTTCACAATTACTGTTTTGTCTCGGTTGATGCTTGTGCTTCGTAAGAAATAATCCCTCATCATAACAATACTCTCCTATATTTTTTCGTACTTGTCTGAATTTAAAATCATTCCAACCATACTTTTTTTCTTTAAACCATAACTTAATCAAAATCCCCGTTTTATCCAATACTAATTCTCGTCCTATATTTCGCCAAATACGATAAATATCTAATATGAATAATATTGTAACTATTATCAAAGGACTGCTTAATAATTCTATTTCCCATTTAGGCACCGATGATGGATATAACAAAACAAAACTAATCCCTGCTATTATCCCCACACTACCAATAACATGTGACGTCGTATCAGCCTTTATTTCCTGTATCCATTCCTTATCTGATTTTATAACTATTATTTCGCTATTTTCTTTTTGTTCCATTACCTGACCTTTCACAGAAAGAGCAAATAAATCTTTGCTCTTTCCATACTTATATTGCTTTTATCTTTCTCTCAATTGATTCATCTTAAATATAAAATACCTTAACGCTCTCTCTTTTTGCTTCTTTCCACTATTTTTATTTATTGATTTTGACTTTCTTTGATTCTGCGTATGATTTTTCTTCGTATTTGTTTTTTGATGTGAAAATGATGCCACTATACTTGTTGTAGTCAAACTATTTCCCATTCCAAAAATGCCTGTTGATATTTTATTCACTACTATAGGTATATCTGACTTCACTCCTATTAATGAACTAACACTTACAGCCGTACATACTATCGTCATTCCACCTTTCCATAATGCTGTTTTCAAATTATCTCCACAAAATAAACTATAAAAAGTAGTTCCCACTCCTGATATAAGAATACTAGCTACTGTTGCATAAAAATTATTTTTTATGCAACCACCAACGAAACCAGCTGCGGCAGCAATTACCAAGTCTCCAATTCCAAACTCCTGTCCCGTTGCCTTTGCAGCAATATAACATGTTGCCACGTTTGTTACCATTCCGAGTACACCAAGCCCCACTTGAGCTGCTGTAATTACAAACATCCCAGCATCATCCCGATACATCACCGGATTATCATCACAGTAAGCATACAGATTCTTCTCCGTCAGCTGCTCTGGATCCTTCGTCAGTACACTTGCGTCATCTGCATTCAGGAATCTTCTCACCTTCGGGTCATAGTATCTTG
Organism: Coprococcus sp. AF51-11b1; assembly: GCF_027682785.1. Taxonomy (NCBI): domain Bacteria; kingdom Bacillati; phylum Bacillota; class Clostridia; order Lachnospirales; family Lachnospiraceae; genus Coprococcus; species Coprococcus sp. AF51-11b1. The sequence goes on along the minus strand of NZ_JAQCZB010000002.1, from coordinate 32,463 downwards.
TCTGCAGATAATACAGTCCCGTCTCCTGATCGTAATAGTAGCCTCTGTAACGTAGCGGATTGATCTGTGCAAGACCGAATCCTGAAGCATCTGATGACACCAGAAGTCCTCCCCATGCATCATATCTATATACTACAACCTGGCTTCCTTTACTGTCAACAATCCCGATGATATCTCCCTGAGGGAGTCTTCCAGCCCGTTTTTATTTCTGCAAATTACTTCCTTCAGAACCTTTCCCTTTCTCCTCCAACACTTCGATCGTCTTGCAAATCACCTCCGGTATCGGTACTCCCATCAGTCCTGCATTCTCCACAATTGACACTGCTTCATTTGCTATAAACGCAATACATACTGTATCCCTCAGATAACTTGTTCCCATCAGCAGATCCAGTCTTACTGCAATCAATACAAATAACAACACCATCCCTTTTCTACATAGTCCTTTCCACCCTGCTCTGCTTTCCAATGTCCCGCTTTTTGATTTCGGGCTCTTTTTAAATACAACCGGCAATAAAATCCCTCCGGTAAACCAGTCAATTCCCATAAACAGGATCAACGTTTCAAGCGCTGTATCCCATCCACCGAATAAGTTCACTACCAGACTGATCAGCGCACTTCCTGCTATAAATATCTTTTGTCTCATTTTAATCTCTCCATTTCATCACCAAACGGCAGTATAAATCTTCTCCTTCAACAAAAAGCAGTTGGCTCTGATCTTTTGAAATGTAAAACATAACTTTTACACTCATCCAAGGAGCCAACTGCTTTCTAACTCTGTCTTTAATTTTTTACTCTTCTTTCGGCAGTCCTTCTACCTCCACTCCCCATTCTTTCATTTTTTCCAGAAACAGCTCCTTGTTAATCTCATGCAACGCATCCTTCTCTCCATACATTTTCCCAAACACTTCAAAGTTTGCTACAAAGCTGCTGTATGGGTGCAAAGATGCATAGCTGAAAGTTTCACTTGCAGAACTGCTATTCCCAGATTTTTTCTTGATGAATAAAACTCCCTCTCCACAATGGCTTTCCTCCGATGCAACCAGTTTTACCCGCAAATCCTTCCACAAATAACGTTTTGACAGGAAAAGAAACTTCCGGATACAGCCTTTTTCATCCATCTTTAAACGGTAACTTTTTCTACTGGTGACTACCACATAAACCGGAACAAGAGCAATAAAAAATGGAATAAAAATAGCAATCAGTACTGGATTCTTCCAGATAAAAATCGGATATACAATAGATATCAGTAGTAAAAGCCAAACAGCTGCCGCGAGTAAGATCCAGGCAGTTCCATTTCTTCTGGACTGTAATCTTCCCTTTTTATCTTGAAAAATATCAAAGTTTTTCGGGCGCTCTGTTTCAAAATCAACTCCCCATTCTTTTAATTTGGAAAGCAACTCCTCCTTCTCGACCGCCATTATTTCACCATTTATACTCCAAGATAAATACCTTGTCTGAAGTATAATTGGTTTATGCATTTTAAAATTAATCTTAAAGCTTCCAAAAGGATATCTTATTGGAAAAAATTCACACTTACTATATGTTCTCGGTTGGCGTTTATATATTGCAAAGAACATCCCTTCATCATAGTATTCTCCTAAATTACTTCGTAATTGTTTAATTTTAAAATCGCTCCATTGATACTTTTTTTCATAAAACAACAATTTGGCTAAAATGCCTGTTTCATCTAATACTAATTCCCGTCCTATATCACGCCAATACCGATAAATATCTAATAATATAACTATAGTTTCTGCTATAATCATAAACGCAAAGATAAATAATATTATATTACTAGTTTTTTTTACTGTTCCATTTGATACGCCATACAAAAATATACCTACCCAAGTTCCACTAAGCAATACCATGCTCATCAATAATGCAACTGTTTTATCTCTGTAAATATAACGCATCCATTCCTTATCTGATTTTACAACCAATACATCATTACTTTTTTCTTGTTCCATTTTTATATTACTTTTATCTCTCTCTCAATTGATTCATTTTAAACATAAAATATTTTCGAGCCCTCTCCTGTTGTTTTTTTGTCTTTGAATTCTTTTTAAGCACAGGATTTGACTTTCTTTTATTTTGTGTATAATTTTTCTTGTTACTTGCCTTTCGATACGATAATGCACCCACTGCCCCTGCTGTAATCAATCCATTCCCCACTCCAAAAACAGTGGTTGCAACTGTATCTGCAATTCCAGATATATCTGTTTTTACTCCTATAAATAAATTGACACTAACTGCTGTACATAATGCCGTTGTTCCGCCTTTCCATAATGCTGTTCTCAAATCATCTCCACACCAAATACTATAAAAAATTGTTCCTGCTCCTGATATACATGCATTTGCCAATGTTGCATAGAAATTATTCATTAACAAACCACCTACAAAACCTGCCGTTGCTGCAATTAATAAATCTCCAACTCCACACTCCTGACCGGTTACTTTTGCTGCAAAATAAGTTGTTGCCACGTTGGTTACTGCACCAAATATTCCTGACACAATATCAAACATCCCAGCATCATCCCGATACATCACCGGATTATCATCACAGTAAGCATACAGATTCTTCTCCGTCAGCTGCTCTGGATCCTTCGTCAGTACACTCGTATCATCTACATTCAGGAATCTTCTCACCTTCGGGTCGTAGTATCTTGTCTGCAAATAGTACAGTCCCGTCTCCTGATCGTAATAGTAGCCTCTGTATCGCAGCGGATTGATCTTGGAAAGACCGAATCCTGATGCATCTGATGACACCAGAACTTCTCCCCATGCATCATATCTATATACTACAACCTGACTTCCTTTACTGTCAACAATCCCGATGATGTCTCCCTGAAGATTGGTCTGGTAGAAGTACATTTTTCCCTGATACTCAAAGGCAAACGGTGTCCCTTTCTCATCATACAGGAAGTCCATTCTCTCTCCGCCTTCTTCTTTCTGAGCTATGATCTTATCCCCATCCAGATAGAAGTGCGTTACCTTGTCTCCAACGGTTTTCCGGATTCTTCTTCCGTCATTGTCATAAATGTACTGGCTGAGTGTTCCGCTCTTCTTCAGAGTCTTTAACTGCCGTCCCTTTTCCCAGGTCAGGTTCATTCCCATATAGGAAAGCGGATTTCCCATCGCATCATAGGTTATAGCCTTTCCATTGAAAGAGGTCAGCTGGTCTTTCCAGCCTGAGCTGTAGGTATAGGTATCCGTGCCTCTCAGCTCTTCCACTCCATTAACCCGATCATATTTCTTGTTTTCCAGAAGATTTCCTCCCAGATCATACGTATAGGTATAAGTGGTTCCTCTGACTGCATCTTCTTCCCGGATCACCTGATTCATTCCATTGTAAGTATAGAGCATATGATCCGTTACTTTTCCTGTATCCAGTGCTTTTGTACAGATTTCCAGAATGTTACCACGTCCGTCATATGTGTAAGCAGTCTCTTTTCCATTTTCCGTGATCGTGCCTATCAGTGCTGTTGTGGTTCCTTCTTTTGCTCCCGGCACATATGTATATGTGATCTCCTTCTTTTTGCCGGACGGATAGATCTGTGTTTTCTTCTCACAGCGTCCCAGCAGGTCATATGCATACTCGATACAGGTCTTTCCGTCTACCTGTACGCCATATCCAAGTCCCGGTTTCTGTTGTTTTGCCACGTCTCCATAGAGATACCTGGTCTGATGTCCGGTTCCGTCCACACGGTACTGCTTCTGTGCCACCCGGTTCTTGTCATCATAGGCGACTTTCACCTTCAATCCATCAGTGGATCTGCTCTCCAGAAGTCTTCCGATCAGGTCATACTGATAGCGGGTTTCCAGCTGTGTCCGCTCATCTTTGTGGACTGCAATATTTCCATAATGATCATACACATTGGTGAAAAGCTTTTCTTCTGTATCATCTTTATGGATCAGATACTGCCCGGTCAGGCGTTCTTCCGCATCGTAGACATTGCGGAGCGTTTCTCCTGTTGCAAAAGTCAGCCGATCTTCCAGCCCGTTTTTATTTCTGTAGGTCACTTCCTTCAGAATCTTTCCATTCAAGGTAACACCGGTCTGGTTTCCATATGCATCATAAGCATAACCATAAGTGACGCCATTTCGTGTGATCGTTTTGATCTTATCCTGTTCGTAAGTGTACTGAAGCACATAATCTTTTCCATCTGCATTCTTCCTTACACGGATCAGCTGATCTGTATTTTTGTCATAATCATAGGTGGTCGTATATCCTTCCGCATCCGTAACAGAAGTCAGCAGACGATTCTTTTCATCATAGGCATAGGTATTGCTGTATCCTCTTCCATCCGTGATCTTTTTGACCTGTCTTCCATCGGAAGTATATTCCATCGAAGATTCCATGCGGTCACTGTAGCTTTCCAGAATCCACCATTTATAGGTCGGTGTGCCGGAATGATCAGAAAATACCAGCTCTGTTCCCGCTGTATAGGATTGTCCTTTTACCGTCAGTTCTTTTTCTCCTGCTTTACAGATTACAAGATATCCGGTTCCTTTTCCTTCTTCGATCTCCGTAAAACCAAACAGCTGGTTTGCCGCACCTGCTGTATATTTCTGGAGGATCAGGGTGTCTGCGGAAGTGGCTCTTGCCAGAACCATTCCAGGTGCGTGAAGCGGCTCCATCGTATAATACTTCTCTTCTCTCTTTTTGAGTCGGAACATCTGATTCGTTTTACAGTTCTTATAATACTGATTTACCCGGTTGCCTTCCACTGTTCCATAATTATGGACATCTATATACTGACCGGAATGGCGCACTCGTACACTTACTACCAGCCCGTCTGCCGGAACATCTGAGACGGTTCCTTCATCTGCCGGTTCAAAGTACCAGCGCTGTCCCGGATTGTCTTCTGCCAATGTACAGCTTGTCACCGGAGTCTTAGCTTCGGAGCTCTTTTTCTCATTGGTCAGACCCTTTTTATCCGATGTGAATTTCTCACTGATCTGATAACTTCCGTCACTCTTTGGTTGAAGCTTCCATCGCTGTGCATCGGTTCCATTGTCAGCGAATATCTGGATCACCGTTCCTTCTGCCGTATTTGCATTTTTCACATCCAGACACATTGCCGGGGCATTCTGCGGCTGCAGTTTGAAGTATCCGTCATCGCATGCTGTCACCTTCCACTGCTGTGCCTTAGTTCCATTGAACGGGAACAACTGAATAACAGATCCGGAATCGGTTCCACCATTCTGTACGTCCAGATAGTTTCCGGATATTTTTTCACGGATATAATAGATTCTCTCTGAAGTAACTGCCCTCAGATGTCTGCCGCCTTCTACACGCATATGGACCGGCTGCCCTTCGTCTGCCACCTTTTCGAGATACCAGCTCTGACCTCCATGGCTGTCGGATACAGTTATATGTTTCAGTGCTTCTCCGGATGCCGTACTCTTCTTTTCGTTTGTAATGCATTTCTGTGTCCCCGTCAGTTTATTCAGAATTTTCCAGGTGCCGTCACTGTTCTTCTGCATCCTCCATTTCTGTGCATCGGTTCCATTATCGGCAAAGATCTGGATCGCAGCTCCGTCTGCTGTCGATGCATCTTTCAGATCTAACCGCATGTCCGGCGCATTCTGCGGTTCCAGATTCCAGTATCCTTCTTCTGCCTTGGTAATTCTCCATCTCTGAGATACCGTACCGTTAAAGGCAAACAGCTGAACGGTTGTCCAGGAGGATGTCCTTCCATCCCGCACATCCATATAGTTGCCGGAGCTCTTTTCCCGAAGGTAATACAGCTCTCCTTCTGTGATCTCTGTTACTGGGACTCTCTTTGTATTGTATTCAAAAGAATATCTGACACCTTCTGAATTGGCAGCCAGTTTGAGATGATTTTTGTCATCATAACCGTACTCAAAAGATGTCCCGTCTATTTCTCCAAGCCGGGTGAGATTTCCTCGTTTGTTGTAACTGAAGCCGGATTTCTCTGCTGCATCCTTTGCGCCCGACAGGTTGCCTTCTCCATCGTATACATAGCTTTCCCCGTCATCGCGTATCAGCTGCACGCCATCATAGTACACCTTATTCATCTGGTTATCGTAATACAGATATACCTGGATCTCTTTATAAGCCTCCTCGGTACGGAATACGCCGCTGACAAACTGCCAGTCAAGAATGTTCGGATTGCAGTTAAAATGATGCCATTTTTCTTTTCCGGATGTGCCGGTTACTTTTACTGACAATGAGAACTTCTTTCCCGGAATACCGCATCCTTTTACCCAGCTGCTCACACTGTAGACTTCATCTTTTTTCCCACTGACATGGACCGTCTGGCTGCAATATAAGCTCTTGTCCCATCGTCCGGAGATCGTTGCGCACCTTCCTTTTCCCGTCACACCGGCAACTCTGGATCCGGTTACATCTCCTGCATAATTCCAGCAGTCCGGCTGACTTGTGCTGCCCAGTTCGAATCCCGGATTTGTGATCAGGTTCAGCTTGTTTGCAGCGTTTCCTGTTTCCAGCTGCGCTCCGCTGACATAGAGGATTCCTGTTCCCTCAGTGATACCGGCACATACCGTAACACTTCCTGCTGCCGCTAAGGTAAACTGCAGCTGATGGCGTTCCCATCCGTTCTCCATTTCCGGATCTGTCGTCCCGGAGATTACAGAAGCTTCTTCTGCTCTGCTTCCATCCGGCATGAGGATCATCAGACCAGCCCTGCTGTTTTCGGCATTCTCTGTTTTCAGATATGCGGAAAAGGTATAAGTTCCCGTCTCAAGCGTTACATCCTGACAGATTCCTTCTTCAGATTCTGCTCCTGTTTTGGTCAGTTTTGCACTTTTAGTTCCTGCATATCCCTCCGCTTTTGCAATACTGCTTCTGGTTCCGTTCGTCAGATTTTTCTGATACCAGTTTCCATCCCCGTAAGCACTGTCAAATAATGGATTCTTCAGTAAATGACAGACTGTCTTCTGAACCTTTCCTTCTTTGTCCAGCTTATGGTTCTTGCTTCCGGATGTGTAATAAGTATAATTGTTCGCACAGCCATCCTGATCCATGACATCGGTCGGGCGGCCCATGTTGTCGAAATGATAGGTGATTTTCCGGTTATCTCCGGTCTGTGCAATCTCTCCGTCCAATCCCGGAGTCTCAAATACAGTAGTATTCCCGTTCGCGTAGGATACTTTCATCTCCTGTCCTGCTTTATTACCGGAACCATATTCCGCGATCCGGCTAACCCTTGGTACACGGAAGTCGTTCTTATACTCATACTTAAGACCATATCCATCCGGGTTCGTCACACTGGTTAAACGGTGGCTTGCATCATATCCGAAGCTGCTTGTCCTTCCATCCGGATAAGTAATGGATGTCAGATTGCCTGCACTGTCATATGCATACTTTGTAAGGCGGCCTGCCATATCTTTTACTGCGGATACACGTACCGTATTTCCTGCTGTCTCATACTGGATCTCCAGTCTTGCTCCACTGGAATCCTCCACATAGCTGATCACCTGTTTTCCGGAACTGGTCTGATATACATATTTGATCTGATTTTCATCCAGATCTCTGACAAATCTCAGATAACCGTCTTTTCCAAAGCAGTACCGTACCCTGTCTTTTGTTTCCATGGTTCTCGCATAGCTGTCGTCATACCCGGATTCTACCGTAATCACAAGTCCAAGTCCGTCTTCATCCTTTAACTTATTGCCATCATTTGTGTCTTTATAGAAATAATGCTTTGTGCCGTCTTCATCTGTGTATACATAAGGATATTCTTTGATTCCGGTTGTGTCCAGACGCTGCACACAGCTCAGTCTCCATCCGTATCCCTGTCCGAGATTCGTTCCGGCTTCGCTGGAATTATAAACATGACTGATCTCTGCCTGCATGGCTCCGCCGGTTGTCACTGCATCCTCATGGATCCATACCTGATTGCCGGTAAAGTCATTGGTATGTCCATTTCCCGCACGTCCTGCAGACTGCTCATGGTAGCTCTGATAATCCTCCAGTCCGTTTACATTTCGATAATAAAAGACTCCGCTCGGAAACTGATCTGTTGAAATCTTTGGATAATCCGATGCATAAAATCTGGCAAACGCTGTCTTTGTAAGATCGCTTTCATTTTCATACATACCGCGCAGCATGATTCCATAATTATTTCCCGTATTGTACCACTGTCTTACCAGTCGAGTCACGTCAAACCCGATCGGCGTGATCGTAATCGTATTGCCGTTCTGTACCTGTTTCACTTCTTTATAATCCAGTACATTTCCTGATACAGATGGCTGATTGTGCCAGCGCACATCCTTTTCTGTCCAGTTATTCAGGATCTCATTTGCAACAAGCGGAAGTTTTGCGATTCCATAACTGGAATACTCATACTGCCAGAGATACATGGTCGCTGCATACAGGATAGAACCTTTTCCGATGTCCGGCAGATTTCGGAATCGGAGCAATGACCTGCAGTTTCCAAGTGCAGTTGACTTCCCTGCCACAAAAGAGCCATATGCATAAACACTACTCGGGTCAGCCGAAGAATCCGTTCCGCCTGTAAAAATGTAGGTATCCTCAATATTGGTTTTTGTTTTACTGGTTTCTGTCATCGGATCGATAATAATCGGATAACTTCTGTCATCGGCAAGCAGCCATTCTTTTTCTGCTTTGACAGTAACTTTGCATCCTCCTTCTTCTGCTTCTATAAGCAGTTCCACTTCCTGTGACACGCATCCTTTTGCATCATACATATATGGCTTGTCAAACCAGAAGATTCTCTGATTCTCACTGTAAAGTCCCAGACTGCCGTCTTCTTCCTTCTTCATTTCCATATCTGTATATCTAAGATGGAAGATCAGCTCCTGCTCTGCAGCCTGTGCCGTTTTCAGACGGATATTTTCTTTTAAGCGCTGACTCTGAAGGGTATAATGCAGATCCACGCCCGGAAGAATTTCTTCATACATCCCTTCACTTGTCAGATGCTTTACTCCCATCTTCTGCTGGATTTCTTTGACTTCCGGCATATCCTCACTGCCTCCGTCTGCCGGGGTGTCTTCTGAAGCCGGTGGAAGGATGGTAACTTCATCCCCCGTCTCGTCACCTGAACCCTCTGCCGGCTCATCCTCCGGAATATCCTTTCTCCATGTCTCCTCGTAGAGTTCTTCTGGTCCTTTCGGGAATTCCTCTTCGGTTAAAATCCTGAAACTGCTTTTTCCTGTTCTTGCCTGCCTTACACTTCTTGCCGATACCACATTTTCTTCCATTGTCCATGAAACTTTTTTTCCATCTTTTTCCATGCTTACAAGCGTATTCTCTCCGGTCTGCTTTGCAAAACATACCTGTAAGTCAGATGCCTTATTCTGGTAGCACTCTTTTCCATCCTTTGATACTGCTTCCAGCCGGTTATCAATTTCTTCCCATCCACTTTCCGTCTCATAATGAACCGGTTCCGGATAGACCGCCGCGGCAGTTCCTTTTTCAGGCAGCATGAAATGCTTTGTATACCGGTCACGTTTTTCTGTAATTTCCTGTAATACTTTTTCTTTCATAGTCTTCTCCTTCTGATCTGTTCTGATTTGTATTTGAACAATAACATTACAGTCAGAAAACGCGCGTATCAGATATCTTTCTCTCTTTCTCTCTGTCCTGTATCTGTATCGTTCGATGTTATTGTATATCGAACGTACGTTCTTGCTGTCCCCGATTTGTCCCCTCTTTTTATACTATTTTTTTCAGCAGACACGCATAGAATTTTCTTCTGTATCCATAAAAATCTGTCTTTCCAACCGGAATACGTCCCAGCGTATCATCAAATTCCAGATACTCATAGCTTAGATCATCCGTAACACTTTTCAAAAGATACGGCGCCAGTTCTTCACTGCTTTCCCTTGCCGCTTCTTCGATCATTTTGCAGTCTGCCAGATCCTGGCTGTTCCCCCGCTTCTTTTTCTCATCGTATAAAAAACAAAATTCTTTGAGTTCTCTTTGTGTCTGTACGGAAATCCCATAATCTTTCCATGAAATATTTCTTACTCTTATTCTTTTCATCCATATTACCTCACATTCTGTGTCGATTTTATATTTTTGTCACGTTTTGTGTCCTTACTTTTGTTATACAGCCACAGAAGTCATGTGTCAATCCTTTTATTCACAAAACGTGTCATATGTCATTTTACTTTTGTCACAGTTCGTGCTATTATAGTCATATATGGAGGTAACAAAATGGGTGATTTTCACAATATATTTAAGAATTTAAGAATGCAGAATCATTACACGCAGGGACAGATGGCGGATCTGCTCGGCATTTCCCGAAGTGCTGTCAGTATGTATGAAACAGGGAACCGCGAACCCGATCTCGAGACACTTGAAAAGATTGCGAAGCTTTTCAACGTAGATATGAATTATCTTCTCGGCTCTTCAGTTACAGTAACATCCGATAACACAGAGCCATCATATGAAGATATTGAACAGATGATTGCCCGTGGCAGTCATGGTTTTTCTGCGACACAGAAGATGAAACTCATTCAGCTGTTATCTGAAATCGACTTATAGGAGGCTTTGCTTTGGATTGTAACCAGATTCGTAAAGTGGCAGCTAATGCGCTGATTACCTGCAATATCCATTCCTTTCCGATTGACTGCTTTGCTATTTTGAAGCAATATGGTTTTCGTGTTTATTCCTATCTTGAGCTCCAAAAGAAGAAGCCGGAGCTCTACAATCTATGTATTTCCTATTCTCAGGATGCATTTTGTATAAACAGTCTGAACTTAATTGCTTACAACAGCCAGAAATCAGCCAACCGGATTCGTTTTTCGCTGATGCATGAACTTGGACATCATCTTTTAAGACACAGAAATGACCTTCCTTCCAATGAAGATGAAGCCAATTATTTTGCAAGTAATATTCTGGCTCCGCGCATTGCCATGTATTATGCTCATCTGAAATCTGTAAATGAAGTCGGACAGTTCTTCAATCTTTCTTCTTCCGCCGCTTATTATGCTGCACAGGATTTTTCGGAATGGTGTCAGGATGTCCGCCGGAATGGGATGCACTCCTATGATAAAGATTTATACCAGCATTTTTATAATCCTGACTATAAAGGGTTTGTCTATTCCATCCGCACCTGTGCATTCTGCGGCGCACGTGTTTATAACTGCCTTGATTTTGAAGCGCACTGCTCCGGTGCGTGTAAACTGCCGGACGAACCGGTTCGCAAAAAAGCGCATGCTTTTACACCACTTTCAGATGACGATAGCCGGATACTCAGGCGGCTTGAGAATAAATGGTTATATGATTTTTAATATAAAGAGAACCTGCAACTGGTAGCTTTTTTTGCATACCAAGGTAATCAAACGGGAGAATGTAATTCACATCAAATTACATTCTCCCGTTATTGATTTCGTAATATCATTTCTGATATTCAGGCAGTATTTTTTTACTCTTAAACGTTAATTTGTGAATACTCGGTAATTCTCTTTTTTATCGTAATCTTTGCGGATCCCGTCATCCTCATACATGGTATAACTGCTGTTTTCGTATCCGATAAGCTGCAGATGTTCGGTATCAATATCCTTCACACACTCTGCCGCTTCTGCAACCGGGATACATTTACCATTTCGAATGAAGAGCGGTACTTCATTTGATGCCACATCTACATAATGGATACCTTTCGCGAGAATCTCTTCCGAAATGCTTCCATCCGGCAGAAACTTGACAAATTTCATTTCTTCCGGCAGATAAACATAACGGCCTCTTGCGTTCTGCTCGTAAACCGGAGCAATCATAATCTCGTTTCCGAGCATCAGCTGATCCTCTACTCGGATTGCTCTCTTGTCATCCGGATAAACAAACCCTAACGGCTTAAAATACATGTCATCACTCAGCGCAGCTTTCATGTACTCGCTGTACAGATACGGCACAAGACGATATCTGGTGTTAATGACAGCACGGAAATCCTCGATATTTTCGAACTGATAACACTCCTGCTCTCTTGTTCCCGTCGCCGAATGATTACGCATCAGTGGTGTAAATACACCAAGTGCGAGAAAACGTAGCAACAATTCTCTTGTTGTATCAGCACCAAAACCTCCAAGGTCAGCACCTGTATACAGGAAACCACACATATTCAGAGACGGCAGCATCTTCAGGTTAAGAAGGATATGTGACCACCAGGATTTATTATCTCCGGTCCAAATTCCGCCATAACGATGCATTCCGATGTAAGAAGATCTGGAAAACATCAGAAAACGTTTTTCCGGGTCAATGCGTTCAAATGCTTCTCCGGCCGCTCTTGTCATATTATAACCAAAAAGATTATGTACTTTGTCATGGCGGATCTTTTTGCCATCCACATTGTGATAAAATCTTTTATAGTCTTCCGGATTATTCGCAATACTGAGCATCTTGTCCTGCATTTCCCAGGGATGGGTCTTGCCTTCGGTATCCTTTGCAAACTCTCCGGCAAGTTCTCTTGCCTCTGCAAGGCCTTCGGAAGAATAAAAGATCGCAGGCTCGTTCATATCATTCCAGAAACCTTCTATTCCCTGTTCGATCAGAAAACGATATTTGTCCCCGAACCATTTTCTGGCTTCCGGATTCAGCATATCCGGAAAATGGGTATCTCCCGGCCATACAGCTGCAACGAAATCACTTCCGTCTTCTCTTTTGCAGAAATAGTTGTTTTTGACACCTTCCTCGTAAATCTCATATCCCGGCTCAACCTTGACACCGGCATCAATGATCGGAATCAGGCGAATACTCTGGTCATTCATTTCCTGTACAAATTCCGGAAAATCCGGAAAATTTTCTTCACTCACTGTGAAATCTTTGAATGACTGCATATAGTCAATATCCATGTAAATCATGTCGATCGGAATATGATTCTCCCGATATCCTTTTGCGACAGTACGGAAATCTTCTTTCGTCGTATAACCCCAGCGGCTCTGTCCGAAACCAAAGGCAAACTTCGGTGGGATATAGCTGCGTCCGATTACGTGGCGGAACTGTTTTACGATATCATAAGCATTCTCACCTTCAAGCACGTAGATATCCAAGTCAGCATTTTCGCAAGATACCTTAAGGGTATCCTCTCTGTCATATCCAATATCAAAGGTCAGTTTTGAGGGATAGTCGAAAAATAATCCAAACGTCCTCTTTCCGCTCACAACAATGAAGTTGTGGGCTCCGTACAGAGAACGCTTGTCCTCTGTGTGTACCGGATCATCTGTACAATTACTGATATAACAGTACCCTCTCTTGTTGATTCCACGATTGGCTTCACCCAGACCATAGACAATGTCATCTTCATCCATGATATAAGTAAAAACAAATCCTTCCTCCTGACTGACCTCTCCATACGGGAGAACGCCCTTAGTTGTTTCAATCTTTTCAGTCAGTGCCTCCGTATCAAACGGAGTTCCATATCTATATTTTCTAATCATTTCTTTATCACCTAGTGTTTATAATATAGTACAAATGCTTCATATGGATTCAGAACAATTTTTCTTTCAAATTCTTTTCTTCCAAGGTTTGTGATCAGGCACTCTGCGCCTTTAAATTCTTCCGGCACTTCTACTTCTGCATTCTTATCGCTGAAGTTGCAGACAGTCAGAAGCTTTTCCTGATCCTGTTTTCTTGTGTACGCAAAAATCTGTTCATCCTCACGGTAAAGAGGTTCAAATTCACCATAAACAATAATGTCTTTTTCTTTACGCAATCGGATCAGTTTCTGATAGTAGTGGAAAACAGAATCCGGATCTTCAAGCTGCTGTGCTGCATTGATCTTCTTGTAGTTCGGATTCACTTTGATCCACGGCTCGCCCTCTGTGAATCCGGCCTGTTTACTGTCGTCCCACTGCATCGGAGTTCTCGCATTGTCACGGCTTCTCAGCATCAGACATTTCATCATGTGTTCCGGAGTCATAAGACCTGCTTCCGTAAACTCTTCAAAGTAATTAATACTTTCAATATCACGGTAATCTTCCAGTTTGTCAAAGTAAATGTTTGTCATACCAAGCTCTTCACCCTGATATACATATGGCGTTCCCTGCATCATATGAATACAGGTCGCCAGCATTTTTGCGGAGGTTTCTCTGTATACCGGATTGTCATTTCCAAAACGGCTGACACTTCTCGGTTGATCATGATTACCTAAAAACAAACTGTTCCACGCCTTACCCTGAAGTTCTTCCTGCCATTTGATCATAATATTTTTGAACTCTTTGAAGTCATATTTTGCAGTTGTCCACTTTCCATAATCTCCGCATCCACTCTCCACATGCTCGAATTGGAATACCATGTTCAATTCATTTCGGTCATCACCCGCATATTTCTGTGCTTCTTCTATTGTAACTCCTGCGGTCTCACCGACTGTCATGATATCATATTTTGAAAGAACTTTTTGATTCATTTCCTGAAGGAATTCGTGGATCCTTGGACCATGTACACAATATGGTCCAAAGTCCCCATAAAGACCGTTATTCATTTCTCCGTCCGGAAATCTCTGATCTTTGGAAATCATACTGATAACATCCATTCGGAAGCCATCGATTCCTTTTTCACACCAGAATTTCATCATGTCATAAACTTCCTGGCGTACTTTTTCGTTTTCCCAATTGAGATCCGGCTGTTTTTTTGAAAACAGATGCAGATAATACATCTGAGTTTGCGGATCATATTCCCAAGCAGAACCGCCAAATACTCCGCCCCAGTTATTAGGTTCTTTTCCGTTTACCGGATCTTTCCAGATATAATAATCACGATATGGATTATCTTTTGATTTTCTGCTTTCAATAAACCAGTTATGTTCATCTGAAGTATGGTTGACTACGAGATCCATCAGAATCCTGATGGATCTTTTGTGTGCTTCACACAACAATTCCTCGTAATCCTCCATCGTTCCATATTCTTCATAAATTCTGCGGTAATCAGAAATATCATAACCATTATCGTCCTGAGGAGATTCCAGCATCGGAGAAATCCACAACACATTTACCCCAAGTTCTTTAAGGTAATCCAGTTTCTGTATGATTCCTCTGATATCTCCCACACCATCACCGTTACTGTCTTTAAAACTCTTTGGATATATCTGATATACTACACTTTCTTTCCACCATTTTTTCTCCATGCCAAATCTCCTCGTTTATAATTGTTTAGTATTATTTAACCGCTCCTGTAACAACACTATTCATGATACCCCATACATCTTAGCAAAATCAAGGAGTTTCTCGCGAAACTATAAAAGACAACAAAGTTTATTCCCTGTTTTTATACAGTCTGCACAAAAACAACCAGACCATTCCACCGGCTTACCTGTATACATGCAAAGTTAAAAAAAGGATCCTGTCATTCCCTGACAGAATCCCTCTTTACCAGATAGACTGGATTTTTTATATTTAATTCGTCCAGTGTCTCTCCCTGAATTAATTTCAGCAGACGTTTCAGCGCCACATGCGCCTTTTGCGGAACATCCTGATGAACCGTTGTCAGTTTCGGTCGAACCATACTTGCGTAGACACTGTCATCATATCCTGTAACAGAAATCTGATCCGGAACCATGATGCCTTCATCAAAAAAGAAATTTATCGCTTCTATCGCATTATAATCTGAGGAAAACGCAAGTGCTTTTGCTTCTAAAAAACGTGGGAGAAGCTCTCTGTATTTTCTGAGACGCAATCTTTTTTCACCCGGAATAATTATATATCGGGAACGACTGCAGAATCCCCCCGATTTTTCCATCGCCTGTTTGAATCCCATCCACCGATAGTAATCACTGTCTCTCTCCGTTTCCGCAACAAACAATGCTTTCTTATATCCACAGGAATACAGGTATTCTCCGATCTGATACCCTCCCGAATAATCATCTATACCGACATTCTGGAACGTATAAGCACCTTCCGGATAAGCATCGATCAGAATCATTTTCTTGTTTAATCTGCGCGAAAGACTGCGATACTGTTCTTCATTGTAGCCAAGGATAAGCAATCCCTCTACATTCCATTTTGAGGCAATATCCACTACATTCTGAATACTTTCACCGCCAATAAGCATAACATAATATCCATTTTCTTCCGTTTCCATCTGAATCGTTCCGATCAGTTCTCCCACAAATGGATCCTGAAGCGACTGCATGCCATGTGCATAAGAAAATCCGAGTACTACACCTATAATTCTGGAACCATGGCCGGAAAGCATCACGGAACCCATATGCGGAACATAGTTCTGTTCTTTAAGAATAGTCGTGATTTTATCAATCGTTTTCTGGGAAACTCTTTTGGTATTGCCATTTATAACATTAGATACCGTAGTACGGCTGACACCTGCCATTTCTGCAATATCCTGAAGCCGAATCATAAAATCTTCCTCCTTGTCTTTACAACATCACCTTATGATATACGCATCCCATCTTTTCCAGCATTTCCATCTCCCGCTTCTGGCAACTGAATATAATTATCTGCCGCTTACTGTCTTTCAGCCAGCGAAGGGTCTGCGCAAGTCTCCTGTCATCATAATAGCCGAATGCATCATCCAGGATCACCGGACATTCTTCCTCGTGGAGAATTTTTGTTGCCGCCATCCGGATTGCAAAATAAATCTGTTCCAGAGTTCCACGGCTTACCTGATCCATGGATATCTTTTTCCCATTACTCATAAGCTGCACATGCAGATTTTCGTCTACCCAGAGTTTGTTATATTTTCCATCTGTGATGGCATCCATGATTGCAGATACTTCTGTATTCATAAGATCGCTTGTCCGGCTCTGCATCTGTGCGGCAAGTCTGGTCAACTGTTCCATAGCAAGTTCAACACCCTGCTTGTTTTTTAATCGCTCTATCTCTTCACTGTTCATCTCATCGAACTCGCCGACTCGTTCCTGCAGATTTTCATACAACACTTCTTTTTCATGATAGGTTTCCTGTACTTTTGCAAGCTTTCCTTTCTGCCTCTCATAATCTGCCTTGAGAGAAATGCCCTGTTCTTTTATCTCCTGTAATCTGGCTTTCTTTTTCTTCTTTCCATCTTTCAGACAATTCCAGACATACAGCCCTTCAGCCAGTGCCACCACGATTGCCACAAGAAAATTCCACGGCTTATGAAAAAGCAGAAAAGTCACAAAAAATGCCCCCAGCATACTCACTGCCTCCAGTGGATGAATCCTCCACCCGGCAAAATATCCTGCTGCCTCTTCCCGTTTCTTCCGCTTTTTATCTTCATTTACCCAGCTTTCCCATTCTCTGCGTTTCTCTTCACAGCTTCTTTTCAGCTGTTCCGCTTCATTTTCTAACTGATGCAGATCCCGCCAGACATAGGATGCCTCCATCTCTGCCCGCTCTTTCTTTTCGCTGATCAGCTGCCTCTTTTCACGTTCTTCTTTTTCCAGCTCTTTCTTCCGCTCTTTTAAAAGGGCAAGCGCCCCTTCGAGGTCAATCTCGCTGTTCCCGGTTGCATAATAATTTGCCGCATAATTCTTCAGCTCCGCCGCCAGTATTTCTCCGGTCTGTACCCGGAGCTGTCCTACCGAAACTGTATTTTCATAATCACTTTCTGTCATACCACCTAACAGAATTTCCAGATCCCCATGCTCAAGTGACAATTCTTCTCCATCATCTTCACAGATCAGAGAGCCGCCTTTTGCATACCGATCGAAATTTCGCTCCAGCAGGAATTTTCGACCGCCACAGGTAAACCGCAGGATTCCCGCATAAAAGTTTGGATTCTCCCAAGGCTCATAGGTACGAAATGTATCTGTTGCGGCGGCACGTCCGCGCTTTCTTTCCATTCCAAAAAGCATTCCCTTCAGAAAGGTATGCAGCGTTGTTTTTCCCGATTCGTTTTCTCCGTAAATAATATTGATCCCATCCGAAAGCAGGATCTGCTTATTCGTGAACTTACCGAAATTCTTCAGGATCAGTTCTGTTATCTTCATAATTTGCTCCCCTTTGCCTCCAGCATGGCCTGTACTCCCTCAGCCAATGCGATTGCCTCCACACTGTCATCCTTTGCTTCTGCAAAGCTTTCTATATACCAGCCCAGAAGATTTCCTGCATTTTGTTTTTTCAACTTTTCATAATCATATGCCGGCTTTGTTTCATCCAGGATTTCGACAATATTTCCATAGGAATCCATCCGGTCGGTATCATAGATCATATCCGGATCCCGAAATCCCCGCAGAATGATTTTATAAATGTTCTGTATACCTCTTTCTCGTATGGCAAGGGCTATTTTTTCTTTCATTTCCCGTCCGGTCATCTCTCTTCCTGCTTCTACTTCCATATGCACATATTCTCTGGATGCAAAAGGAATAAATTCCATCCGGGTTCTTCCATTTTTAATCTCCCCTTTGATATAACCATGCTTCCCGGTGTCATTTTTATCTGTAGGCTCCAAGGATCCTGCGTAATACATCCGATCCTTTGCAAGCTCTGCCGGAAGATGAATGTGCCCAAGAGCAATATAATCATATCCCAGCTTCAGTAATTCGTTCTTTCGGAACGGGATATGCTTTTCATCGCCGCCATGGGCCAGAAGGATGGAGGCTATTCCTCTTTTTTCCGGAAGGATTTTCTCATAAAGCGGTTCTGTGATCTCCCGTTCCTCATAGCTGAGTCCGTATATGCGGACCCCAAGCTCTTTAAATTCCATACAGGCAGGTTTCTGAGACAAAAACATGTGCACCGGTCCCTGCCATTTATAATTCCGGTAATAGGACGTACTTTTCAGGTAATCATGGTTGCCCGCCATCAGCACGACCTGTGTATGTGTCAGTCTGGAAAATAAATAATCCAGTTCCTTCAGCTCTCTTAAAAGCGGCTGTCTGTGAAACAGATCCCCTGCGATCAGAAGAAGATCTGTCTGTTCTTCTTCACAGATATTTAAAAGACGCTCAAAGCTATTCCACAGTTCTTCCGGTCGCTTTGCGGTGTAAGAACTTCCTGCGTCCGGCTCTGCCCCCAGATGAATGTCCGCTGTGTGTATGAATTTCATTACTTTCTACTCCTCCTTTAAGGGGAAGTGTCACGATAAAACGTGTCTTTCCCCCACTGCTCTCGGCAATGATCTGTCCCTTGTGCAGCTCTACAATCTCTTTTGCAATGGCAAGCCCCAGTCCTGCTCCTCCGGTACTGCTGGATCTCGACGCATCCGCGCGATAAAATTTATCAAAGATCCTCTTCAGGCTCTCTTCCGGTATCGTATCTCCTTCATTTTCAAAACAGATTCTTACCTGGTTCTCCTCCTTGGCAGCCTGGATCAGAAGCACACTTTTCTCCCGGCAGTATGCTATGGCATTTCGCAGAATATTATCAAAAACCCTGGCAAGCTTATCCGGATCTCCCTCGATCAGGATCTCTTCCTCTGCTTCCACCTTGCAGGTCAGCATCTTCTCCTGAAGTACCCCATAGAGTTCGTCTGCAATCTGTTCCAGCATCATGGTCAGATCAATATCCACCTTATCCAGTTCAATATCCTGCAGATTCAACTTTATACTTTCAAAAAACTCTTTCAAAAGATCCCCCAGTCGATTCGCCTTCTCCAGAGATATCTGCGTATATTTGGCGCGCTCCTCTGCCGGCATCTCCGGATGAGAATCCAGCATACTCAGATACGCCACCACAGAAGTAAGCGGTGTTTTTAAATCATGTGCCAGAAAAAGCAGGACATCATTTTTCCTCTGCTCAAGCTTTTCTGCCTCTTCCTCCTGGCTCCTTAATGTCTCTTTAATCTCATTGAGACGATCCTCGATTGGTTTTAACTCCGTAATCAGCCGGATTGGCTGGTCAGACGCAGAAATAATATTTTCAATCCCATCTTCTACCTGTTCCAGATAACGCGTCATTTTTGAAAGTGCCACATAAAAAAACAACGAAAATAAAAGTAAAAAACCGAGGATCATAAAGAACACTTTATTATTGCCGATCCACTGCCAATACAAAGATGTTGCGGTCTCTTCACTCACATGAAAAGCTTCCAATATTCGCAAAAAGCCATTGGCAAAGCTGTCATTATAAATACCATCGATAAAATACTCCAGAATAAATCTTCCAACCAGCACCGTCAGGGCCGTAATAAAAACCGTCTGAAGCAATATGCTCAGTTTTAATTTTCTGTAATTATTCTTCAATTTTGTATCCCACTCCCCAGACAGTCTTGATAAGATCTGATTTTCCAGTCGGTTTACTCAATTTCTCACGCAGATGCCGGATATGTACCATCACCGTATTGTTGCTGTTCTTCAGATACTCTTCATGCCAGACCTCTTCAAATAATCTTTGTGAGCTGATCACCTTTCCGCGATTCTCACAAAGAATCCACAGAATCTCAAATTCCGTCGGTGTCAGCGGAAGAGACTGCTCATTATAGATGCATTCATGGGATTCTTTATTTAACAAGAGTCCTGCAAAATCAATGATATTCTCAGAATCACTTTTCTTACCATCGTTGTACTGCGTGTATCTGCGCATCTGTGCTTTCACTCTCGCTACCAGCTCCAGCGGGTTGAATGGTTTCGGAATATAGTCGTCAGCCCCCATCGTAAGCCCGGTGATCTTGTCCCGGTACTCCGTCTTCGCGGTCAACATAATCACCGGAAATGTGTATTTCTCGCGGATCTTTCTCAGAATCGTGAAACCGTCAATATCCGGCAGCATCACATCCAGGATTGCCAGATCCACATTTGTCTTCTCAATACATTCCAATGCTTCCTGCCCTGTGTAAAATTTCAAAACATGGTATTCATTTTGCAGATATAATTCTACGACATCCGCAATTTCTTTTTCATCATCTACAACTAAAATATTCATATTTCACTTTTCCTTTCCGTATATAGAAAGATTTGCGTATAAAACAGCAGACCGGAAAACACACCCTTTTGATGCAGTTCCCGGTCCCCTTTTTCTTCATTCTTCTTTTTTACAGTTCGCAGTTATTCACAGTTCTTGGGAACGGAATTACGTCACGAATGTTGGACATTCCTGTAAGATACATGATGCATCTCTCAAATCCAAGTCCGAATCCTGCATGTCTTGTAGATCCGTACTTTCTCAGATCCAGATAGAATCCGTAATCTTCTTCCTTAAGTCCAAGCTCTTTCATTCTTGCAACAAGTTTATCGTAGTCGTCCTCTCTCTGGCTTCCTCCGATGATCTCACCGATTCCAGGAACCAGACAGTCAACTGCTGCTACGGTCTTGTTATCATCATTCATCTTCATGTAAAAAGCTTTGATCTCCTTCGGATAATCGGTAACGAATACCGGACGTTTGTAGATCTCTTCTGTCAGATAACGTTCATGCTCTGTCTGCAGATCTGCTCCCCATGATACTTTGTATTCAAATTTGTCATTGTGCTTTTCAAGGATTTCGATTGCTTCTGTGTAAGTAACTCTTGCAAAATCAGAATTTACAACGTTGTTCAGACGGTCGATCAGTCCTTTGTCTACGAAAGAATTGAAGAAATTCATCTCTTCCGGAGCGTTTTCCATCACGTAGCGGATAACATATTTCAGCATGTTTTCTGCAAGGATCATGTCATCTTCCAGATCTGCAAATGCGATTTCCGGCTCGATCATCCAGAACTCGGCGGCATGACGTGTGGTGTTGGAATTCTCCGCACGGAATGTCGGTCCGAATGTGTAAATATTGCGGAATGCCTGTGCATAAGTTTCACCGTTCAGCTGTCCGCTTACGGTAAGGTTTGTCTCTTTTCCAAAGAAATCTTTGGAATAATCAACAGTTCCGTCTGCATTTTTCGGCACATTGTTCATATCCAGTGTTGTTACCTGGAACATTTCTCCTGCACCCTCACAGTCACTTCCTGTGATCAGCGGTGTATGTACATATACGAATCCTCTTTCCTGGAAGAATTTGTGGATTGCATAAGCAGTCAGTGAACGTACTCTGAACACTGCCTGGAAAGTATTGGTTCTTGGACGAAGATGTGCAATACTTCTTAAATATTCAAAGCTGTGACGTTTTTTCTGAAGCGGATAATCCGGTGCAGAGGTACCTTCTACAACAACTTCTGTTGCCTGGATCTCAAATGGCTGCTTTGCCTGTGGTGTTGCGACAAGTGTTCCTTTTACAATGATTGCCGCACCAACATTCAGCTTGGAAATTTCGCCAAAGTTCTCCATATTATCATGATATACTACCTGAAGGTTTTCAAAGAAAGATCCATCATTTACAACGATAAATCCAAATGTCTTAGAATCACGGATACTGCGCACCCATCCCCCGATGGTCACTTCTTTATCCAGATATTCCTCTCTGTTTCTGTATAATTCTCTTACTGTTACCAAATCCATCTGTTCTGTTCCTCCGTATTACTCTCTTATATATTTCACATAACCCCAATGAGCCTTGTAAACATTGCCGACAGCTTCTGCTGCCATTTTCTACTTTTGCAATATGTCCAGTATACCATTAAACTACCGCAGTTGCAACGATGTAAAAAGAATCTGATTACATTTGAAAGTACTTTCGCAATGATTTTTTTATTGTACTCTAATCAATATTCCTTAATCGATAGTTCATTTTTCCTTAAGAAATTTTCTTTTTCTTTTATGATATAGACATATTTTGAACACAATTTATCTGTATACTAAGAGTCAGATAGTTGATAAACAACTATCTCCCCCCTCATAAAGTAAGCGCAATCGGGTTACCCCGATTGCCGCACTTTACTCTCATTCCTTTAGAAATTAAATAAAAGCACAAGAAAACCCGCTGGTCAAAAGATCAGCGGGTTTTCTCGTTACTGTTTATGAAACACAAAATATCAGGGAGCTGCAAAACAGCTCCCTAAATCACATACGATTATTCTTCTACATCCTGCACATCATAATACTTGATCAGCGCCTGTGTCCCAAGATCTCCAAGCCCTTCCTGTGCCAACTCTTCATAATTTGACAGTACCAGACTCAGCACCTCAAGACTCAGTCCGCTCATATTCGCCTCAGTCAGCGCAAGCTTCATATCCTTGATGAAATGCTTCATAAAGAATCCCGGTGCATAATCTCCGGCAATGATCTTCGGTCCGAAAACATCCAACTGTTTGCTTCCTGCTGCCCCGGTAGAGACCGAATCAAAAAGGACATTCAGATCCAGTCCTTTGGCCTGCGCATAGGAAAAGGCCTCGCATACACCACTTAAGGCACCGGCGATCATAATCTGATTAGCAAGCTTTGCATGCTGTCCACATCCGGCTTTTCCCTGATAATTGATGTTTGTTCCCATTGCTTTGAAAAGCTCCATACAAGCTTCATAATCTTCTTTCTCGCCGCCGACAAGGATGGATAATGTAGCGTTTTTTGCTCCGGTATCCCCACCTGTTACAGGCGCATCCAGCACATGGAATCCTTTTTCTGTGCCCTCTTTTGAAATCTTTTCTGCAAGCATCGGGCTTGTAGTTGTCATATCGATCAGATAGGTTCCCGGATCTGCATTTTCCAGAATACCGCCTTCATCGAAGTAAACCTCTTCCACATCTCTCGGAAAACCAACGATGGTGATCACTGCATCACATCCAGGTACACATTCTTTGATAGATTCATGGAAAATTGCACCCTCGCTGATCACATCATCGACTTTCGCTTTTGTTCTTGCGTAAATATGCAGTTCATATCCTGTTTTCATAAGGTTGCGCACCATGGATTTTCCCATGATGCCAACACCGATAAATCCAATTTTTTTCATAGTGAACTCCTCTACTTTGGACTTACAATCTTTCCTGCCACCGCGCAACTTGCCGCTGTTTTCGGAGATGCCAGATAAATCTCGACCTTAGAAGTTCCCATACGTCCAAGGAAGTTACGGTTGTTGGTTGCAACCACACGTTCTCCGTCTGACAGAATTCCTCCGGTACGTCCACAGCAAAGTCCGCAACCCGGATGGGTAATGATCGCACCTGCCTCAGATAAAGTCGTAAGGATTCCCATATCTGCTGCCTGTTTGTAGATCTTACGGCTCGCCGGAGTCACGATCAGTTTTACAAAATCCGCAACTTTTTTGCCCTTTAACACTTCTGCTGCTGCCTGAAGATCCTCCAGACGTCCGTTTGTGCAAGAGCCGATAAATACCTGATCGATCTCGGTTCCTTCTACCTCAGATACATTTCTGATTTTGTCAACCTGTGACGGAAGGGCCATAACCGGTACAAAGTCCTCTGCTTTATAAGTGATCGTTCTCATATAAGTTGCATCCGGATCACCAACCAGACTCTTCTGATAATCATTTAATTCAATATTGCAATACTCGGCAGTTTTCTCATCCGGTGTGAAAAGTGCGCATTTTGCTCCTGCTTCGATTGCCATGTTTGCCATTGTCATACGGCTTGCAACTGTCATATTTTCAATGGTGCTTCCGGCAAATTCAAGTGCTCTGTAAGTCGCACCGTCTGCTCTCAAATCACCGATCAGTCGTAAGATGATATCCTTTGACATGACATTTTCCGGAAGTTCACCATCGATCACAACTTTGATCGTCTCCGGTACCTTGATCCACATCGTTCCGGTTCCAAGGATACTTGCCATCTCGGTATAACCGATACCAGATGAAAATGCTCCAACACAACCATAAGTTGTGGTATGGCTGTCGGTTCCGAATGCGATATCACCCGGTTTAACATAGCCAGCCTCTGTCATCAGCTGATGGCAGATTCCGTCACTTCTGTGTACATGTGTAAGTCCGTATTTATCTGCAAATGCATCTCCGGTACGAAAATGTCTGGTATCATCCTGCTGACTTGCCGGAACCAGATGATCATAGATCAGAACAACCTTGTCCGGATCATGCAGTTTCGTAAATCCCATTTCTTCAAATTTTTCTGCCACAAAGGGGATGAAAATATCATGGATCATCACGCGGTCAACGTTAACCGTCACAATGTCTCCCGGCTTTACGGCTTTTCCTGTATTGTGTCTGATAATTTTTTCAATAATCGTCTCGCCCATTTTCTTCTCCTTTCCGGTTAATCCAGTCCATTCAGCTTGCGCATGGCTTTTACCAGACCGCCAGCCTGAATAATGCTCATCAGATTCTCCGGCAGAGAAGCAATCGGATATTCCTTACCATTATAATCCACATGCTCATTCATCACTACCGTGATCTCGTCGCCCTCTTTCATATCATCATAAAGATTCGGCTGTTCAATCAGAAGAAGTCCGTTGTTGATCGAATTACGGAAAAAGATCCTTGCAAATGATTTGGCGATCACACACTGCACACCCATTGCCTTGATGATCTCCGGTGCCTGTTCTCTTGACGAACCGCAACCAAAGTTCTTTCCTGCTACAATGATATCCCCCTTCTGGATCTGTCCGGCAAGTTCCGGACGAAGAGGAGAAAAGCCATACTGCTTCATATCATCGATTGTCTTGAGTGCAAGGTATTCAGTTGGAATGATGATATCGGTATCAATGTCATCTCCAAGAACCCATACACGTCCTGTAAATTTATCCATCTTATGTCACCTCGTCAAACGTAATTTCGTCTCTTACACATCACTTGCCAGTGCAATTTCTCCGGCAATGGCAGATGCTGTAACGGTTGCAGCCGATCCAAGATATACCTTGGAACTCGGATGTCCTGCACGTCCCTTAAAGTTGCGGGTTCCTGTACTGATCAGGACTTCATTTTCACCGATTACGCCCTGGCAGCTTCCCCAGCATACACTACAGTTCGGGTTCATCACGATCGCACCTGCATCCATGAAGATGTCGATCAGTCCTTCTTCCAGAGCCTGTCTGTAAATAGTCTGACTTGCCGGAACAACAAGGAATCTTACTTTTTCAGATACTTTCTTTCCTTTGATAACCTGTGCGCCTACACGGAGATCTTCGATACGTCCGTTGTTGCAGGATCCAAGGAATGCCTCATCAATCTTGATACCGCGCACGTCTTTTGCCGGCGCAAGATTGTCTACAAAATCCGGTTTTGCAACAACCGGCTCTACCTTGGATAAGTCAAATGTATATTCTCTTACATAATGCGCATCCGGATCGCTGTGATATACAGCCTTTGGCTCGCGTCCATGCTCTTTTAAATATTCCATTGCCACATCATCAACTTCAAAAATACCGGTCTTAGCTCCGGCTTCTACTGCCATATTGCAAAGTGCGATACGGTCACTGATTGTCAGAGTCTTCGCGCCCTCTCCGGTAAATTCCATCACCTGATAGTTACATCCGTTGGCTCCGACTTCACCGATGATGGTGAGGATCAGATCTCTCGCATATACACCTTCCGGCAGCTTTCCAACCAGGTTGAATTTCACAGTCTCCGGTACCATTACCCAGGAAGTTCCTGTTACCATACCGTAAAGGAAGTCTGTACATCCAACACCGGTTCCGAATGCACCAAGTGCACCGTAAGAACAGGTATGGCTGTCTGCACCAAAGATCAGTTCTCCCGGACGAACATAATTTTCCATCATAATCTGGTGGCATACACCTTTCCCTTCCCAGAAATCAATGTGGTTTGCCTTTGCAAAATCACGCATCTTCTTCTGGGATGCGGCTGTCTTTGGACAGTCAGACGGTACGTTGTGATCTACGATAAATACCAGCTTGCCTGTATCTGCAATATGTGGATTTTTTAATTTATTATTATACATATCAACGGTAAGATGTGTAGTTCCGTCATTACTCATCAGACGATCCAGTTCTACTGTATGGATGTCACCCGGCTTTACGCTTTCCACACCGGCTGCCGCTGCAATGATCTTTTCAGCAATTGTCATTCCCATCGTCTATTCCTCCTCACGGTTCAGAGACGCAATAAGTCCGCCCTGATTCAAAATATTCTGCATATATTCCGGCAGTTTTGTGCAGGAATAAACCTTTCCATTTGCCTCAGCGGTTCCTTCCAGCATATGAAGCTCCATCTGATCTCCGGTCTTTACTTCATCCGGAAGGTCTTTACAGACAATAGCAGGAAGTCCGATATTGATAGCATTTCTATAAAAAATTCTTGCAAATGATTTTGCGATAACAGCTTTTACACCTAACGCTTTTAACACACCCGGAGCCTGCTCTCTGGAAGATCCACATCCAAAGTTCTCTCCTCCGACCACGAAATCTCCCGGTTTTACCTTCTGTGCAAAATCCGGATCCAGAGATTCAAATGCGTGGCTCTTCATCTCCTCAAGATTCGGCAGCAACAGATACTGGGATGCGATGATCTGGTCTGTATCCAGATCGTTATGAAATTTAAAAATAGTCCCTTTTTCCATAAAGCATATTCCTTTCTGTATACACATGATTCCTTTATTTTAAGGCTTTTCCGGCATTTCCGCAAGGGAATATTTTAACAGGCTAACGTTGTACTTTATTCAATTCCTATTTTTCATAGGTTCCCTTGCAAATGATTTTTTCTTTTTGCATAAAGATTTTTCCACCTGCAATATAACTGTCAAGCTTCAGGTCATTGTCCCACAAAAGCAGATCTGCATCGGCTCCTTTTTGTATTGTCCCTTTCTTACCCTGCAATCCCAGTGCCTCCGCTACATGTGATGTCATATATGGAAGTGCATCTTCCAACTTCATATCAAGCTCATGTACCATATACAGAAGTTCTTCCCGCAGCGCATCTACTGAGGAAACACCGATTTCCAACAGGCTTCCGTCTTCTCTGTATTTTGACCAGCTTCCGTGTCCGTCGGAGCTGATGGTAATATGCTCCGTCGGGATTCCCTTTTCTTTTGCTTCTAAAATGCATCCGCCCGGACAAAAGTCCTCACTGATGCCACAGGTGAGATCGATGTATCCACCCTTTTCAAGCAACTGATAGCCCTCTTCCAGAAGACCTTTTCTGCGGTTCACATGAGTCGGACGGAAAATCTTGATCGGAATCATACTCTTTTCCAAAGCTTCAAACACCGGCGACAATCCAGCATCTGCATCTCCCATATGCAGCACCACGATTCCAGGTTTTCCGCTTAACATACCTGCCGTTCTGGTCTTGCTCGCAAGCTGGATCAGTTCGCTTTCCGTCACATTCGGTGCCCGATGATCTGAAATGGCAAGTTTCACGCCAAGTACTTTTTCAACAAACATAATATCCCGATCTACCTCTCCGGTAATAGTCGGACTTGGATATCCATATGCACCGGTAAGCATATACGCACTTACCCCTTCTTCGCATAAAGCCTGTACTTTTGCGTAAAGATTTTCAACACTCCTTGTAAGTCCGTCCGTTCCAAGAAGTCCTACAACCGTTGTAATTCCGCCTTTTACCAGTTCTGACAACTGAAGTTCCGGTGTACGGGTATGAAAGCTTCCTTCCCCACCGCCTCCGGTAACATGAACATGCTGATCAATAAACCCCGGTGTAAGAATTCTTTCCTCTGCATCAATAACTTCACATGCGATCGGAAAATCCTCGATCTTATCTTCCATACATTCAATTTTTCCCCCACATACTAAAAGATCCTTTTTTCCAACATACTCCGGTGCATAAACTTTTGCATTTTTAATAAGTAACATTTTCTTTCCTCCTCTTTATGACATTCTTTTATTTTCATACATTAATTTGTCTGCCTGATGAATTGCCTCCGCAATCGGATGTCCCCATGTGTATCTACTATCTCCCTTCCCTCTTAATTTTATCTTTCTATATTATCCTGCTTCTTCAGCAATTCCAAAAGCTCTTTTTCAGGAAGCGGCTTGGAAAAATAATAGCCCTGGATCATCTCGACTCCCCAGCTGCTGATCTGTTCCATTTCTTCCTGTGTTTCCACCCCTTCGGAAACAATATGATAATTCATTTTATGAAATGTTTCTACAACACTTTCATAGAAAATTGCCCGTTTCTCATCCCTGCAGATATCAAAAAGCAGAGATCTGTCAACCTTGATCACAGAAAACGGAAGCCTCATTACCGTATTCAGATTCGCATATCCGGAACCAAAATCATCCAGACACAAACCAATGCCAGCGTCCGTAAATTCCTCCGCAACTCTTCTTAGACCCGCATTGCATTCAGTCGCAACCGTTTCCGTGATTTCAAACTGTATCCAGTTATGTGGAATCTTATAAGCATCCATAATCCGGATAAAATGTCTGCTACAGTCATTTCTCATCAGATCCAGAGAAGACAGGTTCACTTTTACATTCAGAAGATGCCTCATCAGGTATCGGTTTTCTCCTAAAAATCTGCAGACACGACTAAACTGTAGATCTGTGATCTGTTCGATCATATGATTTTTTTCTGCAATCTGAATAAATACATCTGGTGCGATCCAGCCAAGCTCCGGATGCTGAAGGCGACTTAGCGCTTCCAGTGTGATAAAGCATTTTTTCCGTGTAGAGTAAACCGGCTGATAGTATATCTCGAACAGATCCTCTGTAATCGCCTTATGCAAATACTGTTCTACCCGTTTATTATAAAGGAAACCATTCATCGTCTGATAATCATCCTGTATCACCTCTGTCAGACCATTTTTCGCAGATAAGGCTTCCAGATATTCAGCATATTCTAGAATAAGCCCGCTGTCTCCGAGTTTCTGCGCATTCATGATCCCGCTTATGATCACAGGCATCGTAATAATTTTATTGTTGACATTCAGCTTACTGTTTCCATCAAACATTCTCTTCAGCTGCGTAAGATAATATTCATATTCTTCAAGTGAACCGGTAAGTGTATCGATATTTGCATGAGGATTGTTGATCGTAATAAATAGTACCAGAATTCCCAGACTCATACCAAACCCTGTTGTAAGAAGCGGATGATATAAAAGCTGGATCACCACTCCCGCACCGGATATCAACAGGATTTCCAGCAGACTCTTCACTTTTTGATAGCCCAGTTTTTTCCGCCATATGACAATAAGGATCAAGGCTGCTGCCATATGACAAAGTGCACTGTAATACATCAGCATATACCATGGACCTTTCATATAGCCTGCCGGTATATCAAAATAAAACAGCTTTTCCGTGAACGGGTTTGTCAGAATCATCCCCATCAGAATGAATGTCGGCACACCTGATAAAAACATCTTTTTTGCCGAAATGATCTTATTATCATGTAATGTCTGAATATAACAGATCACCGTAAACGGCAGCAATGCCTGAAGCAGATAAAAGATCGTTGTTGCAAGCATTGCAGCAATTTCACAATTACTATTTGGAAAAGAAATATAATAATTACTGGCAAGTTCCGCAACCACATCTAAAATACCGATGATGGCAAAGAAAAGGAATACCTGATTATTCAGATCCTCTGCTCTTTTCTGTCCCAGAAAATACCATAAAACCAGCAACAATATAACCATTGCCGCAATAAGAAAATCTATATTATAAGTCATATTTATCCTCCGCCGGTTTTATTTATTTGAACAAAGCATATCGTCTGCCTGCTGTTCCAGAACACTCCTTTCTGCACTCTGGATGCTTCTTGCCGTTCGGATAACCGTTTCATCACCCATCTGTCTTCCAGATATATCATTAATCTTCTTCAGTTCTGCAATTTTCACAAACAACAATAATACATTTTCAAGTAAAATCGCACCCTCCTGGATCTCTTCAATATACATCTCAAATGATTTCCGGTTTTTCATATCTGTCATCCGGTCTTCCAAGGACATTCTCCTATAAATCTCCTGTTCCAGGCAAAACTGAATGTTGTTGGATACTTTACAAAGCAATCCCCAAAACAAAACAGCAATATAAAGAAGAATGCCAAACTGGAAAATAGATTCATACCAGTAAATGGATAATACCCAGTACAGTACCAGTGCGATTACACCGCTTATCCCTAATACACCAAATGCCTTTAGACAGAGATTTACTTCCTTCTCCTGCGTTTTCCGATACTCTTTCCACAAAAGAAGAATCATAGACACAACCCCCGTAAATAATAAAAGATGTGTGATAAATAACATGTCTATAAAAGGAATCCTAAACAGAAAATACAAGAATCCCTGTAAAACAGCATTTGCATAAAGAAGAAAAATCCAGACCTGCGGTATCCATCTTACACTTTCACTCACTGTATTTTGTACAAATAACAGCATGGGAACAGGCATCGTCATAAACGCATAAAAGGATATCAGTGTTCCTGCTGCGTTCTGACTTCCATACATCTGATAAATCCCTGAATCAAAAATGCACCACAGACTGCATAGAATCAAAAACAGTGCTACATTTAAAAATTTCTTTTCTACAATTTGTCTGTGTCTGGTATATAAAAAGACAATCACCGAGACGAGACCGAGACCAGTCATTCCCAAAATCATCAGTATCGAAAAAAATGATCCTAGAAGATGCTGCCTAAAAATAAAACAAAACTCTCCGATCATCGGGGCATACACATATAGTCTGGCATTCTTTTTAGTTTCATAGCTGATTGATAACACTTCCTGCCCGATTTTCTCCGGCAAAGAAATATCTGCCCATATTTTCCCTTTCATCTGCCTGTTTTTTTCAAATCTGTTATCCTTATATTGGTAGAGAAGCCGGTCTCCTATGCAGACTTCCAGCTGATACCATCCATTGCTGAAGGTGTACAACTCGCCCCTTTCCGACTCCGTACCCGGCTGATACAGTATTCTGACAAAAATAAGCAACAATGTCACAATGAGCAAAATGCAGAATGCTTCAATTTCTTTCCTTTTTTCATTTCCCTCATCTCCTATGCATTCTGCCGGAAGCTTTTCTACATAGAAAATGTAATTTCCTATGAAACAAAAAAGTCACCTACGTTATACAGGTGACTAAAATTTAAGCCGAATAGCTTTTTTCACTTACTCTATTAACCTATCCGCATCTTCTTATTGCAACCGGCTGACATAGCGTACTGCCTTAGTCCCTTTGGCTTTGCGTCACAGTTTTTCAACAGCTTTGCCCCTATAAACATAATTCAAGTATAGCATATTCAAGATGACGAAACAATATTTTAATTATTATAATAATCTATAGTTTTACACATAATCCATAACAAGAAACATCGGATACTTTCTGATATATTCTTCCATCTGCTCAATGGCACCCGAAAGCTGATTTTCAATATATTTTCTGTTATTTTTTGATGTAGGAAGCACATTCTTCACATACCGCATTTTTATATATGGTATATTATATTTGTATACCAAAAAATCTGGAAACAATTGTTTCCAGATTTCTCCTAGAGGCGCCAACCAGATTTGAACTGGTGATAGAGGTGTTGCAGACCTTTGCCTTACCACTTGGCTATGGCGCCAGATGACTCCGACGGGAATCGAACCCGTGTTACCGCCGTGAAAGGGCGATGTCTTAACCGCTTGACCACGGAGCCGGATATTGATTTTTTCAAAATTAAAATCTGCAAGTAATTGGCTGACAGATTTTAGAACTCCCCGAGTTGGGTTCGAACCAACGACCCTTCGGTTAACAGCCGAATGCTCTACCGCTGAGCTATCGAGGACTACTTTTATTATTATAAACACTTTACATGCATTTTGCAAGTGCTTTTTTCATTTTTTATGTACTCTGAAAACCACATACAAATTTAAATCTTTACTCCATCCATTCTTCCTTACCCTGTCCTACCT
>NZ_JAQCZB010000019.1:0-37395 GCF_027682785.1 Coprococcus sp. AF51-11b1 | reverse complement strand
TATCAATGTTCTTTTTTGTTGTTGCCGTTTCATGCGACAGCTTTTATATTATATCAAAGTGTTTCATGTTTGTCAACAACTTTTTTATTTTTTTGTTCTGCATTTAAAACTTTCATTTCTCATGCATCAGCTTGTTTATAATAACATCCGTTTTCCTGAATGTCAAGCACTTTTTTCGACTTTTTTCACATTTTCTTGATCTGTATTTTACATTCAATATTATGTTTTATCGATTACTGCTTTTTAGCTTTGAACAAAACGGAGAAAGAGGGATTCGAACCCTCGCGCCGCTATTAACGACCTACTCCCTTTCCAGGGGAGCCCCTTCGGCCAGCTTGGGTATTTCTCCAAAACGTCCGTTATTTAATATACACGATTCTTTCTTTTTTGTCCAGTACTATTTTCAAGTTTTATATATTACTCACTTACAAGATTAAATTCCACTCTCATGTGGAATTTAATCTTGTAAAATAATGTAACTTCAAAGGTAAATCTTACCTTTTTTCATTTCGCCTTTTTACTCCCCAAAAACCAAGCCGAACAATAAAAAAAGCAGAACATATTGTTCTGCTTCAACCGGAGAGGGTGGGATTCGAACCCACGCGCCCTTTCGGACAAACGGTTTTCAAGACCGCCTCGTTATGACCACTTCGATACCTCTCCGCATTTATTAAGTTGTTGCTGTGTATCAGCGACAAGATAGATAATATCATAGTGATACATTATTGTCAACACTTTTTTTAAATTTTTTTCAATTTCTTTTTTTGATCAGACTTTCTGCTAATATCAGATCTTCTGGCGTTGTAATCTTTATATTCTCATACGAACCTTCTACCAACTTTACTGCACAGTTTTCCATACGCTCTACAACCATCGCATCGTCTGTTATCCCTGTTTCATTTTCTTCATTTTCCATCAATTTAAAATATGCATGACGAATTAATGCAGTCTCAAATACCTGCGGAGTCTGAATACACCACACAAATCTTCGTTCCGGTGTATTTACTGCGAAATCATTCTCATCTACAATCTTTACCGTATCTTTCGATGGCATTCCTGCCACACATGCCCGGTATTCTTTTACTGCCTGGTAAGTTCGTTCTATGATCGATTCATCAACAAACGGACGTGCTCCATCATGAATAAAGACATAACCTTCCGGTTCTATTTCTCTTAGTGCTTTATATACAGATTCATACCGTTCTTTTCCACCAACCACAATTTTATTAACTTTTGTGATTCCATAAGCTTCTATAATATTTTTCCGGCAATAATCAGTCTTACCTTCTCCTGTCACAAGAACAATTTCATCAATAATCGGAGATGCTGCAAATGCAGCAAGAGAATAGTAAAGTACAGGCTTTCCGCATATTTCCAGATACTGCTTCTGTATTTTTGTACCCATCCGGCTTCCTTTTCCTGCTGCCAGGACTACTGCTGTACATTTTTCCCTGTTCATATTATTCTCTCCTTTTTATCTGCATTTCGTGGTTGCCCACTCTATCTTTCGCCAAGTTTCAGATTCGGGACTGCATTCAGATCCCATCCATGTCTGGTTCCATTTATGTATTCATAATAAGCCGCCACACCGATCATTGCTGCATTATCTGTACAGAAAATCGGTGACGGATAGTAAAATTCTATTTCATTCTTTTCACATGCCTGTTTCATTGCTGCACGAAGACTACTGTTTGACGCCACGCCTCCCGCAATTGCAAACTTATTAAGTCCATATTCTTTTACTGCATGCATTGCATTGTCTACCAGCACATCAGTAACTGCTTTCTGAAAGGATGCAGCAATATCAGCACGGTTGTATTCAATCCCTTTCATCTTGCAGCCGTTAATATAGTTTAAAACTGCTGACTTCACGCCACTGAAGCTGAAATCATATGGGGAATCTTCAATATGCGCGCGTGGAAATGGGATTGCATCTGGATCCCCTTCTTTTGAAAGCTTATCAATCTTCGGTCCTCCCGGATATCCCAGGCCAATTGCTCTAGCCACTTTATCAAAAGCCTCCCCTGCCGCATCATCTCTGGTTCTTCCAAGAATCTCATAAGTTCCATAATCCTTGACGCATACGAGATGCGTATGCCCCCCAGACACAACAAGACACAAGAACGGTGGTTCCAGTTCCAGATTCTCAATATAATTTGCAGAAATATGCCCTTCAATATGATGAACTCCAACAAGTGGTAACTTTTTCGCATATGCGATTGCTTTTGCTTCTGCCACACCGACAAGGAGCGCACCAACAAGCCCCGGACCGTAAGTTACACCGATTGCATCAATATCATCCAGTGTAACCTCTGCATTTTCCAGAGCCTCTTCTATTACCTGATTAATCTTTTCAATATGCTTTCTCGATGCGATTTCCGGAACCACACCACCATATAATTTATGTAGATCTATCTGTGACGAGATCACATTTGACAACACCTGTCGTCCGTTCTTTACAACGGCTGCTGCCGTTTCATCACAGGAACTTTCAATTGCCAGTATTAATATATCCTTTTTCTCTGTATCCATATTTTTCCTTCTCTCTACTGCTTTGCTTATTCCGGGAAATCCAGTTCTGTTGTCATACGGTCTTTTCCTGCGATCGCATGTGGAAAGATTGCCCGCACTTCATCCATATATTCTTCCGGATGGCGCAGGGACGGGCTGTAATGCGTAAGCCACATTTCTCCCACCTCCGCCTCTTTTGCCAGGTTTGCTGCCTCATAAAAGGTCATATGCTTATATTCTACTGCCTTTGCCGCTTTTTCTTTTTCTCCGTACATTCCTTCGCAGATAAACAGGTCTGACCCTTTTGCATTCTTCCGGATAGAATCCGTCGGTCTTGTATCTGTACAATAGGTAAGCTTAATTCCTCTTCGAGGTGGTCCAAGGACCATCTCCGGCGTCAGTATTCTTCCGTCAAGCTCTACTGTCTCACCTTTTTGAAGATGTTTCCAGTATTCCTTCGGAATTTTCTGTTCTGTTGCCCTCTGCACATCAAATTTGCCGGCACGGTCGATCTCAATCGTATAACCGTAACAGATCACATTATGTTTTACGCGAAATGCTTTCAGACGATATCCATCCATCTCAAAAATCTGTTCTGGCTCTGTAATTTCTCTATAGTGGATTTCAAATGGCAGTTCCGGCGCGATCACTCGCAGAGAACTCACCACTCTCTCCAGACCTTTCGGTCCAATCAGAGTAAGCGGTTCCTTTCTGTCCGCATTTCCCATTGTAAGAAGAAGTCCCGGAAGTCCGCTGATATGATCTCCATGATAATGTGTAAAACAAATTACATCGATCGGTTTAAAACTCCATCCCTTCTCTTTTAACGCAATCTGTGTGCCTTCACCACAGTCAATCAGCAGCTGGCTGCCGTTATATCTTGTCATAAGTGCGGTCAGCCATCGATAAGGAAGCGGCATCATTCCACCGCTTCCAAGCAAACATACATCTAACATTCTAACTCCTGTTCTCCATATACCGGAATCTGGAAAGATGCTATCCAGGTATCATAACATTCCTCACAGATATCAAATCGATGGAGTTCTCCGTCTTTGTGCGAAAAATATCCCCATCTTTTTTCAACTGTAAGCACCTCTTCCTCCGGTATTCCATTTTTTATTGTGATTTCTTTTTTACATTTATTGCACACAATCTTTGTGACTGTATTTTTTTCTGTCTGAATTTTTTTATAATTACGCATCTTACTTCCTCCTGAGTATCTTTGCAAAAAAAGACTGCCATTTCATTTTTCAGCTCTTCCTATGTTCAGGTACATTATAACGTCACAGACTGACGCCTTCCAGTGGGAAGTCTTGTATATTCTTGCGATTTCTTCCATTTTCTAAACCATGCGGCTCATCAGGATTGCATCTTCCGGATTTTTCCCTCCGTAATAGGACTTTCGCTCTCCATCGATTCCAAATTTGTTTTTTTCATAAAAAGCAATCGCTGTCTGATTACTCTTACGGACATCAAGAAGCATTCTTTTCAGTTGCTTTTCATGGCAGATCTGTTCCATAAATCCAAACAGCATCTGTCCAATTCCTCTGCGTCTTTCAGATTCAGCAACTGCAATTCTTGCAATCTCGCATTCATCCAGAACGTAATAACACAGAAAATATCCCAGCAGGGTATCCCCTTCCATTGCTGCCGCACAAAAAGTATGCTTCTGTCTGACAGTTGATCTCACTTCATGATAACTCCACGGATCCGGAAATACGTCTGTTTCCATCTGCGCCACCTGTTCCATTCGTTCTCTGTCATTTTCTGTTATCAAAGTAATTTCTATGTTATCTCTATTACTCATGTGTTTTTTCTGCTTTCAGACGTTCTTCTCTTTCCCGTTCTGCCTGTGATACACGCAGATAATCCGGTTTGTGTTCCATTGCAGTTTCTGTTTTTCCTTCTTTATAATACTGAATTCCAAGCATACCGACTGCTGCCGCTCTCTGCTGGTTCATATGTGCCGGTGCAAATGCAATATCATAATTCGTCATCAATTCCTTCTCCAGCCTGTCTTTATGCACCGGTACACCGTCTCCAAGAAAGATCACTGGTTTTCCATAAGTACAAAGTTTTTTGGCAAGTTCATCGATTTCGACTGCCATCTGTGCTTCCAAAACCTGCAGTTTATCACCGTCCATCTGATAAATACCAGTATATACCTGATTTCTTCTTGCATCCATGATCGGACAAATGATCCTGTCTGTATAACACAGATTATAAGCAAGTCCGTCTACTGTCGGAATGTGAATCAAAGGCTTCTTCAGTGCCAGCCCCAGTCCCTTTGCAGTTGCTGAACCAATTCTGAGTCCGGTAAATGATCCCGGTCCTCCTGCTACCGCAATCGCATCAATCGTATCCAGATTCATATCCGTCATCTTCACGATTTCATCCAACATCGGTAATAAGGTCTGTGAATGTGTCTTTTTATAATTGATCGTATACTCTGCAATCGTTTTGGAAATTTCGTTTTCTTCTTCAACTACTGCGACAGTTGCAACAAGTCCCGAACTGTCTATTGCTAAAATGCGCATATTATTCTCCTCTTTTCTCTACCGTAATCCGGCGGAAATCAAATCCCTGTTCCAGATCTTTTTCTATCGTGATCTCTGTCCGGTTCGCCGGAAGAATCTCATCGATCAGGTTCGCCCATTCGATCAGGCTTACACCGTCTCCATATACATAGTCTTCAAAACCAATCTCGTCCATCTCTTCAATGTCACCAATCCGATACACATCAAAATGATAGAACGGAAGTCTTCCGTCATCATATACCTGGACTATTGTAAAGGTTGGACTGCTGATCGGTTCTTCAATCCCCAGTCCTTTTGCCAGTCCCTGGGTAAATACGGTCTTTCCGACGCCGAGATCTCCTACCAGTGTATAGACTTCTCCTGCTTTTGCATGACTCCCGATCTTCTTACCGAGATCATAGGTTTCTTTGGCACTTTTTGTTTCAATTATCATCTTCTGGTCTGCCTCCTAATTTGCACTGACGTGTCTGATATTGACTTTCTTGGCTGGCATATGTGTAGAAATCATCTGCACTGCTGCCGCATACTGTTCTCCCAGGGATTCTCTTGGAAAAATCAGTGCTCTTACCTTTGTTACATATATAATTACAGACTGACCGGTTGAAACTGCCTTCCGGAAATCTCCCCATTCATTAAGCACACTTTGTTCATCCTGTGAAATGCGGATTCCTTCTTCGTTAAGTTCATAACTAATCGGTTTCTGAAACATCGGGGAGCGCATTACCTGTTCTGCCGCACGTGCTTTTAAATGAAGTGGGTTTCCGATCAGAAAAATTGCGGCAAACAAAAAGAACGTTGCTGCTGTACTGTAGCTTCCAAACATGCATTGTCTGATTCCCAGCACCAGTGTTACACCACCGAAAATCACACCAACGATTCCACTAAGGCTTGTGTAGGAAGTATAGAGCATAAAATCAAACATGGCTTTTTTTGTCATTTTTACTTCAAACTTTATATTCATTCATTTTCCTCCATATCAGATTAAGTCACACCGATTATATCATACCGAATCTTTGGAAACAAGTCGTTACTGCTCACTCCGGGTTTAGAAAAACACTGTCTTTTCTTAACTTGTACTTGTATTTTATATACGCCTGCGCTATAATGTGTTCAAATGAACAAGGAAATTCTTCGGGGTAGGGTGACTTCTTATCGCTATAGTATAAGCAGAATTCCCAACCGGCGGTTACAGTCCGCGACCTGTCAGATTTCTGACAGCTGATTTGGTGCAATTCCAAAACCGACAGTAAAGTCTGGATGAGAGAAGAAAAAGTGATTTTGCAAATAATCCCCCCGACGTATTACGTCGGGGATTTTTTTGCATAGGCTTTCGAAGATTTTCCTCCTCAATTCATCTGATTATGTCAAGAGAAAAGGAGAGAAAAAATGAGTACAGATGTAATGACAAACCCAAAAACAACAACGAAAGAAAAAAAACGTATCAGCACAAAGGTAATTGCACAGATTGGTGTGCTCGGAGCAATCGCTATGGTTCTGATGTTATTTGATATTCCACTTCCATTTGCACCAACCTTTTACAAAATTGATTTCAGTGAAGTTCCGGTCCTTGTCGGAGCATTTACCATGGGACCTGTAGCCGGCGCTTTGATCGAACTGGTCAAAATCCTGTTGAACCTCCTGATCAGAGGTACATCAACAGCTGGTGTTGGAGACCTCGGAAACTTCCTGATCGGATGTGCAATGTGTATTCCGGCTTCCCTGATTTATCAGAAGTTACATTCTCGCAAGGGTGCGATCATCGGTATGGTAACAGGAACTGTTTTTATGACAATTGTCGGATGTTTTATCAATGCATACCTTCTGCTTCCGGCATACGCTGCTGCATTCCATATGCCGATCGACGCACTGGTTGCCATGGGAACCGCAGTCAACAGTCATATCAACAGTCTTCTGACTTTTGTTTTACTTTCTGTTGCACCTTTCAATCTGCTGAAAGGTTTCCTGGTATCATTGATCGTATTCCTGATCTACAAAAAGATCAGCCCGATTTTACAAATGGGACGCGAATAGATTATAATTTTACAAAGCAGCAAAAGGGGTTCGTTATGAGCCTCTTTTTTTATGAAACCAAAAAACAGAGAGAAGTCTGCCCACGCCGGCATTCTTCTCTCTGTTGAATTTCTTTTGATTTATAAAGTATCGTTTCTTCTTACATATCCTGGTTTTTCCGGATCTGCAATCAGTTCCTTTGCATGGACAATCCTTGCACTCTTGTCCACTACCTGCGCTTCAATCCGTGCATCCTCTCCAATTACAACTCCCGGAAGGATAACACTATCTTTGACAACTGCACCTTTCTTAATTACGCATCCACGTCCGATTACCGAATTCTCAACAGTACCCTCAATCAGGCATCCATTGGAAATTACCGATCTCTTGACACTTGCTCCTTCATAATACTTTGTTGGGCATGAATCATTTGTTCTTGTGTAAATCGGCCAGTTCTTATCAAACAAAGTCACTGCATTCTTCATATCGAT
Source organism: Coprococcus sp. AF51-11b1 (assembly GCF_027682785.1). Lineage (NCBI taxonomy): Bacteria > Bacillati > Bacillota > Clostridia > Lachnospirales > Lachnospiraceae > Coprococcus > Coprococcus sp. AF51-11b1. The sequence continues at coordinate 29,846 of NZ_JAQCZB010000019.1, read as the reverse complement.
CAGTGATAAGTTTGCATTATAGTAGCTCGTAAAATCTGTGATAGATGCAAAGAATCCTCGATGTGACACTCCACGTACATCCAGTTCACTGCATGCCATATTCACAATATCATTAAGTGTGAACATGGAAGAAATCTTTCTTCCCTTTTTAACCAGTTCCATAAACAGATCTTTGCGCATTACATAAGTGTCCATGAAAATATTACGATTTTTCGCGTTACCATGGTTCGGTTCCAATGAAAGGACACCCTTCTGCTTGTTCAGATTAAGTGTTGAACAGTTCAGATAGTATTCTTTTGCATTATCCACACTGTGATATAACAGGGTAATATCTGCACCGGATTCAATATGTGTCTTAAGTAATTCATCATAATTCTGTGTATAAATCATATAACTTGGTGCAATAACTACATATGGATATTTTACAGCTTCAATACACTCCATATTTTCTTCATATGCCGCCAGGTCATTATTGTATACACTCCATTCTGCATTTGCAAAATCAGAATAAAGAATATGAAGACGGCCACTCTTTGAGTTGATATTGTAATGACGGCCTGTTCCAAGATGTTCTGTAAGAGAACGCGGTTTTCTTCTTACATAAACCTGAATATGTTCGATTTCACTGTTGCTCATATTAGAGATTGGGAAATCGATAACTCTGTATCTTCCAAGGAATGAAACAGCACCAACCGGACGGTAATTCTGCATCTCTCCTACCCGGATATTGTTGCCGGCAAAACTTACGATTCCAAATGCCTGTGCCATATTACTCATCCCCCTTAACACGTTTTGATACTAATTCAATATGTTCACTGTCTGCTGATCCGACAACTGCATTTTTGCCAATCTTTACACCATCAGCCACAAGCGCTCTTGTTACAACTGCACCTTCTTCTACTTCAACGCCCGGCATCAGTACACTGTCAATAATCTGTGCACCTTCGCCGACTCTTGCACCTGTAAACAATACAGAATTTTTGACTTTTCCATTGATCACACATCCCTGGTTGATAAATGCTCTTTCAATCTCTGCTGTCGGGCCAACATACTGAGGAAGCACAGTTGTATCCTCTGTGTAAATCTTCCATGAATCATCATTCAGATCAAGTTCATTTTTACTATTGATCAGATCCATATTTGCTTCCCACAGGGAATCAATTGTTCCGACATCTTTCCAATATCCTTTGAACTTGTATGCGTAGAGCTTTCTTCCATCATTCAGCATAGTCGGAATGATATCTTTTCCGAAATCATGATTGGAATCCTGATTTTTCATATCTGCAAGGAGCATCTTTCTTAAAAGCTTCCAGTTGAATATGTAAATACCCATGGATGCCAGATTGCTCTTTGGATTCTCCGGTTTCTCTTCAAACTCTACAATTCTTCCCTCATCGTCCGTATTCATAATACCGAAACGGCTTGCTTCCTTCATCGGAACCTCAATGACCGCGATTGTTGCATCTGCTCCAGTCTCTTTATGATAATCAAGCATATTATCATAATTCATCTTATAAATATGGTCACCAGAAAGAATCAGTACATATTCTGGTGCAAACATGTCCACAAAATCAATGTTCTGTGAAATTGCATCTGCTGTTCCTCTGTATACATCCAGATCCGCATCCGCTTTTTCACGCGGTGGAAGTACATAGACTCCGCTGTTCTGGGCATCTAACCCCCATCTGCGACCTGCCGCTACATAACTGTTAAGTAAAATAGACTCATACTGTGTCAGGACTCCTACATTATCAATTCCGCTGTTGGCACAGTTGCTAAGTGGAAAATCAATGATTCTGTATTTCCCACCATATGAAACCGCAGGTTTGGCTACTTTATTTGTAAGCTCGTGAAGACGACTTCCTCGTCCGCCCGCCAAGATCATAGCAAGCATATTATTCTGCTTCATAAGTGAATCCTCTCTTTCCTATTTGTCCTGTCTTATATTATACAATTTTTCTGTTAAATTTTCCACTTTTTTGTGCAAAAAATACATAAAATTTATATTTTTATTATTATGATGTGTTCGAGGATTATGGGAATTGCGTAGCAATAGAACAATCCGGTTACATCAGTGAGCAGCAAAATTTACTTTCGACACTCACATCATCATTATTGTATTATATATGCTTTAAAATCCGAATTTATGTCTATTTTCTTTCCAGATTTTCCCCATTGCATATTCATATGTCTTATCAAAGACAAAAAGTATAAATTGTCCGAATACAACAGACATAAGCATTATTCCTTTTACGGTCTTTTTTTCAGATAACATACTCCAGAAATATATTAAACCCGGAATATAAAGTACATTAAATACCAGATATTTCATGAGCCAGAAAAAGTTACGGCTTCTGATCCATCCGGAAGCTCTTCCAGAAAAATGCCATATTGTTTCTATAATTAGAATATAAAATCCCATAAATGCATAGGAAACCACATATAATTTATTCGGAGACAGAAGGATTGCCAGCAAAATTCCAGCCAGTAAAAAGCCTGCCCCGCTTTTCAATCCAAATTCCTGAATCACAATCCCGACAAAGAAGGACGCCGCCGCCAGTAAAAAAAGGGTATTCGTTTCGATCACACTGCCAAGCGCAATCCCCACTTCTGTCAGTGCAAGCATAACGCCTGCAAATGCAATCTTTTTTGTATTTAGATGCATGGACACAGATCTCCTCCCATACATTCACATAATGAATCTGCGATCCACAGATCACAGCACATATTTCCAGTTCCACACGGAGAGGAATTACGATTGCCATATCCCTGACCAAACGGATTACTATTATATCTCTGTGCTCCCCAGTTCAGCTGGTTCATCAGCTCTCTGTACTGCGGGTTATTCGGGTCCATATTCACTGCCTGCGCAGCATAATCCCTTGCAAGCACATTGTTGCCTACGCCGGCGTTGGCCATGGAACTTGCATAATACCATTGTGCAGTCCGGTCATTCATACGGTTCAACACATTGATCGCGTCCTGATATCTACGGTTATTGATAAAATTGAATGCCGCCTGCAACTCCGGATTCATATTATTGTACTGCTGATATCTGCCATTGCCATAAGATTGATTCCCATAGGAATTATTACCATAAGAATAGTTCCCTGAACCCGTACCGTATCCGTAATTATATCCTCCATTCGCCCGCTCTTTCATAATTTCATCATAAGCTTCCTGTACTTCTTTGAACTTTTCTTCAGCAAGATCCCGAAGCGGATTATCCACATTGGCATCCGGATGATATTTCCGGCTCAGTTCTCTGTACGCCTTTTTTATCTCCTCTTCCGACGCATTTGGTGATACGCCAAGCACCTCATAAGGATTCTTTGTCATCTTCCTTTTCCTCGCTTTTCTTTTCTTGTATCTTTCTGTAATGTTTCCATACGCCATCATACAGGATATTCCGCAGGATATCCACGTCCAGTATACATGGCAGAATTTCAAAATTTCTTGCGCATTCGCCGATCATCATGCACAGAATGTCTCTGCATCTTTCTTCATATCCGGCTTCTTCATGCATCTTTTTTAATGGATTATAAGTCCCTTTTTCCAGGTCCTTATCCAAATCTTCGTAAGCATCCATAATGTAAATATATTTGCCCAGATAGAAACCGATCCCTCGAAGCTGCTGTTCCCAGCAGTCTTCTTTATATACCATCATCTCTTCCATCAGCCGGCCAAAACAGCCTGCCGGATAGTCAACTTCCTGTATACCCTGACTTTCATATTCCGAAAGCTTTGCCATTTCTTCTCTGATCACACGACTCTGCCTTGGATATTTCCAAATTGCTTTTTCTACTTTTCGCTTCAAAGCCATACTCCCGAGAAGCCCTGCTACTTTCTTCTCATCCTTCCAATCATCTTCCAGATGATAATACGCCATGATCAGATTCATATCGGCCGCATACTCTGTGATCTCATTTTCCAGCATTGGCTGTGGCTTTAACGGATGCATCTTACAGCGATGGCTTTCTGCCTTTGTTTCACTTTCATATAAAGAAGTAAGTAAAATGATCACAAATGTCATATCATAGGCAAGCGTAAGCTGACCTGCGCTGCCATACTGTCTCTTCAGTGACTGACAAAGGCCACAGTAATACGCTTTATATTTATGATAATCTTTTACTTTTAATTCCGGCTCATTCGCCGTCACATATCCGAACATGTATTACTGAATTCCTCTCATTGTAAGCTGGATCCGCTTCTTCTGTAGATCAACGCTCATCACCTTTACATCTACAACATCTCCTACGCTGACTGCTTCCAGTGGATGCTTGATAAAACGATCCGTGATCTGGGAAATGTGCACCAATCCGTCCTGATGCACTCCAATATCGACAAATACACCAAAGTCAATGACATTTCGCACGGTTCCTTTCAGAATCATTCCTTCCTTCAGATCCTTCATATCAAGGACATCCGTCCTGAGAATTGGTTTCGGCATCTCATCTCGTGGATCACGCGCCGGTTTTTCCAGCTCTTTGACAATATCCCGAAGGGTGATCTCTCCTATTCCAAGTTCTTCAGCGAGCTTTTTGTAATCTTTGATGGTAAGAGACAGACCTGCAAGTTTGCCGCCTGCAATATCTTCCGGCTTGAAGCCCTGCTTTTCAAGAAGCTTTCCTGCCGCCTCGTAAGACTCCGGATGTACACTGGTTCCGTCAAGTGGATTGGTTCCGCCCTGGATCCTCATAAACCCGGCACACTGCTCAAATGCTTTTGGTCCAAGTTTTGGTACTTTGAGAAGTTCTTTTCTATTCTCAAATTTTCCATTTTCTTCCCTGTAAGCAACAATATTTTTCGCAAGGGTTCCGGAAATACCGGAAATATAAGAAAGCAGCGGAGCCGATGCAGTATTTAGGTCCACACCGACTTTATTTACACAGTCTTCTACCACACCGCCAAGTGCTTCTCCTAATTTTTTCTGGTTCATATCATGCTGATACTGCCCGACACCGATCGACTGCGGATCGATCTTTACCAGTTCGGCAAGCGGATCCTGAAGACGTCTTGCGATGGATGTCGCGCTTCTCTGCCCGACATCAAATTTTGGGAATTCTTCTGTAGCAAGTTTACTTGCTGAGTACACAGATGCTCCCGCTTCATTTACGATCACATACTGCACTTTTTCCGGAATCTCTTTTAACAGTTCTACAATAAACTGTTCTGATTCTCTGGATGCTGTTCCATTTCCCAGGGAAATCAAAGAGATGTGATACTTTGGAATAATCTTTTTCAGCAGATCTTTTGCTGCCTGGATCTTCTTCGGAGTCGTAGGCGCTGTCGGATAAATTACAGTCGTGCCGATTACTTTCCCGGTCGGATCTACCACAGCAAGCTTGCATCCGGTACGGAATGCAGGATCCCATCCAAGCACAACCTGTCCGACGATCGGCGGCTGCATCAGAAGCTGCTCCAGATTCTTTCCAAACACAAGGATTGCGCCATCTTCTGCTTTTTCCGTCAGTTCGTTTCTCAGTTCACGCTCGATCGCCGGTGCGATCAGCCTCTGATAGCTGTCGGCCACAACCTCTTTCAAAACCGGTGTTGTGTATGGATTATCCCTGCGGATCACTTTCTTTTCCAGATAACGGAGAATTTCCTCTTCCGGTGCTTCAATCTTAACACTCAGGAATTTTTCTTTTTCTCCACGGTTGAGTGCCAGCACACGGTGTCCGGCTACTTTGCTGACCGCTTCTGTAAAATCATAATACATCTCGTATACAGATTCTGCTTTTTCGTCTTTTGCAGCAGAAACCAGCGTACCCTTTTTGAACGTCAGATCGCGGATCCTCTTTCTGTAATCTGCCTCATCTGAAATATTTTCTGCAAGAATATCTTTTGCACCGTCAATCGCTTCCTGCACATTTTTCACGCCCTTTTCTTCAGAAACATATTTTTCTGCCTCTTTTTCCAGGGGCTCCTTACTATTCTGAAGAGAGATCAGAACCGCCAGTGATTCCAGACCTTTTTCTTTTGCAATTGTCGCACGGGTCCGGCGTTTTGGTCTATACGGACGATAAAGATCGTCCACCAGAACCTGCGTCTCTGCTGCCACGATCTGTGCTTTCAGCTCAGGTGTTAACTTGCCCTGTTCTTCAATACTTGCAAGAACCTGTTCTTTTTTCTCTTCCAGGTTCCGCAGATAGGTCAGTCGTTCATATAATTTACGAAGCTGTTCATCATCCAGTGTACCGTGTGCTTCTTTTCTGTAACGCGCAATAAACGGAATGGTATTTCCTTCATCAATCAGCTTTACAGCCGCATCTACCTGCCACTTTTTTACGCCCAGTTCTTCTGTTATTTTCTGGTTAATATCCATTGATATCCAATCCTCTCTTTTTGTTCGCTATGGATTTAATGATACCATGTCATCTCTTATTTTTCAATTCCCGTTAAAATTACAGAGTTCGCTCGGTTTTCTTGTCTTTTTCTATTAAATATGCTATACTACAGCTAATCTGACTGAAAAATTTTAAGAAAGGATTAACCAAATGTCAAGCGATATTGAAAAAGAGCCACTGTCCAGACAACAGAAAAAATCAAAAGAAACCAAAGCACGTATCTTTCATGCAGCCAAGACAATTCTGCAGAAGCAGGGATACGATCAGCTTTCCATAAAAAATATCTGTGATGAAGCAGGTGTCTCCAACGGCAGCTTCTATCATCATTTTAAAACCAAAGATGATCTTTTATCTTATTATATTGAAGAACAGCCAAGCATCAATCCGGATCTTCTGGATATGCCGGAAGATGCAGATGAGGCAAAGATCGGTATCATCCACGTTTATCTGAATTACGCACAGTACTGCCGGGAACTCGGAGTAGAATTCATGTCCAACTACTACACACCGCGCAACCAGGCACTGAACCCAACGATCCGTACCGAGCGACCGTACCCGATCCTTACCGTAGAGAATTATCTTCGCAAAGCGATTGATGCCGGCATCATTGCGCCAAAGATTTCCCTGGATGAAATCTGCACTGATATCCGTATGCTGGTTATCGGAAATGTATTTGAATGGTGTCTGCATAACGGAGAGACTGATTTTGAAGGTAATATCCGCCGTTCGATCGGGCATTATCTGGATGGCATTTTCTGATTTCACAGATATACCACAGCGTAAAATGAATTTTTCATATTCCTTCGCTGATTTTTTACAGCACATATTTTCAAAAAAGGTGTCATGGATTTTTATGTCCATGGCACCTTTTCGGCTTATCTGTTGTTATATAAACTTGTACATCGTTGTTGTTTCGTAAGTTTCGCCCTTCTCGCATACCGGCCCGGCAAAATTCTCTTTATGGATTGCATCCGGGAAGAACTGTGTCTCGAAGCAGGCTGCCTGGCGTTTGTGGTAATGCGCCCCGCCTTTTCCTTTGGCATCAACAATAAAGTTGCCTGTATAAAGCTGCATTCCCGGAAGGTCTGTATAAACTTCCATAGTGATTCCGCTCTCTTCCGAGGACATCTCTGCCACTTTCGCAAATTCTCCTTTATTGTTCAGAACCCAGTTATGATCATATCCTTTCCCGAAATTCAGTGCTTCATAATCTGTCTCGATTTCTTTGCCAATTGCTTTCTTTGTGCGGAAATCCATCGGTGTTCCTTCTACCGGTGTGATCTCGCCTGTCGGAATAGACTCGGCATCGGCTCTGGTAAATGCATCTGCATCAATCCATACTTCCTGATCCAGTACATCTCCTGATGCATGTCCATCCATATTAAAATAGCTGTGATTTGTCATATTGATCAGAGTATCTGCATCCGGAACTGCATGGTAAGCGATCTTCACTGCATTGTCTTCTGTCAGAGTATATGTTACCTCAATATGTACAGCTCCCGGATATCCCTGATCACCATCCGGGCTGTCCAGTTCAAATGTAATATGATCATCTGCGGTTTCTTTTACCTTCCACATTCTCTGGTTATAAAAATCCATTCCGCTGTGGAGATTATTGCCATTATCATTCTTTTCAAGCTGATAGGTCACTCCGTTCAGTTCAAAGGATGCTCCTCCGATACGGTTTGCACTTCTCCCGACAATTGCACCGAAGAACAGATCTCCTTCTTCATATCCTGCTGCCTCATCATATCCAAGCACAACATCACACGGCTTGCCTTCTTTGTCCGGTACGATCACCTGTACCAGCGTTGCACCGTAATCGGATACTGCAATCTCCATTCCGTTTTTATTTGTGAGCGTATATAATTTTGTCTCGTCACCTTTAACTGTTGCACCAAAATCTGTTACTTTCATTTTTCCTCTTCCGCCCTTTCTGTTAATTGTGCCTGTAAAACAGACATCTCTTTTACAGGTGTTATTGTAACATAATTTTTTTATTTTTTGCACCCTTTATCGTTGTTCTGCCATTTTGTACATATTGCTGATATTTTTTATCATTTTGTGACAAAATTAACTTATTTGTCTATTTATTAACTTTGCTTGCAAGATTGTACTAAAATGCATACAATATTATTATAAGTGTGTCCATAGAGTTAATCTATAGTATTCAGATGTTTTCCCTATAATTTTCTTCATCTGTCCTGTAGATTAGCAAAAAAAGTTAAAGGAGAAAAAAGCTATGAGTAGACTTGAAATCACTGCACCGGACAAAGCCCAGCTGGTTATCGAAGGGCTCTACAAAGATCTGGAGCGAAGAATCGAATCCAGTCCTCCGGGACTATGTCCTGTTGACATGACTCGTGCTTTCCTGGAGATGTGTCATACACATACCTGTGGAAAATGTGTGCCGTGCCGTGTTGGTCTGTGGCAGCTGAAAAACCTGCTGACCGACGTTATGAACGGAGACGCAACTATGGAAACATTAGACCTGATGGAAGAACTCTCTGTATCAATCATGGAAGGAGCTGACTGTGCGATCGGGTATGAAGCAGCTCACATGGTTTACAAGAGTCTGATGGGATGTCGGGAAGACTATGAAGAACATGTGCGCCAGGGAAGATGTACCTGCCAGTACACACAGCCTGTTCCTTGTGTATCTTTGTGCCCGGCACATGTAGATATTCCGGGATATATCGCTCTTGTTGGAGAAGGACGTTACGCAGATGCGATCCGCCTGATCCGTAAGGACAATCCATTCCCGACCACCTGTGGTTTTATCTGCGAACATCCTTGTGAGGCACGCTGCCGTCGTAACATCGTAGACGATGCAGTCAATATCCGCGGTCTTAAGAGAATGGCTGCTGATTATGCTGGAAAAGTTCCACCGCCGCCATGCGCTCCATCTACCGGAAAGCGTATTGCCGTTGTTGGTGGTGGCCCTGGTGGATTAAGTGCAGCTTACTATCTGCAGCTGATGGGACACCAGACAACCGTATTTGAGATGCTGCCGGAACTTGGCGGTATGCTCCGCTATGGTATCCCGAACTACCGTCTGCCGAAAGACCGTCTGAACGATGATATCAATGCCATCCTTGAGACCGGTGTCAAAGTTGAATTTGGCAAACGGATTGGAAAAGATATGACAATCCAGAGTCTGCGTGAAGAATACGACGCAGTTCTTATTACAATCGGTGCAAGTACCGATAAGAAACTTGGTATCGAAGGCGAACACTCAGAAGGTGTCCTTTCTGCTGTTCAGTTCCTTCGTGATGTAGGAAAGAACCAGAACCCGGATCTTACCGGACAGGAAGTAGCCGTTATCGGTGGTGGTAACGTATCTATGGATGCTGTCCGTACCGCAAAACGTCTGGGGGCTAAAAAAGTCAGCATCGTTTACCGCCGCCGCGTGGCAGATATGACTGCCCTTCCGGCAGAGATTGAAGGTGCTGTTGCAGAAGGAATCGAAGTACAGACTCTGATGGCTCCTTCCCGCATCGAAACAGATGAAAACGGTCACGTAAAAGGAATCTACGTTACACCACAGATGATCAGTAAGATCAAAGACGGTCGTGCAAGTGTACGTCCGACAGGTGCTCCTGACGTATTTATTCCATGCCAGACACTGATCGTTGCAATCGGACAGGATATTGAATACCAGCACTTTGAAGAAGCCGGTGTTCCTGTACAGAGAGGTAAGATCTTAACCGAAAAATACGGCGGATTCGATAACATTCCGGGTGTATTTGCCGGCGGAGACTGTGCTTCCGGTCCTGCATCCGTAATCAAAGCTATTGCTGCTGCAAAAGTAGTAGCTGCTAACATAGACGAATACCTGGGATATCACCACATTATCAGCTGTGACGTTGAGATTCCTGAAGCGCGTCTTGATGACCGCCCGCCGTGCGGAAGAGTAAACATGACCGAGCGTGAAGCCTGCGAACGTGTCTGTGACTTTAACGGTGTAGAAAACTGCATGTCCGAGGCAGAAGCGAAACAGGAAGCCAGCAGATGTCTGCGTTGCGACCACTTCGGCTACGGCATTTTCAAAGGAGGTCGTGAAACATTATGGTAAATCTTACAATTGATAATATAAACGTATCTGTCCCGGAAGGTACTACTATCATGGATGCTGCCAAAATGGCGGATATCCCGATTCCAAAGCTCTGCTATCTGAAAGATATCAACGAGATCGCAGCCTGTCGTGTCTGTGTTGTTGAACTCGAGGGAATGGAACGGCTGGTAACTTCCTGCAACAACGTAGTAAAAGAAGGTATGGTAATCCATACAAATAGCCCAAAGGTTCGTACAGCCAGAAGACAGACTGTACAGCTTATCCTTTCCCAGCACGACTGCAAATGTGCTACCTGTGTCAGAAGCGGTAACTGTACTCTGCAGAGTCTTGCAAATGACCTGAACATCATCGAAATACCATTTAAGCAGCGTCTGGAAGAATTCCCTTGGGATAAAGAATTTCCGCTGATCAGAGACTCACAGAAATGCATCAAATGTATGCGCTGTATCCAGGTCTGTGACAAGATCCAGGATTTACATATCTGGGATGTGACAAGTACTGGTTCCCGTACTACCATTAATGTAACCGGCAACCATAAGATCTCCGAGGTTTCCTGTTCTCTGTGCGGTCAGTGTATTACTCACTGCCCGGTCGGCGCTCTGCGCGAACGTGATGATACAGAGAAAGTATGGGATGCAATCGCTGATGACAAGAAAGTCGTTGTTGCACAGGTTGCTCCTGCTGTACGTGCTGCATGGGGTGAAGCTCTTGGTCTTTCCCGTGAAGAAGCAACTGTCGGCAAGATCATGGATGCTCTGAAGAAAATGGGTATTGACTATGTATTCGATACCTCCTTCACAGCAGACCTTACTATTATGGAAGAAGGAAATGAATTCCTGCAGAGATTTACAAAAGGCGAATTAAATCTTCGTCCGATGTTTACCTCCTGCTGCCCTGGATGGGTACGCTTCCTTAAATCACAGTACCCACATCTGGTGCCACAGCTTTCAACAGCCAAATCACCACAGCAGATGTTCGGTTCTGTTATGAAGAGCTATTTTGCAGAATCCATCGGTGTGAAACCGGAAAATATGTTTACTGTATCTATCATGCCATGTGTTGCCAAAAAAGGCGAAAGTAACATGGAACTGTTCTATGGTGAATATGCCGGACACGAGACAGACGTTGTACTTACAACTCGTGAATTGACACGCATGATCCGTTCTGCACATATTGATCCTGCTTCTTTAGTTGATCGTGAATGCGATCCTCTGATGAAAGAATGGACCGGTGCCGGTGTTATCTTCGGAACAACAGGTGGTGTTATGGAAGCAGCACTTCGTTCTGCTCACTACCTTGTAACCGGACGTAACCCTGATCCGGATGCATTCAAGATTGTCCGCAATCCTGGTGGACAGCCAGGTGTTGTAGAAGCTGAGATCCAGCTTGGAGATGCTACTGTTCGTGCTGCTGTTGTCAGCGGACTCGGAAACACACGTAAACTGATCGAAGCAATCGAACATGGTGAAGTACATTATGATTTTGTAGAAGTCATGGCCTGCCCTGGCGGATGCGTCGGCGGTGGCGGTCAGCCAATCCATGACGGAGAAGAACTTGCACGGACACGTGGTGAAAATCTTTATTTCCTTGATAAGAATGCACCACTTCGCTTCTCACATGAGAACCCGGATGTACTCCGTCTGTACCGTGATTTCTTTGAGAAACCGCTTTCTCACAAGTCACATATGTTGCTTCACACGGATCATAACGCATGGGAGATGCCTAGATAAATCAAATTTTGCCCTCTAAAAGATTGTAACGAATATATAAATAATTTATAGAAGCCACGTATTCTATAAACTAAGATATAGAAATTGAGCCCTTCTATATCTCTAAAATCCAGAAATGGGAAATGACCTGCCATGTCATTTCCCATTTCTGGATTCAACAAACTAGTATATTCTTTTTATACCTTCTAAGCTCTGTCAGATTCTTCTGTCATCTTCTTATAATACAGAATCAGATCTGCTGCCTGTTCATAGGACAACTCTGTAGTGCTGACCGAAAGATCATAATTCTTCGACATTCCCCATTCCTGTCCGGTATAATCCTTACGAAAAGCGCTTCTTTTCTCATCCACATCCTGGATCTTACGTTTCGCTTTCATTCTGCTTGTAATATGATCACGCTCTTTCACGCGTTCAATTCGTGTTTCCATGTCTGCATGGACAAATACACTAAAAGCTTCTTCTCGGTTTCTCATCAGATAACCTGCGCACCTTCCCATAATAATACATGGTCCTTCTTCCGCAAGCTCTTCAATCAGCTTAAATGGATATGGCTTCTTCTTCGGTTCTGCAAAATTCATTGCGATTGAATAAAGAAGGCTGTCCACCGGCTGTTCATCCAGATACTCCTGCATTTCTTTCTCGTATCCGCGCATCTTTGCAATTTCAAACAGCTTCTCTTTATCGTAAAACGCATAACCGGTACGCTTTGCCAGCAATTCACCGATTTCATGTCCGCCGCTTCCATATTCCCGTCCGATACAGATAATTGTTTTCTCCATATTTTGCACACTCCTCTCTAATACAGGTGATAGAAAATCGATGCACCTACAACCGTCATCAATCCGGCCACTGCAATAGAAAGACTGCTCATTGCTCCTTCAATCTCTCCGATTTCCATTGCCTTTGCCGTTCCCATAGCATGGGAAGCTGTTCCGATTGCCAGTCCTTTTGCAATCGGATGCTCAATTTTGCAGAGCTTACAGATTCCCTCTGCAAACATATTTCCAATAATCCCGGTAATTACGATCGCAGCAACTGTAATCGTCACAATTCCACCAAGCTCTTCTGAGATTCCCATACCGATCGCTGTGGTAATTGATTTTGGAAGAAGCGTTACATAGAACTGCTTCTTCAGGTGGAACAACATAGAAAATACCCATACACCGGCAAGGCTGACAAATACACCTGTTGTAATTCCTGCAATGATCGCTTTCAGATTCTTCTTAAGAAGATTCATCTGCTGATAAAGCGGAATTGCAAGACAGACTGTAGACGGTGTCAGAAGGTAACTCAGTACATTCGCTCCCTTATCATAAGTATCATAATCAATTCCAGTCACTTTTAGCACGATAATTACAAAAACAATCGAAACAAGAAGTGGATTGAAGATACCAATTTTTAACTTTTTACGCAAAAAAATTCCTGCTTCATATCCAAAAAGACTGATCGCCATACAAAAAAAGGTCGATCCATGCAGCATATTACTCATCCTTCTTCTCCTCTTTCTTCAGTACAAACTGAGCGGTTCTTCCACTCACGCCCATAACCAGCACTGTTGTCACTACAATTGTAACCATGATCGGAACAAGAACCGGTTTTAAGTCTCCCCATGATACCATCAGACCTACTCCTGCAGGGATAAAAAGCATCGGCATGATTTCAATCAGAAATCCACCGGCCTCATCAACTGCTTTCAAAGGAATTACTTTTGTCTGCAAACCTGCCAGCAAGATCAGCAAGCCATAAATACTTGCAGGAACCGGTAGTGGAAGGATTGCATGCAAAAGCTCTCCTGCAAAAGAAATCAATATGATAATCAAGAATTGTCTTATAAATTTCACAGTATTACCTCCATTTATTTTATGTTCATTTTTTAACACATGTACCAGAATAGCACTTTTAACACTCTGCCTCAATAAATTTTTGCATTTTTATTGTTTTTTTGACAATATCCTCTCATTCCGATGCTAGAATGAAACTAAATTTACAGAAGTGAAGGGATGACTTTATGTATCATTTTATAGCCAATCCTAACGCCCGCTCGGGTCAGGGACTTGCACTATGGGAAAAGATTAAATTAAAGCTGATAGCAGAACATATAGATTACCAGATCCATTTTACACATCACCGGCATCACGCAACGGAAATTGCCGCCGAGCTTACCGCCTCCGGGGATCCTGTTACGATCGTTGTACTTGGTGGTGATGGAAGTGTGGATGAAGTAATCTGTGGTCTGCAGAATTTAAGCCGGGTTACCCTCGGTTACATTCCGATCGGCTCTGGCAATGATTTTGGCCGGGGACTTGCCCTTCCATCCGATACCATGAAAGCTCTGGATCTGGTACTTCATTCTGAACAGACGCGCAAGATCAATCTTGGTGTATTGCACTATCATGACAAGGTTCACCGTTTTGCCGTCAGTTCCGGAATCGGATACGATGCAGCTATCTGCCATCAACTTTGTATTTCCAGGGTTAAAGTCTTTTTTAACCGGCTCGGTCTGGGCAAACTTGCCTATGCAGCCTGCTCACTCTACCGTCTGCGCCGCTGTCAGCCAGATGAGATGGAAATCCTTCTGGACGATACCAAAAGACTTCATTTTAAACGGGTTTTCTTTGCCTCTGCATTTAATCTTCCTTATGAAGGTGGTGGATGCAAATTCTGCCCGGATGCCAAACCGGATGATGATCTGCTGGACTTTATTGTGATTGCAAATGTTCCCAAAATTATTGCTCTGGCAATTCTGCCAACTGTGTTTTCCGGAAAGCATACCCGACTTCCAGGCGTACATATCTTCCGCTGTAAAAAAGCAGAAGTACACTCAAAAGTAGCACTTCCGGTACATTCTGACGGCGAACCGATTTATCTCCAGAAGGATGTTTCGTTCTCTCTCGAACCTGAGACACTGAAAATTATTACATAAAAGAAGGGGACTTTTCTATGCTGTTGTTTTGGATTCTTTTAACTGTTGTTGTATGTTTTTTCTTATATTTATATATGATCATGCCGAATACTTCCCGCCGAAGCAAAATCCTCCCTTATCTCAAGCGGGATTATGCCCATCGCGGACTACATGATTCTTCCCGGCTGATTCCCGAGAATTCTATGCCGGCATTTCGTGAGGCAGTAAAACAAAATCTTGCCATCGAACTTGATATCCATCTCACCCGTGATGGAAAAGTAGTCGTATTCCATGACGAGTCTTTAAAGCGGATCTGCAATGCCGAAGGGACAGTTGAGAATTCCACGTTTGATACGCTACAGCACCTGCATCTTTCCGGAACTTCGGAGCATATGCCACTTTTTTCAGATGTCCTTCGCTATGTCAATGGGCGGGTTCCTCTTCTGATTGAACTGAAGCTTCCGGACAGCAATATGAAGCTCTGTCCTGCCGCATGGGATATTTTAAAGGATTATAAAGGACCTTATATGATCCAGTCTTTCAACTCCCTTGGAATCCGATGGTTTCACAAGCATGCGCCTCAGGTTCTTCGTGGACAGCTTTCTTCTGCCCTGACTCGCACGAATCCGGAAAATCCTTTTCTGGCGCGCTTTTGTGTACAGTTCCTGCTGACCAACCTGATCTGTCGTCCGGACTTTATTTCTTATAAACTTGCAGATGCCGGCAATCCTTCCGTCTGGCTGAACCACTATCTGTACCGTATTCCGATGGCAGTCTGGACACTCCGCAATCAAAAAGCTTATAAAACTGCACGGAATAAATATGATATGTATATCTTTGAAGGTTTCTCCGTAAAATAGAGAATAGAAAAAAATATGAATGTTTTATGAAGTCTGTTGTCGAGAAAAATTTTTAATGTTATACTACCTCTAGTAACAAGGAAGAAACATCTTCACCCGAAGGAGCTGATTTTTATCATGAGTCATATTTTTAAAAAATTAAAGACACTGATGCATACATACAGCCATGCATGGGTATTACTATATGCTTTTATTTATTTTCCATGGTTTACTTATCTGGAACGCCATGTGACCGACAATTATTTTGTAATCCATTCGATATTCGATGACTACATCCCGTTTTGTGAATATTTCATTATTCCGTACCTGCTGTGGTTTGCTTATATTGCAGTCACACTGGGATATTTGTTCTTTAATGATAAACAGGGATTTTACAAAGCCTCCGCGATCATGTTCAGCGGTATGACCATTTTTCTGATCATCTGCACGGTATTCCCGAACGGATTGAACCTGAGACCGGAAGTATTTACGCGTGATAACTTCTGTATCGAGCTGGTTAAACGGATCTATCAGACGGATACACCTACGAATGTGCTTCCAAGTCTTCATGTATACAACTCTATTTGTTGTTACATCGCAATTTCCCATTGCGAGAAGCTTCAGCACTCCAGACTGATCCAGAAAGGATCTCTTGTTTTAAGCATTCTGATCATTCTGTCAACCATGTTCCTGAAGCAACATTCCGTAGTGGATGTAGTTGCTGCATGTGTGATGGCATATTTCATGTACTCACTAATTTATGCACAGGAAGGTGCAAAGTCACCACGGCTTGCACGTCAGGTGATTTAAACACTTATAATTATTTTGTTTGATCCAAAGAAAGGACATCGCATTTCGCAAAATCGAAAAGCAATGTCCTTCTTTTATTTCACCTTCCATGCGCTAAACGCCGATGGCATGGAATATTCCTTTTGTATTTCTTCCGGATGTGCAAAGATCATCTCTTCTTTGCAGTTCTTCTCCAGTTCATCCACGATCACCTCATACGCAGTCATATGCCATTCAATATGGCTGAAAATATGCTTCGCATTCCGCAGCTTTTTCACACGGATCGGTGCAAGCCCGATAGATTTACTGTAAGCGGTTACTTCGTCCATCGTAAGCTTTCCGTCCAGATTCGGGAACTCATACATACCTGCAAGCAGTCCCTTATCCGGTCGCTTCCGGATTGCCACATGATCACCATCCTTAAAAATCAAAACGGTTCTCTCCTCAATCCTGCGCGCTTTTGCCTTTTTCTTCACCGGCAGTTCATTCTGAATTCCCAGCCTTTTCGCTTCACAGATTCCCGTAAGAGGACAGATTTCACACTTTGCCTCCCCATTCGGCACACAGACAATCGCACCAAGTTCGATCAGCCCCTGGTTAAAATCCGATGCTGCATCTTCTGGGATCACCGGTTCAATCGCATTTTCTATCTTTGTCCTGACAGACGCTTTCATAATATCTTCATCGCTCGCCAGCAGTCTTGATACCACCCGGAGAACATTTCCGTCCACTGCCGGCTTTGGAATTCCATAGGCAAAAGAAGAAATTGCCCCTGCCGTATAATTTCCAATTCCCGGAAGCGCCTTGATCTCCTCATAATTTTCCGGAAATTTTCCTGCGTATTCTTCCTCGATCTTCTGCGCTGCTTTTTGCATATTGCGTACCCGGTTATAATATCCAAGCCCTTCCCAGAGCTTTAAAAGCTTATCCTCCGATGCCTCGGCTAGATCTTTTACCGTTGGAAGCTCTGTCATGAAACGCTCAAAAAATGGCTTTACGGCTTCCACTCTCGTCTGCTGTAGCATAATTTCAGACACCCATACCCGATAGGCATTTACATGATGTCTCCATGGCAGATCCCGTTTCCGCTCTCTGTACCATTCCACAAGCAGCTCCGGTGCTTCATAGAGCTGTGGATTGGTAAGTACTACCGGAACTTCGTCCGCAATTGCAATGGAATCCTCCGTTACAAAACAGTCCTTTGCGATCACCTGAACCCCGGTTTCCGCTGCTTCCGCAAGAACATCTGCAAATTCTTTGTGAGTCCGTCTGTTTGGTGTAAAATAACGTACTCCTTTCATCTGGACCACAAAGAATACATAAGCCTCGTACCCATCCTGCACCGCTTCTTCCAGCTCTTTTAAATGCTTCACTGCCCGCTCGCTCGGTGCATCCGGAAACTTTACCACGCCTTCTTCTTCCAGCGTAACCCCTTTCACTTCTATAAACGCTTTTTTCTCTTCATATTCCACATACAGGTCAAACCTGGAATTCTTATAGGTAACTTCCGGTCTGACGATCTTAACGTCCTTGAACCATCTCCCGGCTTCAATCCATTCCTGCACCACTTTGTTTGTCACCTGGGAATCCATATTGATCAGCCGGTCAGCCTTCCTGACACTGATCAGATCCCAGCCAGTCTTACGCCCTGCACTTTCAGACTTCCGGACAAACACTTCTGCTCCCGGAACCAGAAGTTCCGCGCACCTCCCTGTGTTCTTCACATGGACCGTTTCTTCTTTTCCATTTATTTCTATTTTTGCTATAAATCGATTAGGGCGCTTTAAAAAGCGCCCCTTTTGTATTCTCTCATATATCATATTATTGCTCCCGGTTTCCGGCTATCACAAGTGGAATCTGTTCATGCTCCGCTTTTCGGATATACTCTTTGCTGATCTGCGAATCCGTAATGATCTTGTATACATCCTTAACCGGACAGATCACGGCTCAAATCCGCAACTCTTACTTTTCCATTTTCTGTTACTTTCTGTAATATATGATTCCGTCTTTCCTGTAACATTTTCCCCTCCACATAACAGGCTATCTCAGATGTACTCTGGCCGGTCCGAGTTTTTTTGTTGCCAATGTCAAAATCGGTACAAACTTGTCCCCAAAATCCGGTTTTGGTACAATCAATTCCTTTTCTGTCTCATAATAAAATCCAATTGTCTTTGGTGTTGTAACTACCTTCTGGATCTGTTCCCATTCATAAGTTTCTTTTTTATCAGCAAACTCTACCTGGATACCTTCATCATTGAAAGTCATTTCATTCGGAACGTGGTAACGTTCAATTCTTTTTACCTGCCTTTTAGAACGGTATTTCAGAAGCAATGGTGTATACACAATAAACACAACCGCTGCTACCAGATAAAAAATAATCTGCACGGGTTTTATCTTTCCCATAACCAGCATGATGATTCCCATAAAAGCAATCGCTGCTACCAGAATATTTGTCAGAAAACCTGCCAGTTTCGAATAAGTATGATATAACGTAAAGTCAAACAGGTATGTATCTGTCATCCGAACTGTAATTTTCTCTTCCACTTTCCTTTCTTTAATAGTTTTCACCCTTTCGTTCGACAACTATTCTCTATAAAACAAAAGTCCTCTTGTATTGTAACACACAAGAGGACTTCATTCCATAAACAAATTATAACATTTTTATTCTTCCGGTGCAGCTTCACCTGTAACTTTGTAGTGAGCCCATCCTTCCGGTGAGTAAATACCTTTCTGTTTCTTCTGCATGGACTCTTTACAGGACGTGCTGCATGGGATGCAGATAAATTCGACAAGCTGATACGTGACGCTAAGGCAACCTACGAAGCACAGTAACCGGACTTCTCCAGTACAAAGCAAAATATGCCTTTTCAATTCACTGAAAATACATATCCCATTAAATTCAAAAGCGGGGCAGTAAAAGGTTTGTCCTTTACTGCCCCGCTTTTCTTTTACCAATCTGTATACAGATCTATATTTCCGGATCCACTTCCGGTATCATATACTTTTCCAGCACCAAGTGACGTCTCTACAACTGTTCCTCTCGGGTAATCATCACTTGCCAAAACAATGTAACCATCGGCATCCCTGATTGTTCCGTCACTTGCTATATGGCGTCCTGGGATCGCAAGCCCTCCTCCCGGAAGTACCTTCTGAGAATAGTAAGTCTCGGTATGTCCATTATACCAGATCCTTCCCTTTGACGGGGTAAGACCGCCTGATGGGATCACATAGCCACCGCTTCCAGAATTGGAAGAATCGGAACTAGTATTATTCGATGAATTGTTGTTGGAAGGATTATTATTTCCAGAAGAACTGTTATTCCCCGCTGAACTGCTGTTCCCGGAATTATTGCCCGCAGATGTATTACTTCCGGTGGAAGCTGACGCCTGCTTTGTCTCTTCCTGTGCCTTTTTTGCCAGCTGCTCATCCGCTTTCCTCTGGGCTTCCTCCTCCTGCTTTTTCTGTGCCGCACGTGCCGCCTCAAGCTGTGCATTTACCGTGGCAAGGTCTGTCGAAGTCTCTTCTGCTTTTGCCTGCAACGCTGCCTGTTCACTGTCCAGCTGGCTTTGCAGGTCAAGCAGTTCCTGCTGCCTGCTTTTCAGTTCAGCCTCCTGCTCTTCAATACCTTCACGTACTTTCACCATATTCTCCAGCATATCCTTATCGTACTTTGTAATATTCTGGATAAAGTCTACACGGTTCAGGAACTCTCCCATACTTTTTGCTTCACATACCATAGAAAGCAGTGTGTCCGAACCATTTTCATACATGTACTTAATTCGAGTCTTCATGTTTGCATACTGTACTTCCTCGTTATTACGGGAAATCTGGAGCGATGCTTCCAAACGGAATACTTCATTATTAGACTCTTCAATTTTCACTTCTGTCTCAGCGATTTCATTGCTGATCGTAACCAGATCCTGGTTGATCCCTTCCAACTGACTCTGTAGATTACTGGTCTTATCTTCGAGGCTGTCCACCTCTTCTGCATGTACCGACATCCCCGACAGCGCGATACCGAATGCACAGATCAGAGAAAGTCCGCACTGTACGATTCGTTTTTTCTGCATTTTCATAAATGTAATCCTTTCTTGAATGTTTTGGGGTAACACTAAGATAGTATATACCATTTTAATCAAAAGAACAACCTTCTATTTTCCGGAAAGGTCTGTACACAGCCATTACTTCCCATTTTCAACATACAAAAAGCTTCTTCAGATGCCATTTTTCTCTAAGTGTATGACAGCAAAAAGGAACAGGCTTTTTGCTGATTTCAATCAGTTAAGCCTGCTCCCTTTTCAGCAGAGCCTATGCTGTCGGCTCTGCAACTGTTTTACTTTTATCTTTTTTCACTCTGTATCCAGCAGTTGTTCTGCAGATGACTGGATCAAAGATCAGGAACATCGCCGGAAGGACAGTCAGTACTACGATCACACTGATGATCGCTCCCCTTGAAAGAAGTTCACAGATAGAACCGATCATATCAACCTGTGTATAACAAGTCACACCAAATGTTGCCGCAAAAAAGCTCAATCCACTAGTAATGATCGATGGCATACTGATTCTGTGTGCAATCGCAACAGATTCTTTCTTACTCTTGCCTTTCATACGTTCTTTCTGATATCTGGTCGTCATAAGGATTGCATAATCAACGGTTGCTCCCAACTGGATTGCTCCGATAACGATACTTGCAACAAACGGAAGACTCTTGCCCTGATAGAACGGAATCGCCATATTAATCGTAATCGCAAACTCGATAACCGAAACCAGAATGATCGGAAGCGAGATGGATTTAAATATAAGCAAAATGATAATAAAGATTGCTGCGATTGAAATAACGTTAACCCTTGTCAGATCGATATCTGTTACATCCTGCAGGTCTTTCATCAGTGGTGCTTCACCGATTACCATTCCAGACTTATCATAGGATTTTACAATCTTATCAATCTGTTTGATCTGTTTGTTGACCTGCGGAGTTGCAGACTCATACTTGGTACATACAAACATCAACTCGGTATCCTTACCCTGAAGCATACTCTTTACATCATCCGGGATCATCGATTCCGGAATAGAAGATCCAACGATGGAGTTAAGTCCAAGTGTCCATTTTACACCTTTGACATCATCAATTTCACTCATCATTGCCTTTTTCTCTTTGGCATCCATGTCTTTATCTACCATAACTATATGCATTGTACTCATATCAAAGTCATCTTTCAGTTCACTGTTTGCCACATTTGATGGAAGTGACTGTGGAAGTGACTGTGCAATATTATAATAAATTTTTGTATGATTATTGCCATAAATAGCAGGAATAAGCAAGATCAGGAAAGCAACGATCCATACTTTGTAATGTTTGGTGATAAATGCTGAAACCTTATCCATGCTCTTGATCAGCGGTTTATGCTTGGTTTTTTCAATCGGTTTATCAAAGATAAGAATCATTGCCGGAAGGATTGTTACACAACAAAGCACTCCAATGATAACACCTTTTGCCATAACAATACCAAGATCACGACCAAGTGCAAATGTCATAACACAAAGAGCTACAAATCCTGCTACTGTGGTGACAGAACTTCCTACAATGGATTTGAATGTATTAGAAATCGCATGTCCCATCGCACGGTTCTTATCTCCCGGGAAACGGCGCTTGTTCTCTTCGTAGCTATTCAGCAGGAAAATGGAGTAATCCATCGTAACACCCAGCTGCAATACCGCCGTCAGCGCTTTTGTAACGTAACAGATCTCGCCAAGGAAAATGTTACTTCCCAGATTATATACAATTGCTGCACCTATACTGATCAGGAAAAAAATCGGTACCAAGAAGGATTCTCCGGTAATTTCCAGCACCAGAAAAGAAAGAATTGCCGCAATTACAACATAAATCGGGACTTCTTTCATTGCTACATTCTTGATATCGGCTACAACACCTGTCATACCTGCAATAAAACACTGTTTGCTGGCAATCTTACGCATCTCACCGACTGCATTCATTGCTTCGTCAGATGAAGTCGTATTGTCAAATAGCGCGAGCATCAGTGTCGCATCTCCGTTGTAGAAGGCTTTTCTCAAATCGGATGGTATCATCTCTACCGGCAGTGAAAGATCTGCCACATCACCATACCATAATACTTTTTCGACATGATCAACCTTATTAAACTGGTCTGCCAGCTTCTGGATATCTTTCATGTCCGTATCCTCTACAACAACCATGGCGAATGCACCCATACCATATTCATCCACCATAACATCCTGTCCTTCTACCGTTTCCAGTGATTCCGGAAGGTAACTGAGCAAGTCGTAGTTAATTCTTGTCTTCGCCATTCCAATAAATGACGGAATCAAAAGCAGTATCCCCAGTAACAAAATTATAAATCTGTGTTTTGCTATCCATTTTCCCGCTTTGACCACAATAATCATCTCCCTGTCTTTACATTTTTATTCTATAGAATATTATACAAAAAAATGACTGATGGTCAATATCAAATAGTCACAATAATTTCATAATTAAAAAATGAATTTTGGTCATTTTTAGCATGGCTAATTTTTTATTATTTTCCAAAAACTATAAACTACAAAAAAGGGTGTTTTTCTGGTATATTACAGAGAAACACCCTTTGCTCTTAGCTCTTATTTACGAATCGTAGATACAGAATAGACCAGAATTTTCATACAGATTTCTTTTTCCGGATCAATCTCTACTGTAAGGATTTCACCATTCCGTTCTTTTACTGTTGCGATAATCCCTCCCATTGTAAGAACCTCATCTCCAACCTTGATCGAATCATGGAGTTCCTGCATTTTTTTATTCTTTTTCTTTCCCGGAACTACCATCATAAAATAGATCACTACAAACAATAGTACCGCATACAATAAAATCATCATCTGTGCATTCATACTCTTATCCTGCCTTTTTTGCTTTATTATACTACTTCAGATAAGCTTCTACAATCTTTACAAACATTGCTGATCCTTTGTAGAGCACGTCTTCATCTACATTAAAGTGTGGATTATGATGAGGAACATCCGTATGCTTTACCGGATTAGAAGAACTAAGGAAGAAAAATGCTCCGGGTGCTTTCTGTAAGTAGTATGCAAAATCCTCTCCTGCCATATTTGGTGCCGGAACTTTACTTACAACATCCTCTTCACCTACAACTTCTTTTGCGGCTTCAGTTACAAGTGCTGCCATCTCGTCGTTATTGATTACCGGAGGTGCTCCCCAGTCCATCTCAACTTCTGCTGTTCCTCTGAATGTTGCCGCTGTGCTCTTTGCAATCTCTTCAATTCGTTTTGCAAGGTACTGTCTCATCGGTTCTTCCAGTGCCCGGATCGTTCCTTCGATTTCTACTTCACTTGGAATTGCATTATAAGCAACACCACCATGGAAATAACCAATTGTTACAACTGCAGCTTTTACTGCGGAAACTTCACGTGCAATGATCTCCTGTAAGTTAATTACAATATGAGATGCCATTGTGATCGGGTCTGTTCCTTTTTCCGGAGTAGATCCATGACAGCCAGTTCCTTTTACATGGATCACAAATCTGTCGAATGATGCCATACAGCATCCAGGAGTAATAATGACCTTTCCTGCCGGGATATCTTTGTTGATGATACTTCCAATATGCTGTCCAAATACAGCGTCTACACCATCCATTGCGCCATCTTTGATCATGATCTCTGCACCTTTGGATAATTCTTCTGCTGTCTGGAACAAAAGCCTTACATTTCCTTTAATCTCTGCTTTGTGTGCATTTAAAACTTTTGCAGCTCCAAGAAGCATTGTAATATGATTGTCATGTCCACAGGCATGCATCAGACCTTCATGTTTGGACTTATAATCGACATCATTTGCCTCCGTAATCTTAAGTGCATCCATATCTGCACGGAGTGCAACCGTCTTACCTGGCTGCCCGCCCTTGATCTCTGCAATGATACTGCTGTCTGTTCCTGAACATTTATAAGGAATTCCGAGTTCATCCAGTTTATCTGTTACATATTTCTGCGTTTCCGGAAGATCAAGACCAAATTCCGGAATCTGATGCAGTTCTCTTCGCATTTTTACGAGTTCTTCCTGTAAACCTTCACATTCTTTCCACATACTCATGCTTATTCCCTCTTTTCTCTATGAATCTTTTGCTTTTTATTCATTTCCCGCTAAGCAGTTTTCTTTTCTTTTACATATAACAGTCTTGCAAATCCAAGGCTTCCGAATACAGACACAACGATAAGTACCCATGCCGGAGGAGCAATCGTAAATTTAAGGATAAGCGGAAGTCCCATGCCAAAGATGGCAACTTTAGGATATTTCAATGCATAGGTTCCAAAAGTTCCTCCAAAAATTGCACCTGCTGCATATTTTGTAAGAGCGGATACAATAACATCTGGAAGTACGGATACAACTGCTGATCCTACTAAAACAGCTGCTGTTGTAGCAATCAGGTTTGTAATAATAGAACCACAGATTGCCATTGTAGAAGCCACTTCTGCCTGAAGCGTTCCTGGTTCACTCTCCGTCGTTTCAAGAGCCATTGTTGCACATGGAACTCGCATGTTACCGATATTTCCTGAAAGGAAACTTAAGTATGTACCAGTAAGTCCAAGAGCTGCATAGTAAGAAATTGGTTCAACAACATAGAATGCACCAAATGATAATGCAACCATTCCCCATCCTGCAAGTACTACTTTCGGATCCGGCCAGCAGTTATAGGTAATACACAGCCAGATAACCGGTATAAATGATGTAAATGCTGCGAGCAGGTTTGTAGGAGTACCGATTTTAATACTATTCTTTTTCCATTCTGACATTAATTCTTTATTTTCCATAATCATACCCTCCTATGCTCCAACTGCCATATCATAGATGATTGCAAATAACATTCCGATGATCATTGCAATACCAAGATTGTACTCTCTGATTTTTGGAACTTTCTTTGCTACAAATTTTTCAAGGATTGCCATTCCGATAATACCACCGGCAACGGCTGCTGCATTTCCCCATCCTTTACCAATTTCGTTGACATCCAGATAACCGAAGATACCAAGTGAACAGGCCCCACTCATTACAACCAGCCATTTTGAATCGCCACCGCTCATCTTTGTTCTTAAGTTTTCAAGTGCAGGTGTAAAAAGACCTGTTACAACCAGCCATCCGGCTCCGTTGAGTGCCATTACGAACCAGCTGACAGCCATAACTTTCAGTGTAAATCCAGCTCCTCCAAGCTCTGCGCCTGCCGCTTCAGCACCAAGCGTTGCTGCAGTAAGCTCTGTCGGTGCTGCACCAATGATGGAAAGTCTCTGCCATGCCATTGGGCCTCCGATTGAAGTCATAAGACCAACCATTACGATAAATACACCAAGTGCAGGTCCGATTGCGGAAATGAGACCGACTCTGAATGCTGTCTTCGGCACTGTTGCCGGAATGTTTGCCTTCACTGTCATTTTCTTTGCCATTCGGATATAAAGAACAGCCTGGACAAATGCAATTGCTACCGTAATACCACAAAGCAAATACACTATCATTGAATTAGAAATCTCTACATAATCCATATACTCTCTTCCTTTCTTCTTCATGTTCCTTTTTTGTTATCCAGTTTCCTCTTGTTGATGATAAGTTTACAACTTAACAACTTTGCTTTCTATATATATCATGTACAAATTTATCTTGATTTTTTTATATTCGACATCATTTTTTTGTATTTGTGATATAATTATTTTATCAGTTTTTGTATTTGAGATACAATTTTATTACAAGGAGACTAAAAATGACTGTCGAAGAACTATTACAACTGCCAACTATTAAGGGATTAAAACTTATTTCCGGAAATCTCGGTATACACAGAGAAATCTCCACAGTAACCGTCGTTGATACTCCGGATGGCTTCCAGTGGTTAAAAGGAAATGAAGTTGTAATCACAACGACCTATGCCCTGGAAAAGACGCCTAATGCTTTTCTTGATTTCATCAGCAAGCTGTTGTCAAGAAATATCAGTGCACTGATTGTCAAATCGGACCGGTACATAAAGGTTATTCCGGAAAATGCCAAAAAACTTTGTGATGAAAAAGCTTTGCCACTGATCTACTGTCCGGCAATCTACGCATTTGCCGACATTATCAATCCAACTCTGTCCGGAATTATATCCAAACAGGCGGAGCAGCTAAAAGAATCTTCCAAGATTCACGAGAGTTTCCTGGAACTGGCAATAAATGACCGCTCTATCCATCAAATTTTGCAGACACTGAGTACTCTGATCCAGGAACCGACTGCCTATGTTGATACTGTTTTCCACAAAGTATATTTTTCTGAAAATGTAAGCGAGGATAGTCTTTATCTGAAGGGATTATCATATGAAATTATTTTAAATGAATACCGAGAGAAATATCAGTGTATCGACGTTGTCAATAAAGAGCAGAAATTTGGATATATTATGCTTCTTTCTGACCGTTCTGACCGGACATATCCGGATACTGACTCCAATATCTACAAAACAGCGATCGAATATGCCAGTATCGTAATTATCCTGCGTATGCAGATCCGAATCAGTAACCGGATGATCGAAGAGAAATATTACTCTTCTTTTGTAGGTGATCTAATGCTTAACAACGTCAAAACACGTGAAGAGATCAATACACGTGCCCATTTATACGGCTGGGATCTGGACGGCGGCGGATTTGTTGCGATCATCGATATAAACAATATTAAAAAGTATTATCTGCGTGATCTGGATACCGGAACAAATGAAAAGCTTCAGAAATATACAGACCGGATTTTTGATACTTCTATTAAGTGTATCAAGCAGGCATTCCCTTCCACTATTTATTATTCACAGAGTGACTTTATTGCCTTTCTGATCATTGGAAAACTGCCTGTCAGCGCCCGTAAAACCCTTTCAGATACATTCAGTCAAATCCAGCACAGTCTGTTGAACGCCGTTCCTTTTACTATTTCAATGGGAGTTGGAATGTATGTAGATGACATTATCAATATTCACAACAGCTACCAACAGGCAAAGCAGGTCATCCAGACTGTCTATCAGATTCAGCAATTTAACCGTTTGTTCTTTTATGATCAGATTGGAATCTATCGCTTATTATTTTCTATTTCATCCAATAACGAGGCAATTGAATTCTGCGATAAATATGTAAAACCTCTGCAGCAATACGATGACCAGCATCATGCAAACCTGATTGAAACACTACAGTCTATCATCAACTGTGGATGGAATTTAAAGCTGGCATCTGAAAAGCTTTTTTTACATTATAATTCTGTGAAATATCGGTTTCAGAAAATTTGTGATTTACTTGAAATTGATTTGAGAGATAATTCCAGACATACGGAAATAGAACTTGCTCTTAAGATTTATTTAATTCAGAAAAATCAGATATAGCGTGGGATTTTTCGACTGACTCATTCAATCGCGGAATTTCACCTTATAAATAAGCAAAAAATACAGGGAAGAATGCAAGCACTCTTCCCTGATATTATTTACTTATTTGCACGGCTCAATGCCATCACGTATATTACTCGATGATTGTAGCAACACGTCCTGATCCTACAGTACGTCCACCTTCACGATACTTTAATCCCGTTTTACTTCTTATTTTTTATGGTTTTCTCTCCAAAATATAGTGAAAAACGGCTGATCTGCACCATATATTTTTATTTGCCTGATTTCTTGGCACCGTTTTGGCACCAGAAGCCCTGGTCGAAAAGATTCTCTTCCACGGCTAACAGATGCTACTCTCCCAACTTTATATTGCACCGGTAATTTTTAACTGTTATAATCGAAACATGGGTGCTACCATAACGGCAGGCGGTTAGTCCTTCTCCAGAGGGTTGCAGAGTGCCAGTGGCACTCGTTTTGCAACGACCGAAGTGAAACGGAGACCTGTGACCCTCTGATTACATAGAAACCTGTAAAGGAATCCAGTGGAAAGGAGGGCTAAGCCAATGAGTATTATTGACTTCATAGCAGTAGTGAGCTTCGGCTTAACCTGCTTTAGTATCGGATATACATTAGGCAAAGATAATCATAAACCACAAAAATAACCGCCCTGGTCTGGTAAACTAAGCGGTTATCTTTGATGATATTCTAAATAGTAAAACGGACTAACCGTCTATCGGTAGCACTCTTTTTCTATAATCATATTAGCACGCATCTGTGGAAATGTCAAAAAGTTCTTTTTCCATAGTATGTAATACGAATTTGAAAATACTTATAAGCCGAAAAAATACACCAGTACCAGCTTGATCACAGCAGCTCCACCAAAAGCAACAACTGCAGTTACAACTAATTGCATAGGTTTTGGGAAATTTTCGAACACAAAAACTTTCCTACTCTTGCTCCGCACCTTGCTTAAAGATCCTGTCGTAAATGCTGCCATCATTATGACTGACACAGATACCAAGGTCTCACAATAGCCGGCAAGCTTTCCTAACACATCATTATACATATATGCACCTGTTTCATGCAGAATCCAGTATAGAACCAATGCACAAACTCCCATGACACTTTGGATCTTCATTTCCTTAAAAATCTTCTCTTTCTCTGTAGTTGCATAATCTGACATTGTTTTAGCAATTTTTCTTTCTTCTTCGTTCATCATCTCGCTTTTCCTTTCTCCACTGATAATCTCAGGAATGCTGATATCATAATAATCTGCAATATCCACAAGAATACTGATATCCGGCATATTGTTTCCGGTTTCCCATCTGGATACGGTCCTTCCAGAGACATTTAATATTTCTGCCAACTGCTCCTGTGTAATGCCTTTTTCTTTGCGAAGTTTTTTTTAAAAATTCCCGATTTTTACTTGGTCCACCTCAACTCCTCCTTTCATCATCAAATATAGAAGCTGTTATCTGTAAATAACACGACACAAAGCGAGAAATGTCGTATTTTCACTAATAGACACAGTTGTCTATGCGTTTTTCATTTTTTCAATTATACAAACTGGAATTTATATAATTATCCCTCTAACTTTCCCATTTTACAGGCTTTCCCGCCTGTCCATTAGTAAAATGATATGTAGTTTCCCTTGTTTTTGCCCTTATGAGATAATCACAAGGGAAATAAGGGAAATTTTTTAGTCATTGCCCACCACTTTATCAAGAAGCCGAACCGATTTTCGTTTCGCATCTCTTGTGGAGTGAGCATA